>NZ_CP043320.1:965209-1286946 GCF_008807395.1 Pseudomonas sp. C27(2019)
TATTGCTGAGGCCGTTGCGATCCCGCAAATTCTGTATAACGTACCGGGACGTACAGTCTGCGATATGTTGGCTGATACGGTGGTGCGTTTATCTGCAGTACCCAATATTGTTGGTATCAAAGAAGCCACCGGCAATATCGCGCGCGCTAAAGATATTATTGCCCGTGTACCCAGTGATTTTTATGTGTACTCAGGTGATGATGCAACGGCCTATGAGCTGATGCTGGCCGGCGGCAAGGGTAATATTTCTGTGACCGCTAATATTGCGCCACGTGCGATGCATGATTTATGCAAAACAGCGATGGCTGGCGATGCCGTTACAGCTAAAGCGATGAATGATAAGTTGATGCCCCTGCATGTAAATTTATTTTTAGAAGCCAATCCGATCCCCGTGAAATGGGCGCTGTACGAGATGGGCTTGATCCAAGAAGGTATACGCTTACCGTTGACAGTGTTCAGCGAGCAGTACCATGACACTTTACGCCAGGCCATGCGTCAGTCCGGCATTCTGAACTAATCTGAGGTTTTAAAACGCATGAAGCGATTTGCTGGAATATGTGTGTTAGCGGTTACTGCAAGCAGTTTGACAGGTTGTGGTTGGTTAATAGGTAAAGATGGTTACTTCCGCGACCGCGGCGGTGATTATCTTGAAGCGCGTCCCACACCGGCAATGCAGCTGCCTGAAGGTGTGCAAGCGAAGCCGCTTGACCCGCTGCTGCCCATACCGCACCGCATCGCTTCTGCTGCGCCGACTGCTGAATATACTGTTCCGCGCCCGCAACCATTACCGGCCAGCGCCTTTATTGGTGAATTCAGTGTGCAAAAAAGCGGCCCACTGAGCTGGGTTGTTGCGCAGCGTATTCCTGCTCAGGTGTGGCCCGCCGCACAGCAGTTTTTTGAGCAAAACGGTTTTAAAATTGCGAACGAGCGCCCGCACTTAGGCGAGTTCACTACTGAGTGGCAAGCGCTGAGCGAGTTAAATGCCGGTTTAGTACGCCAAGTCTGGGGCAGTGCAGCGAGCGACCTGCAAACGCGTTTTCGCGTACGCATTGAGCCTGGCGTGCAGCGCAACAGCAGTGAAGTCTTTATTGATCAAGCGCAGCGCAGTAGCACAAGCGCAGAGGATACAGCCTGGAGTGCTAGTACAACGACTGCAGCATCCGCTGGCGAATTGCTCAGCGAGCTCAACAATTACTTAGCGCAGAGCAATGAAAAAGGTGATTCATTTTCCTTGTTAGCCAGCAAAACCTACGACACGCCAAAACGTGTTGTTGTGCTTGATAGTGGTAATGGCGTTAAAGTTTTACGTCTAGATGCAACCTTTGACCGTGCCTGGTCGAGCATCGGTCGCGCTTTAAGCGCAGCTGATATTCGTGTTGATGACATTAACCGCAGTACCGGTTTGTACTACATTGATTTAGCGCAGCGTGCGCAAAAAGAAGAACCAGGTTTCTTTAAGCGTGTGTTCAGCTCGAAAAAGCCCAAGCCAGAAACAGTCAGTGCCGAACGTTATATTTTACGTCTGACAACCATCCGACAGCAGGTGTTTGTCAGTGTCGAGCGCGACCTCGATACCTTGGCGCCTGCCGATGTGACAGAGCGTATTTTAGAGCAAGTGCGTAGCCACTTAGAATAAAGCATTGCCCCTCAATAACGCAGCAGGCGAAACTTAGATTTCGCCTGCTGCGTTTCTAACCATAGGATTTTTGCAATGAGCAAGCAGCCTCAACTGAGCCTAAAAAAACTGTACTCAGGCAAAGTGCGTGATCTGTATGAAATTGATGCGCAGCGCATGCTGATGGTCGCCAGTGATCGCCTGTCTGCATTCGATGTGATTTTAGAGCAGCCCATTCCAGACAAAGGCAAGATTCTCACCGAGATTTCTAACTTTTGGTTTAACAAACTTGAGCACATTATCCCCAATCATTTCACCGGTGATCAGGTCAGCGATGTGGTCAGCGCGCAAGAACTGCCGCTGGTTGCAGGTCGAGCAGTGGTGGCTAAGCGCCTCAAACCTGTTGCTGTAGAAGCCATTGTGCGCGGCTATTTAGCTGGCTCAGGTTGGAAAGAGTATCAGCGCAGCGGAACTGTTTGCGGTATTCAACTGCCGGCCGGCTTACAAGAAGCGCAGAAGCTACCCGAGCCTATTTTCACTCCGTCAACCAAAGCTGAAGTGGGTGATCATGATGAAAATATCAGTTTTGCTCAATGCGTCGAGATAATAGGCGAAGAGCTAGCTAATCAGGTACGTGATGCGTCATTGGCGTTGTATCGAGCGGCGGTTGAGTACGCCGCCACGCGCGGCATCATTATTGCCGATACCAAGTTTGAATTTGGTTTGGACAGTGACGGCACGTTAACCTTGATGGATGAAGTGTTAACGCCAGATTCCAGTCGTTTTTGGCCAGCAGACAGCTATCAAGTGGGCAGCAATCCGCCGAGTTTTGATAAACAATTCGTGCGTGACTGGCTAGAAAACAGCGGTTGGAACAAAGAGCCGCCAGCACCGGCAATACCCGATGATGTGGCGCAAAAAACTGCGGATAAATATCGCGAAGCATTGCAGCGTTTAACCCAATAATTCAGTTATGCGCCAATAGCTTAACGTGTTTTAAGTTGCTCTTTATTTGTTGAAAAGGTTGCTCCATGTCGGCTTCATTTGTTCATTTGCGTGTGCACAGCGAGTTTTCATTGGTGGATGGCTTAGTGCGCATCAAACCTTTGATTAAAGCAGTCGGTGATGCAGGCATGCCGGCTGTGGCGGTGACCGATCAAAGCAATATGAGCTCGCTGATTAAGTTTTATACCAGCGCACAAAAAGGTGGTGTAAAGCCTATTTGTGGTGCTGATATTTGGCTGGCCAGTGCGCAGGAAGACGGCCCACTGACGCGTATGACGCTATTGGTGATGACGCCTAAAGGCTACCGCAACCTGACAGAGCTCATCTCCCTAGGGTTTACCCAAGGGCAGCACAATGGCTTAGCCATTATTAAGCGCGATTGGGTGAAGCAGGCCGCTGAAGGCTTGATTGCCTTATCTGGCGCGAAAGAAGGCGAAATAGGCTTAGCGCTGCTAGCCGGTGAAGTAACCAAAGCCGAGCAGCTTGTTGCTGAGTGGCAGGCAGTTTTTACAAACCGTTTTTATTTAGAGCTGCAGCGTACTGCGCGCCCCAATGATGAAGAACATGTGCATGCAGCTGTTACTTTAGCAGCGCGAACGGGTGTGCCGGTGGTGGCCACCAATGATGTGCGCTTTTTAAAGCAAGATGACTTTTCTGCACACGAAACCCGGGTGTGTATTGGTGAGGGGCGCGTGCTGGATGATCCGCGTAGGCCGCGCACCTATTCCGATCAGCAGTATCTAAAAACACCAGAAGAAATGGCGGAGCTGTTTGCTGATATTCCAGAAGCGCTGCGCAATAGTGTAGAGATCGCCAAACGCTGCAACATTGAAGTGCAATTGGGGACGCACTTTTTGCCTGATTTCCCTGTGCCCGAAGGCATGACCATTGCTGATTATCTGCGCCACGTGTCTTTTGAAGGGTTGGAAGAGCGTTTATCGGTAACCTTACCCAAAGACACGCCAGACTACGCAGCGCAGCGCCAAGTGTACGATGACCGTTTAAACTTTGAGTTGGATATTATTATCCAAATGGGTTTTCCAGGTTACTTTTTGATTGTTATGGATTTTATCCACTGGGCGAAAAACAATGGAGTACCGGTGGGGCCGGGGCGGGGTTCGGGTGCTGGTAGTTTGGTCGCCTATGTGTTGCACATTACCAACCTTGATCCTTTGCAGTATGACTTGCTGTTCGAGCGTTTTCTAAACCCTGAACGGGTTTCCATGCCTGACTTTGACGTCGACTTCTGTATGGACGGCCGTGATCGGGTGATTGAGTATGTGGCCAACATGTATGGCCGTGAAGCAGTTAGTCAAATTATTACCTTCGGTACCATGGCGGCTAAAGCAGTGGTACGCGACGTCGCGCGAGTGCAGGGCAAGGCTTATGGTTTGGCCGATCGTTTGTCGAAAATGATTCCCTTTGAAGTGGGCATGACTCTTGGTAAAGCCTTTGAGGCTGAAGAAGCGCTGCGTGATTTCTTAGCCGTTGATGAAGAAGCTGCTGAAATCTGGGAGATGGCGCTTAAGCTGGAAGGGATTACGCGTGGTACCGGTAAGCACGCCGGCGGTGTTGTTATTGCGCCGACTAAACTGACTGACTTCTCACCGATTTCCTGTGATGAAGAAGGCGGCGGCTTAGTAACCCAGTACGACAAGGATGATGTTGAGTCGGCTGGACTGGTTAAGTTTGACTTCTTGGGGCTGCGCACCTTAACCATTATTAAATGGGCGCTGGAAAACATTAATCGCGACCGCGCCAAACAGGATGAGCCACCGCTGGATATCGACTTTATCCCGCTGGATGACAAAGCAACCTATCAAATGCTGCAGCGTGCGGAAACCACAGCGGTGTTCCAGCTTGAGTCGCGCGGCATGAAAGAGCTGATTAAAAAGCTCAAACCAGACTGCCTTGAAGACCTTATTGCATTGGTGGCCTTGTTTCGGCCTGGGCCTTTGCAGTCGGGCATGGTTGATGACTTTATCAATCGTAAGCATGGCCGTGCTGAATTAGCTTATCCGCACACTGATTACCAATATGACGGTTTAGTGCCTGTTCTGCAGCCGACCTACGGCATTATTTTGTACCAAGAACAGGTTATGCAAATTGCCCAAGTAATGGCCGGCTACTCATTAGGTGAAGCAGATATGCTGCGCCGCGCCATGGGTAAAAAACAGCCGGAAGAAATGGCTAAACAGCGTGGTGGCTTTATTGAAGGCTGTAAAGCTAACAATATTGACGCCGACCTTGCCGGTAATATTTTTGATCTGGTTGAGAAATTTGCTGGCTATGGTTTTAACAAATCTCACTCGGCTGCTTATGGCTTGGTGTCCTACCAAACGGCTTGGCTTAAGCAGCATTATCCACCGCAATTTATGGCGGCCGTGCTCTCGGCAGATATGGATAACACCGATAAGGTGGTGATACTGGTTGAAGAATGCCGCAATATGAAACTGCGCATTATGGCGCCAGATGTTAATCAGTCCGAATATAAATTTACCGTAAACGATGAGGGCCATGTGGTGTATGGCTTGGGTGCGATTAAAGGTGTGGGTGAAGGGCCTGTTGAAGCCATTGTCAGTGCCCGTGGTGATCAGCCATTTACTGATTTGTTTGATTTCTGTGCGCGTATGGATCTTAAGCGAATCAATAAACGCACCCTTGATGCGCTAGTGCGCAGTGGTGCGCTCGATCGCATGGGGCCGTATTTTTCTGATCAGATTGATAAATACCACGCCAATATTGATCGAAACCGCGCAGTGCTGTTAGCGGCAATGGAAGAGGCAATTCAAACCGCTGATCAAGCCGCACGCAATCGTGACAGCGGACATATGGATTTATTTGGCGACATCTTCGCTAGTGAAGAGATCGATTTGTATGCGCAGTACCATGCTGCGCGCGAGTTGACGCTTAAAGAGCGTTTAAAGGGCGAAAAAGACACCTTAGGCTTGTACTTGACCGGACATCCGATTGATGAGTATGAAGGCGAAGTACGGCGTTTCGCACGTCAGCGCATCATTGACTTAAGGCCCTCGCGTGATACTCAGACGGTGGCTGGCTTAATTATCAATTTACGAGTTATGCGCAATAAGAAAGGCGATAAAATGGGGTTCATTACCCTAGATGACCGTTCGGCGCGTATTGAAGCGTCACTGTTTGCCGAAGCTTTTAATCAGGCGCAAGCGCTGCTACAGACAGATGCTTTGGTTGTGGTAGAGGGTGAGGTCAGCCATGATGATTTTTCTGGTGGCTTACGCTTGCGCGCGAAACGGGTGATGAGTCTCGAAGAAGCACGCACCAGTCTGGCGCAAAGTTTACGCTTGAATCTGTCTGTGACAGACTTAAGTCGGGACAGCCTAACACAACTAAAAGCATTACTATTGCAGTATAAAGGTGCATGTCCGTTGACAGTAAACTATAACGGGCAAACAGCTAAAGCGCTGTTAGAGTTTTCCCCAGAGTGGAAAGTTGAGCCGACTGACGACCTGATTCAGGCATTACGTGACTTGCTGGGTCGTGATAACGTCTTTTTGCACTACCGTTAGCATCAGTGCGCCAATGCGGCGTCGAGTCGAGCAGACTCTGCTATACAACAGATTTGGTGGTTTGCGCACAGAGTATCGTGCAAATCTTAAACATTGCAGCACGGCCTAACCGCCGTAACAGAAAAAATGGATGCCCCTGATGAACCCTAGTTTTTTGGATTTTGAACAGCCCATTGCCGATCTTCAGGCGAAAATTGAAGAGTTACGTCTGGTAGGTAATGACAATGATTTAAATATTGGCGATGAAGTTGCGCGCCTACAAGAAAAAAGTAATGCGCAAACCAAAAGTATTTTTGCCAATCTAAACAGTTGGCAAATAGCGCGTATGGCACGCCATCCACAGCGCCCTTATACGCTAGACTACATTGAACATTTGTTTACCGAGTTTGAAGAGTTGCATGGTGATCGTCATTTCTCTGATGATGCGGCGATCGTTGGTGGTATTGCCCGCTTTAATGACAAGCCAGTGATGGTGATTGGTCATCAAAAAGGCCGTGAAGTACGTGAGAAAGTACGCCGTAACTTCGGTATGCCGCGCCCTGAAGGCTACCGCAAAGCCTGTCGTTTAATGGAATTGGCTGAGCGTTTTAAAATGCCGATTCTTACTTTTATTGATACGCCAGGTGCGTACCCCGGCATTGATGCTGAAGAACGTGGACAAAGTGAAGCCATCGCTTGGAACCTGCGTGTTATGTCGCGCTTGAAAACGCCGATTATCTCAACTGTGATTGGTGAGGGTGGTTCTGGTGGTGCCTTGGCCATTGGTGTTTGTGACCGTTTAAATATGCTGCAATACTCAACCTATGCGGTAATTTCACCGGAAGGCTGTGCTTCAATTTTGTGGAAAACATCTGATAAAGCTGCGGAAGCCGCGGAAGCTATGGGTATCACCGCAGAACGCTTACAAGGTTTGAAAATTGTTGATCAGGTGATTGCCGAGCCGCTGGGTGGTGCGCACCGTGATGTGCAGACTACAGCTGAATCGATCCGTGAGGCATTGGCGGTGCAACTGGATGAATTGTTGTCGTTGGATACCGATGAATTGTTAGCGCGTCGCTATGAAAAGCTAATGGGCTTTGGTATCGCTTAATTGCCAAGGCGGCACACTATGGCGTGTCCTAGGTTTACTTCTGGGTGCGCCTTACAGCCTGTCACACAAGGCTGTCTCCTATGCTAGAGCTTGAAAAAATCGTACTTAATGCAGTGCAGCCATGGTCTCATGCGCAGCGCTTTTGTGTCGCTTTTTCCGGCGGCATGGATTCGACAGTGCTGCTTTATACCTTAACGCAATTGGCTCAGCAGCACGCTTTGCCCGCGCTGCGGGCAATTTATATCCATCATGGTTTACAAGAGGCGGCTCAGTCTTGGCCTGAGCATTGTCAGCAAGTCTGTGATGCGCTGCAGGTGCCGCTTAGCATTGTGCGCGTCAGCGTGGCACCGGTAGCCAGTGTCGAACAGGCGGCACGTGAGGCGCGCTATGCGGCTTTTGCCCAGCATCTGCAGGCCGATGAAGTGCTGATGATGGCGCAGCATCAAGATGATCAAGCTGAAACCTTGCTGTTTCGCTTAATGCGCGGCACCGGTGTTGCAGGCTTGCGTGGTATCCCCGTGGCGCGGCCTTTAGCGCAGGGGCATGTACTGCGACCGCTGTTGACTATCAGTCAGCAACAGTTGTTGCAGTATGCCAAACAGCATCAGCTGGTTTGGATTGAAGACCCGACTAATGTCACCGATAGTTTTGACCGTAATTATCTACGCCGCCAAGTGATACCTGCATTGAAATCGCGTTGGCCAACGATGCAGCACAGCTTGCAGCGTACCGCAGAGCATATGCATGAAGCGCAGCAGTTACTGGATGATTTGGCCTATGAAGATCTGCAGCGTGTGCAGGGTGACTCTGGCTTAGATTGGTTGATCTTGCCGTGCCTGAATTTAGAGAAATTGCGAGAATTAACCTTAGTTCGGCAAAAGAACCTCTTACGTTACTGGCTTGCACCTTTCACCTTATTGCCAGATGCCGCGCATTGGGCCGGTTGGGAATCCTTGCGTGACGCACAGACGGATGCGCAGCCGCTTTGGCGTTTACACAGTGGGGCGCTGGTGCGCAGTCAAAATCAGATCTACTGGCTGGCTGAATTTTGGCTGCAGCCACCCCCTGACTTAAATTTAACTGTAAATTGTGCTGGGTGTTATCCGCTGCCTGATAATGGTGTTTTACTGATCAGTGGTGATGTCAGCGTGCCATTGCAGGTTCGCTATCGACAAGGTGGGGAGCGCTTTTTTATAGTGGATCGAGGTCATAGAGATCTGAAGCGGCTCCTGCAAGAGCAGGCTATTCCGCAATTTATACGTGCACGCTTACCCTTGTTGTTTGTTGCCGAGCAACCCGTTGCTTTGGCCAATGTGCCGGCCTTGAATCATCCGGACATAAAGCATTTGCGCGTAACATGGCAAGTTCCTGCAGCAGTCGAGCATCAATTAGCCCATGAAATTTAGCTTGATACGGCGTGCGATGTTAACGCAGGTCGAATTGCACGACAAAATATGCTTTTTAGTGTTTTCTTGGTTTGAGTCATAAACAGCTTTCGCGTAGACTGTTCTCCCGTCTATTAGTTGATTAGTGCAGGTGCTTGATTGCTCCTGTAGTGCTTGATTTTAATTGTAAATTTTCAAGTACAGTTTTCAATGCTTATCTTCGGCGGCTTGCCGCTTAAACGCAGAATCCAGGGTTATTTATGACGCGCTACATCTTCGTCACAGGCGGTGTTGTTTCTTCATTGGGGAAAGGTATTGCCTCAGCTTCATTGGCGGCTATTCTTGAGGCGCGTGGCTTAAAAGTCACCCTGCTAAAACTCGATCCGTACATTAACGTTGATCCCGGCACTATGAGCCCGTTTCAGCACGGGGAAGTTTTTGTCACCGAAGATGGTGCAGAAACCGACCTCGATTTAGGTCATTACGAGCGATTTGTAAATACCACGATGACGCAAAACAACAACTTCACCACTGGCCGTGTGTATGAAGAAGTCTTGCGTCGTGAGCGTCGTGGCGATTACCTCGGGGCCACTATTCAAGTCATTCCGCATATCACTGATGAAATCAAGCGCCGCATTATTAAGGGTGCCGGTGATGCAGATGTGGCGATGGTGGAGATCGGTGGCACGGTCGGTGATATCGAATCACAACCGTTTTTAGAGGCGATTCGCCAGTTGCGTGTTGAAGTCGGCGCTAAGCGCGCCATGCTAATGCACTTAACCCTGGTGCCGTATATCGCCACTGCTGGTGAAACCAAAACTAAACCGACCCAGCACTCTGTTAAAGAATTACGATCCATTGGCTTGCAGCCTGATGTGCTGGTGTGCCGCTCTGATCGTGCGATTGATATTTCTTCACGCCGTAAAATTGCCTTATTCACTAACGTTGAAGAGCGTGCAGTGGTGAGCTTGCCTGATGTGGATACCATTTATAAAATCCCCGGTATTTTACACAGCCAAGGGTTAGATGACTTTGTTATGGAGCGCTTTGGTTTAGAGTGCGACGGTGCTGATTTATCTGAGTGGGATCGAGTGATTGATGCCAAGCTCAACCCCAAGCAAGACGTCACCATTGCCATGGTTGGTAAATATATGGAGTTGCTCGATGCTTATAAATCGCTTATCGAAGCGATGAGTCATGCCGGCATTGAGACGCAAACAAAAGTTAAAATGCTCTATATTGACTCCGAAGATCTAGAGAACCAAGGCGTTGGGCTGTTAGAAGGCGTTGATGCGATTCTGGTGCCTGGTGGTTTTGGTTTGCGCGGCGTAGAAGGAAAAATTCAAGCGGTGCAGTATGCGCGTGAAAATAAGATTCCATACCTCGGCATTTGCTTAGGTATGCAAGTTGCGGTGATTGAGTTTGCGCGTAATGTGTTGGGCTGGAAAGATGCCAACTCGACAGAATTTGACAAGCACAGCGAACACCCAGTGGTGGGTCTGATTTCTGAGTGGCAAGATGCTGATGGCAGTCTTGAGCAGCGCAGCGCAGATGCCGATATTGGTGGCACCATGCGCCTTGGCGCGCAGCAGTGTCACTTAACCCCAGGCAGCTTGGTGCATAAAAGCTATGGCCAAGATTCTATTGTTGAGCGGCACCGTCATCGTTACGAAGTTAATAATCAGTTATTACCGCAGTTGCTTGATGCTGGCCTGCAAGTCTCGGGTCGCTCGGAAGACGGAGCACTGGTAGAGGTGGTTGAGGTTGCTGAGCATCCGTGGTTTGTTGCGTGTCAATTCCACCCTGAGTTTACTTCAACACCGCGCGGCGGACACCCGCTGTTTAAAGACTTTGTTGAAGCGGCGTTGGCGTATAAGGCAGACAAGGCATGAGCCAAAAAATTATTCGTGTTGCTGATATTGATATCGCCAATGACAAGCCCTTTGTTTTGTTTGGCGGTATCAATGTAATTGAGTCACGTGATTTAGCCATGCGCGCTTGTGAAGAATATGTGCGTGTGACTGAAAAGCTTGGTATTCCTTATGTATTTAAAGCCAGCTTTGATAAGGCCAATCGTTCGTCAATTCACTCATTTCGTGGGCCGGGTCTTGATGAAGGGCTTAAAGTGTTTGAGGAGATCAAGCGCACCTTTAATGTACCGGTGCTGACTGATGTGCACGAGCCCTACCAAGCACAGCCTGTGGCTGAGGTTTGCGATATTATCCAACTGCCGGCATTTTTATCGCGCCAAACTGACTTAGTCGTCGCCATGGCAAAAACTAATGCTGTTATCAATATCAAAAAAGCCCAGTTTTTAGCCCCGCATGAGATGAAACATATTCTCACTAAGTGCGAGGAAGCGGGTAATGATCAGTTGATTCTATGTGAGCGCGGCTCGGCATTTGGTTACAATAATCTTGTGGTTGATATGCTTGGTTTTGGCATTATGAAAGAATTTGAGTACCCAGTATTCTTCGATGTTACTCACTCGTTACAAACGCCTGGTGGCCGTGCTGATTCAGCCGGTGGGCGTCGTGCTCAGGTAACTGAGCTGGCTAAAGCGGGTATGAGCCAAGGTTTAGCTGGACTGTTTTTAGAGGCGCATCCTGATCCTGATAATGCTAAGTGTGATGGCCCTTGTGCCTTACGCTTAGATAAGCTGGAACCGTTTTTAACGCAACTCAAGCAGTTAGATGATTTGATTAAAAGTTTCCCAATAATTGAAACAGCTTAAGGCGATGACTTCATTTTAAGTTTGACCCAATACAGTACGGAGCGTGCAGAACAATGGCAAAAATTATCGACATCAAAGGTCGTGAAATCTTAGATTCTCGTGGTAACCCTACGGTTGAAGCCGATGTTATTTTGGAAGACGGCAGCATTGGCAGCGCGTGCGCACCTTCGGGCGCTTCGACAGGTTCGCGTGAAGCGCTAGAGTTGCGCGATGGCGATAAAAACCGTTATTTAGGCAAAGGCGTGCTCAAAGCTGTTGCCAATATCAATGGTGCAATCCGCGAGTTATTAATCGGTAAAGATGCAACGGATCAGCAGGCACTTGACCGTGCAATGATTGAGCTGGATGGCACTGATAACAAAGCCACACTTGGCGCTAATGCCATTTTAGCGGTGTCATTGGCTGCTGCTAAAGCCGCCGCTCAAGCTAAAGGCATGCCCTTGTACGCACACATAGCTGAGCTCAATGGCACACCGGGCGTGTACTCAATGCCCGTACCAATGATGAATATCATTAATGGCGGCGAGCATGCCGATAACAACGTTGATATCCAAGAGTTTATGGTACAGCCGGTTGGCGCCAAAACCTTTTCAGATGCTTTGCGTATGGGGACAGAAATCTTTCACCATCTCAAAGCTGTTTTACAAGCACGCGGTTTAAGTACATCGGTGGGTGATGAGGGTGGTTTTGCGCCAAACTTAGCGTCTAACGAAGATGCCCTTGCTGCCATTGCTGAAGCTGTGGCCAATGCTGGTTACACTCTGGGTGACGATGTGACTTTAGCCCTGGACTGCGCTGCCAGCGAGTTTTATAAAGACGGTCAGTATGATTTAGCCGGCGAAGGTCAAACATTTGATGCGCAAGGTTTTACTGACTACTTAGCGGGCTTAACCGAGCGCTTTCCGATTATTTCCATAGAAGATGGTATGGATGAATCAGATTGGGCGGGCTGGAAGCTGCTCACGGATAAGATTGGTGAAAAAATCCAGCTGGTTGGTGATGATTTGTTTGTCACCAATACTAAGATTTTGCAGCAAGGCATTGATACACAAACCGCTAACTCAATTTTGATTAAATTCAATCAAATTGGCACCTTGACGGAAACCTTGGAAGCGATTCAAATGGCTAAAGCAGCTGGTTTTACCGCGGTTATTTCACACCGCAGCGGTGAAACTGAAGATGCTACAATTGCTGATCTTGCCGTGGGTACGGCGGCGGGCCAAATTAAAACTGGCTCACTGTGCCGCTCGGATCGCGTGGCTAAGTACAACCAACTGCTACGCATTGAAGAGCAGTTGGCTGGGCAAGCCCCTTATCGCGGGCGCGCAGAGTTTCGCGGTTGATGTGCAACCTCTGTAAGCGATGCGTGTCACAGACTCTGTGATGTTCAAAGGGCAGCCATATCAGCTGCCCTTTTCTATGGAACGCTATGATGAAAAAAGAACCCTACTGGTTGTTAGTCGTACTGCTCGTGATGTTGATCGGGTTGCAGTACCGTCTGTGGTTGGGGGATGGCGGTGTCGCGCAGGGCGTGCAGCTTAAGCAACAAATAGCTGAGCAAAAAGCTGAAAATGAGCGCTTGTTTGAACGTAACCGTGTGATGGATGCTGAAGTAATGGAGCTGAAAAAAGGCATGGAGACTGTTGAGGAGCGTGCCCGTCACGAGTTGGGAATGGTCAAGGAAGGGGAAACTCTATTCTTGCTGACCGAATGAGCTTGCCGTCTTTTTGGTTGGTCATTCCAGCTGCTGGAATTGGCAGTCGTATGCAAGCTGCCTGCCCCAAGCAATACTTAAGCGTGGCTGGGAAAACTATTCTTGAGCGCACTTTAGAGTGCTTTTTAGAGCACCCTAGTGTGCAAGGTATCGTTTTAGCATTAGCTGAGCACGACCGCTGGTGGCCGCAATTAAGTCTTGCTGTACACCCACGCATTAGTACGGTCGTGGGTGGCGCAGAGCGTGCTGATTCAGTGCTCAATGCCTTGCTGGCACTGCCCGGCAGGGGCGCAAAGGCAGATGATTGGGTCTTGGTGCATGATGCAGCGCGCCCCCTGTTAACGCGCGAAGATTTAGATCGCTTGTTGACCCGATTAGCTGCTGACCCTGTTGGTGGTTTACTGGCTGTGCCGGCGCGCGACACATTAAAACATGTCAGTGCTGACGGCTGTGTTTTAAAAACGATTGATCGCAGCGTTATCTGGCATGCTTTGACACCACAGATGTTTCGTTTGGGCCTATTGCAGCATGCGTTAGCTGCTGCGTTACAAGCACAGGTTGCCGTCACCGATGAGTCTTCGGCGATGGAGTGGGCAGGCTTTACCCCGCGTGTTGTTGAAGGGCTTGCGAGTAATATTAAAATCACCTGCCCAGAAGATTTGCTGCTGTTGTAAGGTCGACTGTATGTGTTGCTCGTGTAATGCATGCATAGAATGTGAGTGCGCTCACCTTTAAGTTGCATTGTGTCTTTTCTACTTGAGCACCTGCCAACAGCGTCACAGTGTTTGATTTAGGTTTTGTTATAGTAAAACTTGAATCTTCAATGCAATGTCTACACGCCTTGCCTGTATTTAATAGAGAGAATTCATGCGCTTACGAAATAAACCACAGATGGTTGAGGCCGTGATGTTCTTTGCGGACCAAAAAATCTCTAAGCAAATGCTGTATCCAGAATTTGAGGCGGTGCTTGATGGTGTCGTTAACATGCCTGAATTCACAGATCAGCAGATGCATGCGGTTTATGTGTTGATCAATCCACGACTCTTGGTCCGTTCATTGGTTTTCTTTTATATCGACTTTGATGAAAAAGGTGCTGTTGACCCCAGCTGGAATATACCTTTGCGTCATTTGGCTGAGCGAGCAGGGCGTGGACCTGATTTAGGCGCAGGGCCGATTCGCTTAGCGTGTCGCAGTCAGACATCGGTACCTTGGCATCAGATGCATTTGTGGGACCCGGATTTATCACCTAAAAACAATCATTTGTTGATGATTCGTGATGCGGTTAAAAGAAACACACTCAGTCTATTGTTTGAAGAGACGCACGAGCATTTTTTTGCCACAGAACAGTTCACTGTTGCTGCTGAGGAGCGTTGGGATTCAGCTTCCCAGGTGGCTGTTGATACGCAGGCTGCTGATCGAGAAAAAGATCAAGAGCAACGTAAAAAAGCGGCGCAAATTATTAAGCAACAGCGTTTGCGTATCAGTACCTTAGAGGCACAGCATGAGGAGCAGCTGGCAGCGCTTCGTTTGCAGCACCAAGGTGCGCTGACTGCACAGCAGCAACGTGCGCTTGAGCTAGAAAAGCAGCTGGCCCAGCAGGAGTCGCTGAACAGGCAGCTCAAGCAGCAGTTATCAGTCCAAGCTGATAATTTAGAAAACTTACGCGCTGATTTACAAGCCCGTTTACGTGCTTTTGAGCAGCACGAGCGCGAAGCAATGGATTCGTTGCGGCAACAGTTTGAGCATGAACTGCAAGCTCGGATTGCAGTTGCAGTGGTTGATTATAAAGAACAGGTTGCCATTCGAGATGTAGAAGTCGCCTACAAAGCTGAGCAGGCAGCGCAATTAAACAATGAACTGCTGCAGCTTAAGCAACAGTTGCAAGAGCAAGCTGGGCAAAGTGGTGAGCAGATTTTAGAGCGACTCAGCCGTTCTGGCGTGGTTTTTGTTGCCTGTCACCCAGGGGTTGGACATATTACGATACCGCTGAAGGATATGACGTTTTATCAACAAAAACAGCGCGAGTATATTGCTAAAAAATGTGCAGTCAGCGAAGAACAATATACGCGATGGCTAGCGCATTATGAAAATCCTGTATGTTCTATACAGCTTGATGACCATGCTCAATGTGGTTTGCCATTAGCGCGGGAAAACAAACCCAGTAGTTTTGTTGATGGCGTGACAGATCGCTGTTCTAAACATAAGAGATTTTAGTTTGCAGTTGTTGCTACGAAATAAATAGCGGCCTGATCTATGTTGACCGGAGTATGCAAGCGCATGAGTCATTACTTAAGCCCAGCACAGCTAAAAAGCTTTGTATCGTTAAGCGAGCTTTCTGCTCAGCAGTATTCTGATATTCAAACGCAGTTAACTATTTTGCCTTTTTTGGCGGGGCAAATTGTAGTCTCTGCGCAAGACAGCATGCAGACCACTTGTTTTTTGCTCTCAGGTGACGTGTTTTATCAGCCCAGTCAAGGTGATGAGCTGTATATAGAAGCGGGCAGTGCCGACAGTCAGTATGCACTGCCAGAAAATGCCGCCCAACCTTATACGTTAACAGCTGCAACTGATTGCAGTGTGGTACTGGTTGATCGTAAGCATTTGGCACGATTGCTGACTTGGCAGCAGTCTTTACAGCATTTACTGCTGGAGTTTGAAGCTGATGGTGAAGATATTGAATGGCTATCGGTGTTATTAGATAACCCGCTATTTTCTCGTGTCCCTGCCGCGAATATTCGAAAAATTGTAAAGCGTTTAAAGGTTTTAGAGTTAGCTAAAGGCACGCATGTTGTTATTGAGGGTGAGCAAGGGGAGCGCTGTTATTTTTTACGCCACGGCAGTGCGCAGGTCAGTCAAAACATTGACAATCAAACCCATATCTTAGCGCAATTGACCGTGGGGGCATGTTTTGGTGAAGAAGCACTGCTTAGTAATGCGCCGCGTAATGCGACCGTTACCCTGCTAGCTGATAGCCAGGTGTTGTATCTTGAGCGAGCTGAATTTTTAGCACTATTGAAAGCACCGGTCACACAAGAAATAGCATTTTCAGATGTTGGGGATCTGCTAAAGCAGGGGGCGCAGTGGCTGGATGTGCGCCGTTTTGATGAGTATGAGCGTGCTCATGCAGCACAGGCTTTGCATATGCCCTTAGATTTGTTGCGTTTAAAAACGCGCATGCTTGAGAGAAATAAAGTGTATCTGTGCTATTGCGATAACGGTAAACGTAGTCAGAGTGCAGTGTTTTTACTGACGCAGTTGGGTTTTCAAGCCTATGCCTTACGTGATGGCGTTGACGTGTTATCAGTGATGCCGCGGAGTGCTTTTTTATGTGAGCAAGGCTCTGGCTATGTACTGCACTGCGGTGGGCGCGTAGAGCGCAGTATTTAAATTTGGCCAGCTTGGAAAAGCATTTTTAACAGTTGTTGCTTATTTCTTTGCCATTGGGGTAAACACGTATCCACTGACACCCTGTGGTATCTCATCTATTACGCCGCCAGAATTTAAAAAGTGGGTAATTTGTAAATGTAACGACTCACTGCTTTGTTGTGCGCTTTGCTGCTGGCGTTTTTGGTTTGAACCCTTCACTCGTGTATTTGACATAGTGCTACTCGGCTGTAATACAAGGGGTGTATAAACCAGCTTACACTGATTTGCCGATAGGTATTGACATATATCGTGCGGGTTGCAGAGCAAGCGAACGGTGGTTTCTGCTATGCTCTGTGTCTGTAGAATATCTGGAGAGTGAAATGATTAAGTCTCGCGCTGCGGTTGCTTTTGGTCCGGGCCAACCTTTGCAGGTTGTTGAAGTTGATGTGGCGCCACCAAAGGCCGGTGAAGTGCTGGTGCGTATTGTCGCCAGTGGCGTGTGCCACACTGATGCGTTCACTTTGTCTGGTGATGATCCAGAGGGTATATTTCCCGTTATTTTAGGCCACGAAGGTGGCGGTATTGTTGAGGCGGTGGGTGAAGGTGTGACGTCACTTGCAGTGGGTGATCATGTGATTCCTTTGTACACTGCCGAATGCCGCACCTGTAAGTTTTGTACGTCGGGTAAAACGAATTTATGCCAGTCGGTGCGTGAGACTCAAGGTAAGGGCTTAATGCCAGATGGCAGCAGCCGCTTTTCCTATAAAGGAGAACCCATTTTTCACTATATGGGCACTTCGACTTTTTCTGAGTACACCGTTGTTGCTGAAGTATCGTTAGCAAAAGTTGCTAAAGACGCACCGCTAGAAAAAATCTGCCTATTGGGTTGCGGTGTCACCACGGGCATCGGTGCTGTCCTTAATACCGCAAAGGTTGAAGAAGGTGCAACGGTTGCGATCTTTGGTTTGGGTGGCATTGGCTTGGCAGCGATTATTGGTGCGAAAATGGCCAAAGCCAGTCGCATTATCGCCATCGATATCAATCCTGAAAAATTTGCTATTGCTCGTGAGCTCGGTGCGACAGATTGCGTCAACCCTAAGGAGCATGAGCAACCGATTCAAGATGTTATCGTTGCAATGACCGATGGCGGCGTGGATTATTCTTTTGAGTGCGTGGGTAATGTGCAGTTAATGCGTGCCGCGCTTGAGTGTTGCCATAAAGGTTGGGGCGAGTCAGTGATTATTGGTGTTGCCGGTGCGGGGCAAGAAATTAGTACTCGGCCATTTCAGTTGGTGACGGGCCGTGTGTGGCGTGGCAGTGCCTTTGGTGGGGTGAAAGGACGCACTGAATTGCCTGGCTATGTTGCTAAGTCGCAAAGTGGTGAAATTCCGTTAGATACCTTTATTACTCATACTATGGGTCTAGATGACATTAATAGTGCATTTGATTTAATGCACGAAGGCAAGAGCATTCGTAGCGTTATCCATTTTTAATCATCAACCACAGATGTCGAGGCAGATCGGCATATGCGCGTGTTTGCCTTGATTATTGTCTTTGGAGTTAATTATGTCTTTACAAAAAATATCATCAAACAAAGTGTTTGGTGGGCAGCATGTGCGTTATCAACACCAATCTGCTGTACTCAATTGCAGCATGCAATTTGCTGTGTATTTACCACCGCAAGCTGAGCAGGGCAAAAAGTTACCTGTACTGTATTGGTTGTCCGGCCTTACCTGTAATGATGAGAATTTCATGCAAAAAGCCGGTGCATTAAAAACCGCAGCTGAGTTGGGTTTAATTATTGTGGCACCGGATACCAGTCCGCGTGGCGCAGGCGTTCCAGATGATCCTGAGGGTGCTTGGGATTTTGGTTTAGGTGCGGGTTTTTATGTCAATGCCACGCAAGAGCCGTGGTCCAAACACTACCGTATGTATGATTATGTGGTGGATGAGCTGCCTGCATTAATTGATAAGCACTTGCCTGTTTCAGATAAGCGCAGCATCAGTGGTCACTCAATGGGTGGGCATGGTGCGCTGATTTGTGCATTGCGTGAGCCGCAGCGTTATCAGTCAGTGTCAGCCTTTGCGCCTGTGTGCCAGCCAACACAGTGCCCTTGGGGCGAAAAAGCGTTTTCTAATTACCTAGGCTCGCAGCGTGAGACGTGGATGGAATGGGATGCCAGTGCGTTAATTGTTAAGGCCACACAACATTTGCCGATGCTGGTTGATCAAGGTGATGCTGATAACTTTTTAGTGGAACAGCTTAAGCCCGCAGCGCTACAAGACGCAGCCGAGCGCGCTGGTTATCCACTGACCTCACGGATGCAACCGGGCTATGATCACAGCTATTACTTTATCGCTAGTTTTATTGATGAACACTTGCGCTTTCATGCGCAGGCATTGACTGCGTAATGAGCCAAGGCTAATTTGCAGGCTATTTAGGTGTGCGCTGTTAAATCTGTGTAGAATGACGCCTGTTTTTAATAGCAAGGTAACAGCATGCGTATAGGTCATGGCTATGATGTACATCGCTTCCAACCCGGTAACTTTATTACCTTGGGCGGTGTACAAATTGCACACGATAAAAGTTTTGTAGCGCACTCGGATGGCGATGTTTTACTGCATGCGCTGACCGATGCGCTATTGGGTGCAGCAGCACTCGGAGATATTGGTAAGCACTTTCCGGATACTGATCCAGCTTATAAAGGTGCAGACAGCCGTCAATTGTTGCGCAATGTTGTGGCTTTACTCGAGCAGGCTGGCTGGCGGGTAGGTAATGTGGATAGCACTGTTTTAGCACAGGCGCCGAAAATGGCACCGCATATTGCTGCAATGCGTGAACATATTGCGGCAGACCTTGGTATCGCATTGGATCAAGTCAATGTGAAAGCCACCACCACTGAAAGCTTAGGTTTTGTTGGCCGCGAAGAAGGCATTGCTGCACATGCCGTGGTGGTACTGGTCAGGCGATGAATAGTTTAGAGTTGCTTGGCCCACTAGCTTGGGGTGAGCCGTGCGGCACAGCACAGCTCAAAGCCAGCGCAGAAGACTTTCAAGTTGATGAAGTGTTGGATATTGCCTTGTCCGGCAGCGGCGAACATCTGTGGCTATGGGTTGAGAAACGCCTGCTCAATACTGAAGAAGCAGCGCGACGTCTGGCGAAAGCGGCGGGTGTATCATTACGCAATATCAGCTACGCTGGCTTAAAAGATCGTCAAGCCTTAACTCGGCAGTGGTTTAGTATCCATTTACCGGGTAAGAGTGATCCACAGCTGAGTGATGCTGAAGGTGAAGATTTACGCATCCTAGATCGCCAGCGCCATAGCCGTAAATTACAGCGTGGGGCGCATTCGGCCAATGGTTTTACCATTCGCCTAACGGATTTAAAAGCTGATCGAGCGGCGCTTGAAGCGCGTCTGCAGCTCATTGCAGCGCAAGGCGTGCCTAATTATTTTGGCTTGCAGCGCTTTGCTGAAAATGGCAATAACCTCTTAGGTGCGCTGGAGTACGCGCAGCGCAATGAGCTACCGCAACAGCGTAATTTACGCTCACGCTTATTATCAACCGGGCGCAGTGCTCTGTTTAATCGTGTACTGGCACAGCGGGTTAAAAACCAGACGTGGAATAGTGCTCAAGTCGGTGATGTTTTAGCTTTTACCGGCAGTCGTAGTTTTTTTATTGCAGGTCTTGATGACTGTGATGATCCCCGTTTAGCCCAACTGGATGTACATCCGACTGGCCCGCTATGGGGTGATGGGGATATGCCCAGTCAAGGGCAAACTCTACAAGAAGAGCAGCACGTGGCAACGATTTGGCCCGAGCTATGTGTATGGCTCGAGCGTGCAAACCTGAAGCAAGAACGGCGAATTTTACGCTTGCCTGTGCGTGATTTGAGCTGGTCATACCCGTCAAATGATTGCTTGCAGCTTCACTTTATTTTGCCTGCGGGTTGTTTTGCGACAGTGGTGTTGCGTGAATTAGTTGATCTTTTATCGGTGACTGAGGCGGTGCATGCGTGCGAATCTTAATTGCTAATGATGATGGTGTGAATGCACCGGGTTTATCCGCTTTACATGCAGCGCTGAATGATTACGCCAAGTGCTCAATTATCGCGCCTGAGCAAGACTGCAGCGGTGCTAGCAGCTCACTGACCTTAGATCGTCCTTTGCACCCACAAACCCTAAGCAATGGTTATATCAGCTTAAATGGTACACCGACAGACTGCGTACATTTAGGATTGAACGGTTTGTTGCCTGACAGCATGGACATGGTTGTTGCGGGGATTAACTTAGGTGCCAACTTAGGCGATGATGTATTGTATTCAGGCACTGTTGCTGCTGCTTTGGAAGGGCGGTTTTTACAGCGCCCATCCTTTGCATTCTCATTGTTATCACGTCAGCCAGATAACTTAGCCAGTGCCGCGTGGTTTGCACGGCGCTTGATTGAGGCGCATGAGGCGTTACCGCTGGCTGCGCACACGGTGTTTAATGTTAATGTACCGGATTTACCACTTGAGCAAATTAAAGGTATTAAACTGACCCGCTTAGGGCATCGCGCGCGCGCGGCAGCCCCGGTGCGCACAGTGAATCCTCGTGGTAAAGAATGTTATTGGTTAGCCGCTGTTGGTGCGGTAGAAGACGGCGCAGAAGGAACTGATTTTCATGCTGTGTCGCAGGGTTATGTTTCGATTACGCCGTTGCAATTGGACCGTACATTCCATCCGCAATTGCAGAACGTTAAGCAGTGGCTGGAGGATGTATTGTGAGTTTTCAGCAGGATAATTTACTTCGCGGCGGGATTGGTATGACCTCGCAGCGCACTCGAGAGCGTTTGATTCAACGCCTGAGTGATGAAGGGCTCAGCAATTCGCAGGTGTTGGATGTGATTCGTCGCACACCGCGCCACCTCTTCGTAGATGAAGCGCTGTCACACCGTGCTTATGAAGATACTGCTTTGCCGATAGGCAATAATCAAACCATTTCTCAGCCCTATATTGTTGGTCGTATGACTGAGTTGCTGCTGGCTGAAGGGCCGTTGGATAAGGTTTTAGAGATTGGTACAGGCTCGGGTTATCAAACAGCTGTGCTTGCGCAATTGGTTGAACGGGTGTTTACAGTTGAGCGTATTCAATCGTTGCAAGAGCGGGCTAAAGAGCAGTTGGCGGAACTCAATTTGCGTAATGTTGTGTACCGCTGGGGTGATGGCTGGGACGGCTGGAACGCTTTAGCGCCTTACAATGGCATTATTGTGACTGCTGGCGCTAAAGATGTACCGCCAGCGCTGCTTGATCAGTTAGCGCCCGGTGGACGCTTGGTGATTCCTGTCGGTGAAGGCGATGACCAGCAGCTTTTATTGATTGTTCGTGAAGAAGAAGGCTTTGTGCATCGAGTCATCGAAGGTGTTCGTTTCGTCCCTTTGTTAAGCGGGGCCTTGGCGTGAAGAGTAAAGCCCTTTTGTTTTTAAAAGGTGTAGCAATGGGGGCTGCCGATGTTGTGCCGGGTGTATCTGGCGGTACCATTGCATTCATTACTGGTATTTACGATGAGTTGCTAACGGCTTTATCACGCATACCAGAAGCTGCTTGGCTGCTGCTGCAAGGGCAGGTCAAGCGTGCTTGGCAGCTGGCCAACGTGAATTTTTTATTGATTTTGTTCTCTGGGATTTTGCTCAGTATTTTAAGTCTTGCGCGTTTAATCACTTGGCTGCTAGAGACGCAACCGATTGCGCTATGGTCGTTTTTTTTCGGTTTAATTTTAGTATCCTGCTATTTGGTTGCGCGTGATATTCAGCGCTGGCATCTTAGCCGCTGGCTCAGTTTTGTTGTAGGGGCTGGTTTTGCTTGGTGGATTACGGTTGCCGCGCCGGTGGTCTGGGGAACGGATCCTTTGAGTTTATTTGCCGCAGGCGCTATCGCTATTTGTGCAATGATTCTGCCTGGAATTTCTGGCAGCTTCATTTTGCTGTTGATGGGTTTGTATCCAACAGTTTTATTGGCGGTTAAACAATTGGATGTGAGTGTTTTGATGGTATTTGCAGCAGGCTGTTTGTTTGGCTTGTTAGCCTTCGCGCGGGTATTGCGTGCTGCGTTACAGCATTTCAGAGACCTAACTTTGGCTTTGTTAACAGGGGTGATGTTTGGTTCTTTGAATAAAGTATGGCCCTGGAAAAGTACTTTAAGTTGGCGTATTGATAGTCATGGCAGCGAAGTGCCTTTACTTCAAAAAAATATTTCACCGTGGCAGTTTGCAGATATGTTTCAAAGCAATGCGCAGTTGCTTCCTGCCTTGCTACTGATGCTAATAGGTGTTGTGTCAGTCATAGGTATTGAGCGCTATGCAGGCAAATGAATATATTGCAGAGCACAGTTAAATCGTCAAGGAGTCAGGCGTGAAGCCAGTTCAATTGATCGTAGCACACATCAAAAAAATCAATATAAGATGCTTAGCAGCTCTCTTGCTGAGTATTGTATTGGTGGGTTGCGCTGGAACATCGGGTAAAGCGCCTGTAGTTGATCGCTCACACGCTGCAAAGCAGCGACAATACAGCCCCGTGACCAGCGGGCACTATGTTGTAAAACGTGGCGATACGTTGTATTCAATCGCCTTTCGTTTTGGCTGGGATTGGAAAGCATTAGCAGCACGCAATGGCATTCGAGCGCCTTATGTAATTATGCCAGGTCAAGTCATTCGCTTTTCTGCAACTTCTAAAGCGCCCGTTGTAGCTAGAAAAAGCACACCACAAACAACTCAAAAACCTGTGTCAACAACGAAAAGTAAACCTGTTGCTGCCGCTAAACCTGTGAAGCCTGTCACATCTGCGCAACAAATTTCAAAGCCAGTAGTAGCGCCAGGATCGCAAGGCAAATGGCTTTGGCCTACGGATGGGACGCTGGTTGGGCGATATTCTTCAAACACTAGTTTGAATAAAGGTATTGATATTGCTGGAAAGCTTGGACAACCTATTATAGCAACTGCGGATGGCAGTGTTGTTTATGCTGGAAGCGGTCTTCGCGGGTACGGTGAACTGATCATCATTAAACACAATGATACGTTTATTAGTGCCTATGGACATAATCGGCGTCTACTGGTGAATGAGGGACAGACAGTTAAAGCAGGGCAGAAAATTGCAGAAATGGGATCTACTGGAACAGATCAAGTTAAAGTGCACTTTGAGATTCGCCGTCAAGGCAAGCCGGTTGATCCACTGCAATACCTACCCAAGCGATAGCCCGTAGGTTGTTTCAGACACAGTAGAAAAGGTTGCCGCAGTAAGCAAAATACTGCTGTGAACACTGTGCTAAGGAATAGGTGGAAGGGAATGCGACTAAAGGATTTAGTGCTGAATTTAGATGCGACAAATGATGTGTCTGGTCAATATGACGTAGCTGTTAAAACGCCATATCAGGTGACCACAATAAAACAGGGAGAAAAAGTCAGCAATAGCAACAGTAGGGATGCTAGAAACTTAGATGCAACACAGATGTATCTTGATGCTATAGGAATGTCACCTCTGCTCACTGCCGAACAAGAGGTTGCTTATGCACGCCGAGTTGTGCAAGGTAGTGATGCCGCACGTAAGCGAATGATTGAGTGCAATTTACGTTTAGTTGTTAGTATTGCTAAGCGCTATCAACACCGAGGCCTAGCACTTTTAGATTTGATAGAAGAGGGTAACTTAGGCCTGATCCGTGCTGTCGAGAAGTTTGACCCTGAGCGTGGTTTTCGTTTTTCAACCTATGCCACATGGTGGATCAGGCAAGCAATTGAGCGCGGGATAATGAATACTGCACGGGTTGTGCGCTTACCTGTGCATGTGGCTAAAGAACTCAATGCCTATTTAAGAGCAGTTCGTGAGCTTACCCAGCAAGCGGGTGAGACGCCCAGTCTAGAGAAGATCGCTTCACACTTGGGTCTTTCATGTGATTATGTGCAGCAAATGCATGAATTCAATGAGCACGCGTTATCATTAGATGCGGCTAATAGCACTGATTCAGATGTGAATTTACTGGAAACATTAGTGGATGATAATCATGTTGATCCGGGTGATTTCGTTCAGCGTGAAGACTTGGCCATCAGTATTGATCAATGGGTGTCTGCATTGCAGCAGCGCCACCGTGAAGTTGTGCTGCGTCGCTTTGGTTTGCGTGGTTATGATTGCCAAACCTTGCAGGAAATTGGTGATGCTATGGGTTTAACACGTGAGCGTGTCCGGCAAATTCAGGTGGATGCTTTAGCGCGTTTACGGCAGGTTTTGGAAGCCAATGGCCTGTCCAGTGAGCTATTATTTAATTGATAAAAACTAAACTCAGCAGTCGTGGTCAATTATCTAGATGTGTACGGCTGTTGAGCGTTGCCAGGCTTATCGCAGTCTGCTATTTGCGTTAAACTGTGCGTTATATATAAGGTTTTGACTTATTAAAGGAATCTATCATGCATTACGTGACACCTGATCTATGTGACGCTTACCCCGATGTCCAAGTTGTTGAGCCGATGTTTGCTAACTTCGGTGGACGTGATTCATTTGGCGGTGAAATTGTCACGGTGAAGTGCCACGAAGATAACTCGTTGGTTAAAACACAGGTCGGACTACCTGGTCATGGTAAAGTGATGGTAGTCGATGGCGGTGGCTCTCTGCGCCGTGCTCTGTTGGGAGATATGTTGGCTGAAAAAGCTGCACAAAACGGCTGGGCTGGCATTATTGTTTACGGCTGTGTGCGCGACGTTGATGTTTTAGCGCAAACAGATTTGGGTATTCAAGCCTTGGCCAGTCACCCAATGAAAACCGATAAGCGTGATATTGGTGATTTAAACGTTGTGGTGACGTTCGCTGGCGTTACATTTCGTCCTGGAGCGTATGTATATGCTGATAACAATGGCATCATTGTTTCTGAGACAGCGCTTAGTATGCCGCAGCAATAAACAACCATGCAGCATTCTGATCGACTCAGCCAAGGCTTATTACATGCGTTTGTCTTGGACGGCAAAGGCTCTGCACAGGCCATTACCTCAGCAGACTTAGCACAATTGCAGCTGACTGAGCAGCAAACGCTGTGGTTACACTGGGAGCGCAGTCATCAGCATGCGGAACAGTGGCTACGTGAAAGCAGTGGTTTAAATGAGTTTGCCTGTGATCTTTTGCTCGAGGAAAACACGCGGCCACGCTTATTGCGTTTAGAGGGGCAAGAGCTGCTGTTGTTTTTGCGTGCAATTAACCAGTTGCCTGACGCAGAACCTGAAGACATGATTTCTTTGCGTCTGTTTGCTAATGCGAAACACATCTATTCGTTACGCCAGCGGCCTGTGCAGGTCACTGATGAACTGATTAAAGCCTTTAGTAAAGGTTTTGGCCCTAGAAACACCTCGGAGGTGTTGCTGTTTTTTGCGCAAAGTTTAACGGATCGTGTTGAAAGCAGCGTAGAACAGTTAGCCGATACTGTAGATCAAGAAGAAGCAAGTACCGACAATGATAAGCGTTATGCCCCAGCGCTGTTACCTTTGCTGCAGGCGCGTCGGCGCGCAGCTAATTTACGACGGTTTTTAGCGCCGCAAAGGGATGTCTTTGCGATGCTCACGCACAGTCAAGAAACATGGTTTATGGCTGACGACGGGCTGTATTGGAATGAGCTCAATAACCGACTTATGCTGCACCTTGAAGAGCTTGAGTTAACCCGCGAGCGCATTGGCTTGGTTTTAGAGACCGAGCATCGGCGCCGTAATGAGCGTATGAGTCATACCATGTATATGCTAGCTATTATTACTGGTTTTTTCCTGCCGTTGACATTTGTAACGGGCTTACTGGGTATCAATGTGGGTGGTATTCCTGGTGCAGAGCAACCGCATGGGTTTTTAATTGCTTGTGCACTGCTTGGTGTTTTAGCCGTTGGTCAGTGGCTATTTTTTCGTTGGCTGCGTTGGGTATAATTAGACGTTAACTCAAGCTGCTCCCCTAGATCTGTATACTCTTATACCCATACGGCAATTACGCACACAGGATTGGTACATTATATGAATGAAGATCCTTTTGAGCAGTCGCTGCGCGATATGCTTAAAGCGCCAGAAACACTGGGCAGTGATGATGTTTCGCTAGATAGGGTGTTGAAAAAAGCGAATCGACAACAAGGTGCAGGTGCTATTTTCGGCTTGTTTGGGCGTGCCCTTGAGTCTGTTTTAATTGGCATAAACAATGGCTCTGAGCACTTAAAGCCTATTTCGAATTTATCTGACAAACACACTGCAAACAAGGCTGATTAACTATGCAACTTGATTCTTGGACACAAAATTTAGTAGGTGCGATGAGTGGCTTATGGGTCAAAATAGCCAGCTTTATTCCTAATTTATTTGGTGCTTTAGTTTTAGTTATTTTAGGCTTTGTCGTGGCCAAGTTGCTGGACACGCTACTGTCTAAACTGCTTGCGAAAATAGGGCTGGATCGCTTAATGAGCGGCACTGGTTTGACTAAGTTGTTAGCACGCATTGGTGTTAAGGCGCAGGTATCAACGCTGATCGGCAAGATCGTATATTGGTTTGTACTGTTAATCTTTTTGATATCTGCAGCTGAGTCGTTAGGGCTTGAGCGTGTTTCTGCAACCTTAGACGTGTTGGCTTTATATGTGCCTAAAATGTTTGCCGCCGCTTTGGTATTGATTGCCGGTATTTTGTTGGCACAACTGCTCAATACTATGGTCAAAGGTGCTGCCGAAGGTGTGCGCATGGAGTATGCCGCAGGCTTAGGGCGTATTGTGCAAGGCATGGTGATTATCATCAGCGTTTCGGTAGCCATTGGCCAGCTCGAAATAAAAGCAGAATTATTGAACTATGTCGTTGCAATTGTTCTATTAAGTATTGGCTTAGCTTGCGCGTTAGCGTTGGGCTTAGCGAGTAAAAATATAGCCGGACAAATCATTGCTGGAATTTACGTGCGGGAGTTGTATGAGCTTGGCCAAGATATTCAGGTTGATGGCGTGCAAGGACGTATTGAAGAAATGGGCACTGTAAAAACAATCTTGGTTAATGAGGCAGGCGAGTGGTTTTATATTGCCAACCGAGTGATGCTTGAGCAAAAAGTAACAAGCCGCTAAGGTTTTTAACGAGGTTGGGTGACGATGCTGTATGTCGTCGTTTGCAGCATTTATTTTGATAGCTGGTTTGGTTTGTTTTGACTGACATTAAAGTGCCTCATCAACGTTATATACCGCAAAATCTCAGTGATGAGGAACTTGTGGAGCATGCAAAGAACGAACTGTTCCATGTGACGCGTGCGTATGAAGAGTTAATGCGTCGTTATCAGCGCACTTTGTATAATGTGTGTGCTCGGTATTTGGGCAATGATCGTGATGCAGATGATGTCAGCCAAGAAATTATGCTTAAAGTATTTTACGGTTTAAAAAAGTTTGAAGGTAAATCCAAATTTAAAACTTGGCTGTACAGTATTACTTACAATGAATGCACAACGCAGTACCGCAAGGATCGACGTAAAAGACGTTTATTTGATGCTCTGAGTTTGAACCCGCTCGATGAAGAGGTTGAGCCAGAACCAGTAGACGCTAACAGCAGCGATTTAGACCGCTGGTTAGTTGGTGTTAACGCCATTGATCGAGAGATTATTATTTTGCGCTTTGTCGCAGAACTTGAGTTTAAAGATATTGCAAGTATTATGCACTTAGGCTTAAGTGCAACAAAAATGCGCTATAAACGCGCAATAGATCGACTACGTGAAAGCTTTCCGCCTATAATGGGTGGTTGACCGTTTCATGGTGTGCTATGCAGTGTGTATAGCGCTTTATGAAACTAAATTATAATGAGGGATAAATATTATGAAATTGAAAAGCACTTTGGGTTTGGCCATTGGTTCTCTGCTTGCTGCATCTTCCTTCGGCGTATTCGCTCAAGGCCAAGGTGCTGTTGAAGCAGAAGTATTCGCTAAGCGTTACTTCACCGATAGCTACCGCGATATGGACGACGGCAACCTCTACGGTGGTTCTGTTGGGTATTTCTTAACTGATGATGTTTCATTAAACCTTTCATATGGTGAGTACAAGAGCCTGAATCATGATCATCCGGGCACGCAAAGCAGAAAAGCGCGCGGTAGCTTAACCTCGCTTGATGCTGTGTACCATTTTGGTACGCCAGGTGTTGGTCTGCGTCCATACCTGTCAGCAGGTTTGGGTCACCAGAGCCTAACCCAAAAGCCAGTTTCAGGTCGTGACCGCACAACGTTTGCCAACATTGGCGCAGGTGTGAAGTACTACGTCACTGAAAACGTATTTGCTAAAGCAGGCGTAGACGGCGTACACGGTTTTGATAACCACCAGTCAGAGTGGATGGCCGGTGTTGGTATTGGTGTGAACTTTGGTGGTAAGCCAGCTGCTGCGCCTTATGTTGAGCCAGTAGTAGAAGTGCCAGTTGAGCCAATTGTTTACGAAGAAGTAGCCGCAGAGCCTGTACGTGTTGAGCTGGATGTTAAGTTTGACTTCGACAAGTCTGATGTTAAACCAGACAGCTACAGCGATATCGAAAACCTCGCTGAGTTTATGAAGCAGTTCCCACAAACAGCAACGACTGTTGAAGGTCATACTGACTCAGTTGGTAACGCTGCGTATAACCAGAAGCTGTCTGAGCGTCGTGCTGCAGCGGTACGTGATACATTGGTTAACCAGTATGGCGTAGAAGCTGAGCGTATCAACGCAGTAGGTTATGGTAAAGACCGTCCTGTTGCTGATAACGCAACCCGTGAAGGCCGTGCGATTAACCGCCGTGTAGAAGCATCTGTAGAAGCACAACCTGAGTAATCAGTCTGTGTCATTAAAAAACCCCAGCTAGCTGGGGTTTTTTAATGGTTAAAATATAGGGTTTTTAGGCTGCTCTGCGGCGATATAAAGGTAAACCATCTTGATCGCAGGCACCCTGATAGGTTACTGATAACTCGGTGAGACCTTGCAGTGCATCAATTGGGCAGCGATCAGCGCGCACGGCATAGGCGTCAAATCCGCAGCGTTGCATGAAGAACAATTGGTCGCGAAACACATCGCCAATGGCCCTGATTTCACCAGTATATGCATAGCGTTCACGTAATAAGCGTGCGCTACTGAAGTGTCTGCCATCGGTGAAAACTGGAAAGTTCAAAGCAATCACAGAGAAATGAGCCAAGTCATCAACTAAGTCTTCAATAATGTCATGTGCTTCAAGCCATACCCCTAAAGCCTTTACATGCTTTAGTTCGCTTTTGTTTTGTTGCCACAGCGAAAAAGGAATAATGGCTGAGGGCGTTTGCAGAGCCTGATCAAGCTGCGCCTCGCTGCTTAACAATGTCCATTGGTCGTTAATAACTTGGGTGTTTTTAATGATTGCTCGCATACACACGCTCCTTAAATTTTTCAATGCCAATGCGTTTGTAGGTATCAATAAAGTGCTCTTCTTCAGTGCGTTGCTCAATATAAACATCAATCAACTGGCTGATCACATCAGGTATCGCCTCTTGGGCAAACGAAGGGCCAAGAATTTTTCCTAAGCTGGCTTCACGGCCGCCATTGCCACCGATTGAAACTTGATAAAATTCAGCACCTTTCTTGTCGACGCCTAAAATACCAATATGACCAATATGGTGATGACCACAGGCATTCATACAGCCGGAAATATTCAGGTCAAGATCACCAATATCAAATAAGTAATCCAGGTTTTCAAAGCGTTCTTGAATGGCTTCTGCTACGGGAATTGACTTAGCATTGGCCAAAGCGCAAAAGTCACCGCCAGGGCAGCAGATAATATCGTTCAGTAAACCGATATTGGGCGTGGCAAAACCGTGCTCACGTAATTGCTGCCAGAGTTCAAAAAGCTTACTCTGCTCAACATCGGCGAGTACGATATTTTGCTCATGCGTGTTGCGTACTTCTGAGAAGCTGTATGTATCAGCGAGATCTGCAATGGTGTCGAGCTGCTTATCAGTAACATCACCGGGTGCGATACCGGTTTTTTTCAAGGATAAGGTCACCGCAGCGTAGCCAGGTTTTTTATGCGCAACCACGTTACGATTGCGCCAGCGAGCAAAACCTGGGTGTTCAGCATCCAGCGCCGCCAGAGCTTCTTCCTGATCGGTTAGCGTGCGGTAAGCTGGATCGCTAAAGTGTTTAGCTACGCGTTGCACTTCTTCTTCAGTTAGGGTTATAGGGCCGTTTTTCAAATGCGCCCATTCTTCAGCAACCCGCTCTGCAAACACGGCAGGAGTCAGTGCTTTTACTAATATTTTGATGCGAGCTTTGAATTTGTTATCGCGACGTCCAAAGCGGTTGTAGACACGCACTATAGCTTCTAAGTAGCCGAGCAGGTGCTGCCAAGGTAAAAACTCGTTAATGCAGCTGCCAACAATGGGGGTACGCCCTAAGCCACCGCCGACTAATACACGAAAGCCCAGCTCGCCAGCCTCGTTGATGACTGCGTCAAGGCCAATATCGTGTACTTCAATTGCTGTACGATCCTGTGTGCAGCCGTTCACCGCAATTTTAAACTTACGCGGTAAGCGAGCAAATTCAGGATGAAAAGTTGACCACTGACGAATAATTTCACACCAGGGACGCGGGTCAACTTGTTCGTCACGTGCCACGCCAGCAAATTGGTCGGTGGTGGTGTTGCGAATACAGTTGCCGCTGGTTTGAATGGCGTGCATTTGCACGCTGGCCAATTCTTCTAAAATATCAGGTACATCTTCTAACGCAGGCCAGTTCAGCTGAACGTTGGTGCGTGTGGTGATATGTGCATAGCTTTTATCGTACTTGCGGGTGATGTGTGCGAGCATGCGCAGTTGCTTGCTCGCCAGCAAACCGTAGGGTACAGCAATACGCAGCATCGGTGCATGGCGCTGTACGTACAGGCCGTTTTGCAGGCGCAATGGGAGGAATTCATCTTCAGTGAGTTCGCCAGCAAAATAACGGCGGGTTTGATCGCGAAATTGGCGCACGCGATCTTCAACAATTTGCTGATCGTATTGGTCGTAAATATACATGGTTGTCCCTGTATCAAGCTGCTGTAAGCGTCTGGCACTGAGCGCAGAATTGTCGCTACAGTAGCAATCATTGCTTATGCGATAAAGTAATTATTTATCATAAGATGATTTCTTTTTGATATAAGGGTGTTCGTAGTGCTGGTTTGCTAAGAGCCTTGGCATATGTGTTACGGGCGGCCTCAGAGCCGCCCGTAATATAAAGGATTTACTCGTTGTAGCCTAAGGCAGGGCTTAGCCAGCGTTCGGTGTACTCTAGGTCTTTGTTACGGCGTTTTGCGTAGCTTTCCACCTGGTCTTTATCGATTTTGCCCACGGCAAAGTAGTTGGCATTGGGGTGGGCAAAATACCAGCCACTGACGGCTGCGGTTGGATACATTGCATAGTGCTCGGTTAAGCTGACACCGAAGTCTTGCTTGGGATCGAGCAGTTCAAACAGCGTGCCTTTCTCGGTGTGATCAGGGCAGGCTGGGTAGCCCGGTGCCGGACGAATACCTTTGTACTTCTCGCGAATCAGCTCATCGTTGCTGAGCGCTTCGTCTGTGTCATAACCCCAGTAGGTGGTGCGCACCTGTTGATGCAGCCACTCGGCACAGGCTTCTGCTAAACGGTCCGCCAGCGCTTGCACCATGATCGCATTGTAGTCATCGCCTTGCGCTTGATAGGACTTAGCCAGTTCATCCACACCAATTCCAGCAGTGACAATAAAGCCGCCAATATAGTCAGTCACGCCGCTGTCTTTTGGCGCGACAAAATCAGATAGACACATATTGGGTTTGCCATTGGCAGTTTCAATTTGTTGACGCAGATGATGCAGCATTGCGATAGGCTGACCGGCATCATCGTACAATTCAATGTCATCATGATTGACTTGATTAGCGGGCCAAAATGCAAAGGTGGCACGCGCTTCAATCAGCTTTTCATCAGTCATTTTCTTCAGTAAGACCTGCGCTTCATCAAACAAGTTTTGCGCAGCCTCACCGACCACCTCATCTTTGAAAATACGAGGGTATTTACCAACCAAGTTCCACGAGATAAAGAAGGGTGTCCAGTCGATGTATTCAGTCAGTACAGCCAAGTCAATATTGTACAGGCGCTGGGTGCCTGTCACATTGGGCTTGGGTGCTTGATAGTCTTCCCATTGGAATTTGGGCTTATTGGCTAAGGCTTGCTCGTAGGTCAGACGTTTGGTGCGCACGGTACGTGCGGCGATACGCTCGCGCATTTGTGCGTATTCTTCACGGATCTTACGGGTGTACTCAGGTTTGAGCTCTTTTGACAGTAGGGTGGTCACCACGCCAACCGCGCGCGAGGCGTCTGTTACATAGATCACAGCATCATTGCTGTAGTTGGGATCAACTTTGACCGCAGTGTGCGCTTTAGAGGTGGTTGCACCACCAATCAACAAGGGCAGATGAAAATCTTGGCGCTGCATTTCTTTGGCGACGTTGACCATTTCATCCAGTGACGGAGTGATCAGACCAGATAAACCAATAATGTCGCATTTTTCAGCAATGGCGGTTTTTAGAATTTTATCCGCAGGCACCATTACCCCAAGATCAACGATATCGTAGCCATTACAGCCCAGCACCACGGCAACAATATTCTTACCAATATCGTGTACGTCGCCCTTGACTGTGGCCATTAAAACCTTGCCCTTGGCTTCGGGCTTGTCGCCTTTTTCAGCATCAATAAAGGGCACTAAATGGGCTACCGCTTGTTTCATTACGCGCGCCGATTTAACCACTTGCGGTAAAAACATTTTGCCGCTGCCAAACAAGTCACCAACGATGTTCATTCCCGACATCAGTGGTCCTTCGATCACCTCAATTGGGCGCGCAAATTGTTGGCGGCACTCCTCGGTGTCTTCCACAATCCATTGGGTGATACCTTTAACTAGCGCATGCTCAAGACGCTGATTAACAGGAAGGCTACGCCATTCTTCTGTTTCAACTTCTTTAACTGAGCCATCGCCGCGGTAGTCTTCAGCAATTGCCAGTAAAGCTTCAGTCGCCCCTGGGTGACAATTGAGAATTACATCCTCAACTTTTTCCCGTAGCGCGCTAGGGATTTGATCGTAAATCTCTAATTGACCTGCGTTTACAATTCCCATATTCAAGCCGCTCTGAATGGCGTGATAGAGGAAAACAGAGTGGATTGCTTCACGTACTGGGTTATTACCGCGAAATGAGAAGGATACGTTAGAGACACCGCCCGAGGTCAAAGCGTGTGGAAGGTTGTCGCGAATCCATGCGCAGGCTTCAATAAAATCGACGGCGTAGTTGTTGTGCTCTTCAATCCCAGTGGCCACAGCAAAGATATTGGGGTCAAAAATAATATCTTCCGGCGGGAAACCGACTTGGTTAACCAAAATATCGTAGGAGCGCGCACAGATTTCTTGTTTGCGTGCTGCGGTATCGGCCTGGCCTTGCTCATCAAAGGCCATCACAACAACGGCAGCACCATAGCGGCGGCACAGTTTGGCATGCTTAATAAACTCGTCCACACCTTCTTTCATCGAGATGGAGTTGACGATGCCTTTACCTTGAATACACTTTAGGCCCGCCTCGATAATGTCCCATTTGGATGAGTCAATCATGATCGGTACGCGCGAAATATCAGGCTCGCCGGCGATTAAGTTGAGGAAGGTCACCATCGCTGCTTTGGAATCCAGCATGCCTTCGTCCATGTTGATATCAATCACCTGAGCGCCAGACTCAACCTGCTGCAGAGCAACGGCCAGTGCCTCAGTGTAATTGTCTTCACGGATCAGGCGGGCAAAGCGTGCGGAACCGGTGATATTGGTGCGCTCACCAACGTTGACAAACAACGAATTGCGATCAATGGTGAAGGGCTCTAAACCAGATAAGCGGCAGGCTTTAGGAATATCTGGAATCACCCGCGGTGGGTACTTAGCCACTTTCTCAGCAATGGCGCGAATATGCTCAGGCGTGGTACCGCAGCAGCCACCAACGATATTGAGAAAGCCCGAGGCGGCAAACTCTTCAATCATGGCTGCGGTTTCTGCTGGAGTTTCGTCGTATTCAGCGAAGGCGTTGGGCAAGCCGGCATTGGGGTGCGCAGACACGTAGGTGTCGGCTTTTTCCGAGAGCTCTTGCAGGTAAGGGCGCAGCTCTTTGGCGCCCAGCGCGCAGTTTAAGCCGACCGATATAGGCTTGCAGTGACGGATCGAGTTCCAGAAGGCTTCTGTGGTTTGCCCAGACAAGGTGCGTCCCGAGGCATCAGTGATGGTGCCGGAGATCATAATCGGCAGGGTCACATCCAACTCTTCGAATACGCCTTGTACAGCAAAAATAGCAGCTTTGGCATTGAGCGTATCGAAAATGGTTTCGATCATAATAATGTCGGCGCCACCGTTAATCAGGCCGCGCGTAGCTTCGCTGTAGTTCTCAACCAAAATATCGAAGGTGACGTTACGAAAGCCTGGGTTATTCACGTCCGGTGATAATGAACAGGTGCGACTGGTTGGGCCCAGCACACCGGCCACAAAACGTGGTTTATCTGGCGTCTCTAGGGTTTTTGCATCAGCCACTTCGCGGGCAATGCGTGCACCTTCAAAGTTCAACTCATAAGCAATGGCCTCAAGACCATAATCCGCTTGTGAGATTTGGGTTGAGTTGAAGGTGTTGGTTTCTAAAATATCAGCACCGGCATCCAAGTAGGCTTTTTCAATTTCTTGAATCAGCTTGGCTTGGGTCAGAATCAATAGGTCGTTGTTGCCTTGTAAGTCTTGCGGCCAATCAGCAAAGCGTTCGCCACGAAAGTCGTCTTCAGTAAACTTATAGCTTTGAATCATTGTCCCCATACCACCATCGAGCACTAGAATGCGCTGCTTTAATGCTTCTTGAAGGGCGTGTTGACGATCTAAAGGGTTGGCCATGCGTATTTACCTAATCAATGCTGTGCAAACATAAAGTCAGCAATGATAGCAAAACATCTGCATCTTGAGTGAGATGCAGGGACATTAAGTGCCTTTGAGTTTTTGTATATCTTCAATAGATGCAGCGTTGCACTGGATTTATTGATATGTTTCGTTTTTATATTATTAATTAATAAGTTGCTAACTTATGAGAGCGTTGTATTTAGGGTTATTAAGTGTTGTTTTTAGTCAGACATTACTTGCCAATCAAACAGTCTATAGTGAACAAATCCAACCGATATTTACCGAAAAATGCGTCGCTTGTCATGCCTGCTATGATGCGCCGTGCCAGTTGAACTTAGGCAGTGGCGAAGGGCTTGAGCGCGGTGCACATAAACTGCCAATCTATAATGGTGGGCGTAGACAAGCGCAAGACACTACACGCATCTTTATGGATGCGCACAGTGTAGATGGTTGGCGTAAAAAAGACTTTTTTGATGTCTTGGGTGATGGTCAGCCGCAAGCGGCGCTTTTAGCTAAGATGCTCGAGTTGGGTCGCCAAGAGCCGTTTGAGCCGAACAGCCGCTTACCTGATGATTTAGATATTGGTATTTTGCGCGATAACCAGTGTGCTAAGCCTGAAGAGTTTGCGCAGTTTGCCCAAGACAATCCGCACAGTGGTATGCCCTTTGCGGTGACCGGTTTAAACGATGCAGAATACAGTCGTATTGAGCAGTGGTTGCAGGCCGGTGCGCAGGTAGATTGGCAGCCTTGGACTGCCAATGACATAGAGCAGCAGCAAATTGAGCAATGGGAAAGCTTTTTAAATGCTTCAGGTGCGCGCGAGTCCATTGTTAGCCGTTGGTTATTTGAGCATTTGTTTCTGGCGCATATTCATTTCTCAGCAGGTGATGAAAAGCACTTTTTCCGTTTGCTGCGTTCGCGCACGCCAAGTGGTGAGGCAGTGCGTGAAATTTCAACGCGGCGGCCCAATGATGATCCTGGGGTGCAAATGTACTACCGCTTTGTGCCTGTGGCTGATGTGATCGTGCACAAAACTCATATCACCTATGAGATGAGCCCTGAAAAGCTTGAACGGGTGAAGTCACTGTTTTTAAGTGATAACTGGAGTACCAATAAAGTCCCTGGTTATGGTGCTTTCTCGCGCAGTAACCCATTTGCCACCTTCGCTGCGATTCCTGCGCAAGCACGCTATCAATTTATGCTTGATGATGCTGAGTTTTTTGTGCGCACCTTTATTCGTGGGCCGGTGTGTCGTGGTCAAATTGCCACAGATGTGATTCGCGATAAGTTTTGGGCGTTTTTTCAAGATCCAGAGCATGATGTGTTTATTACAGACCCCGAATATCGACGTAAGGTGACGCCTTTACTGGCCATGCCAGGGCAGTTTGATGACATCAGTGACTTGCTAGGGTTTTGGGGGCGCTATAAGAAAAAACGTAATGCCTATGAAGATTTACGCCGTAAACGCTATAAAGATGCCGAACGACCAGACTGGACGCATATTTGGGCGGGCAATGATCAGGCACTGCTCAGTATCTTTCGCCAGCATGACAGTGCTAGCGTGCGCAAAGGCTTAATTGGTAGCGTGCCGCAAACCATGTGGCTGATGGATTTTCCATTACTGGAGCGCACTTATTATCAATTAGTTGTTAATTTTGATGTGTTTGGCAGTGTCTCACATCAGGCACAAACTCGGCTGTATTTCGACTTGATTCGTAATGGTTCTGAAGTGAATTTCTTACGCTTAATGCCACGCAAAGTGCGCGACAAAGTGCTCAAAGATTGGTACCAGCGCAGTGGTAAGGTCAAACTTTGGCTTGATTACACTAAAATTGATCACAGCACTAAAAGTGCGCTTGGTTTACCTGAGGTGAAGAGTGTTGGCGTGTTTGCTGAGCGCGCTTTGCAACGTTTCGCTGACATCAATGCGCGGGTTGATCCGATTAATCGCTGCTTTACTGCATTTTGTCACCGCGAAGGGCTCAGCCGTGATGCCGCTGCTGTTGAACAGGCGTTATCACGCTTAAGTAACCGCCCAGCAGCAGGCTTTAAGGCGATCAATTTCTTGCCTGAGGCGAGCATGCTGCGTGTTGAGTTCAGTAACGGTGAACGTGAAGTGTACAGCCTGTTACGTGACCGCGCGCACAGCAATGTGGCCTTTATGCTGGGTGAGCAATACCGTTATCAGCCGGGGTTGGATACTTTAACTGTCTACCCTGAGGTGCTCAGCAGTTACCCCAACTTTATCTTTAATGTCAAAGCCGAAGCTGTACCGGCTTTTGTCATGGCACTGCAGCAGGTCAGTGATGAAAAAAGTTTTCGTAAGGTGGTTGAACACTGGGGTATTCGCCGCACGCACCCAGAGTTTTGGCAGTACTTTCATGACCTAACTGAGCATATTCGTGAGCGCGAACCGCTTGAGGCAGGTGTGCTGGATATGAACCGTTATGAGAATTTATAATGCGGGCTGATAGCAATGTATGACATTGCAGCTGTACGTTATAAGCCCCTGCTTAGCACATCATATTAAGTCGGGGCTTATAGTAGAGTGGTCAACGTTATTGCTGATTAACACCGTTGTTGATCAAAGCTATTGCTCATCAAAAAAGCGTTCGTGCCACTCCACTAACGGTACCGGTACATTAAGCTTCTCACCGTAGATCACCGAATAGGTCAGTACGTTTTGTACATATAGACGAGTTTCATCAAAGGGAATGCTTTCCACCCAAACATCATAGGGTAAGTGCTTGGCATCACGCAGCCACTGGCGCACACGGCCGGGGCCAGCGTTGTAGGCGGCAGACGCCAAGACACGGTTACCTTTAAACTGCCCTAGCACTTGGCTTAAGTAGGCGGTGCCCAATTGAATGTTGGTTGATGGATTCACTGCGCTGCGTGGATTGGCTAAAGGGATACCATAGCGCTGCGCTGTTTCTTTGGCGGTAGCTGGCATCAATTGCATTAAGCCCATTGCACCCACATGGGATTTAGCTTGAACCATAAAAGCGCTTTCTTGGCGCGTTACCGCAAAAGCCCAACTGGAATGGATGCCACGGGTTTTTGACTCTGCAACAAAGTTTTGTTGGTGCGCCATGGGGAAGCGTATTTCGAGATCATCCCAATATTGTGCCTTGGTGATGGTGCGAATGGCTGGAAAATACCAGCCCATGTCATAGGCGATACGGGCTTGCGCGACCAGCTCATCACGGCTTAAAAAGTTACTTAGGTGATACCATTCGCGATGTGCCTCAGTGATCTCGTCACGCGCATTAAACTCCAAAGCCCGCTGTAAACCGGCGGCGTTACGTACTTTTTGTATGGTTTTAGGCTGCAGCTGTAAAGCCTGGTGCTTTAGATGGTAGGGCTGCTCACTGCGGTCAGCAGCCATAAAGCCATAAAAGTCGCGCTCACGTGCTAAAGGCTGGTACATCAGTAAAGGTTGCTGGCTGTTGGGTTGCGCCAGTTGCAAACTGCGCGCCTGCCAGTAGCGCCAACGGTTAGTGCTGCTCAACTCTTCGGGCAATTGACGGGTTAGCTGGTAGGCTTCATTCCAGCGCCCTAAGCGCAGTAATAAACGTGCGCGCCATTCAGTTAAATTAGTGTTTTTAAGCTGCGGATCGTATTTTTGCATGACTGCTAAGGCGCGCGGATCAAAGCGCTTGGCTAAACGTAAGCCAATATCATTGGCCAGCGCCAGTTGATCATCAGCGCTGAAGTTGATGCCTTTAGCATAATGCTCAAGCAAGCGCAGGCTGGTGTCTAAATCTTCTCTAGCGAGTTTGCGTAGGCCCAGGGCAATCACTGCTGCGCTGATGTTGTCGCGAGCAGTAAAGCGTTCGGTTTGCTTGAGCAGGCTTGGCTTTTTCGCCACGTCAATCAGCAGCTTGCCTTTTTCTTGTTGGCTGCTCAGCAGCGTGACTAAGTATTGTGCTACACCGTAGTTGCCAGCATCGGTTGCCAGCATCAGGCGTTGCCAGATTTTATCTTCGCTCATGTGTCCGGCAGCGCGCCAGCTAGCAAATAGGGGGTCGCAGGCATTGGGCTGTGATTGCGCGCTGAGCCACAGTTTTTCAGCACTGGCGTATGCGCCAGGAGCTTGGCCGTGTTGCAATTGGTAGTGAGCAAAATGGCAATCCAGCTCAGTGAAGTTCAAGTCTGGGCTGTAATACTTTAAAAATAACGACCAATGCTGACGCTCGCTGAGTAGGCGTAGCCAGCGCAGTTTCATCCACCTGATATGCGGTAGATCACCGTGCTCAAGTAGAAATTTCTCAATATCATCGCTGCTTGCAGTTTTTAAGCGTTGAGTGAGCTCGTCATAGGCCAGGTAAGGCGTCAACGGATAGTCACGCAGTGCTGAGCGGTTATTTAAATACACTGAAGCATCGTTTTTGCTCAGTGCTAGCTTTGCTTGATTATAGAGCGTGCGCTGTTGTTGCAAGGTGGCGGCGCTGGCCATTGATACGCTATGGCCGAGAGCGACAAACAAAATAAGTGGTAATAGATATCGACTGCGCATAAAAAACCCTGAAAAAAATGCCCAGTAATACGCCAATAGACAACAGGTCCAGAGACGAAGGCAGCATAGCTTAGCTGCTTGTGTACAGCGGTGATAGGGGGGAGCGGGCTGCTAAATGCAGATATCCAACGAATCCTAGCGTGAAGCTGTACAATACCTCGCAGATTTTAGGAGAACGACAATGACTTTGCTCAAATTAACTCAAGTATCACTTGCCTACGGTGCGACACCTCTTTTGGAAGGGGTGTCATGGCAGATTGCGCGCGGCGAGCGCGTGTGCATCATTGGCCGCAATGGTACGGGCAAGTCAAGTATGTTGCACTTGGTTAAAGGTGCACGTTTGCCGGACAGCGGTGAAGTCTGGCGCGCGCCAGGTTTGAAGATTGGTGAGCTGCCGCAAGAGCTGCCACCTGCTGATGATCGCTCTATCTTTGATGTGGTATCAGATGGGCTTGACGGTGTTGGTGCGCTGTTGGCTGAGTTTCATCATATCAGTCAAAACATTCACACCGATGAAGATTTAAATAAGATGATGCACGTGCAGCAAGAGCTAGAAGCGCGTGATGGCTGGCGCTTGCAGCAATTGGTTGATAGCACCTTAAGTCGCTTGCAGCTGCCTGCCGATAAGAAAATGAATGAATTATCCGGTGGCTGGCGTCGTCGTGTATTGCTGGCGCAAGCATTGGTGGCGGAGCCTGATTTGCTGCTGCTTGATGAGCCGACCAACCACTTGGACATTGGTGCAATTGCTTGGCTGGAAGACGCACTATTAAATTTTACCGGTGCAGTACTCTTTATTACCCACGACCGAGCATTTTTGCAAAACTTAGCCACACGTATTTTCGAGCTGGATCGCGGCCATTTGATTGATTGGGATGGCGATTATGCTAGTTTTTTAGTGCATAAGGAGCAACAACTGGCGGCAGAAGAGACTGCTAACGCGCTGTTTGATAAAAAACTGGCGCAAGAAGAAGTTTGGATTCGCCAAGGCATTAAAGCACGCCGTACTCGCAATGAAGGCCGTGTGCGTGAGCTTAAAGCCTTGCGTGTTGAGCGCAGTCAGCGTCGTGAGCGGCAAGGCACAGCAAATATTAATATTGGCACTGCAGAAAAATCCGGTAAGCAAGTGATTGTGGTGGATAAAGTCAGCTTTGCGCACCCAGGCGGACCTGAGCTGATTAAAGATTTTTCTATGGTCTTGCAGCGTGGTGATCGTATCGGTTTGCTCGGTGCCAACGGCAGCGGTAAAACCACACTGCTGAAGTTGTTGCTGGGTGATTTACAGCCAACTAAGGGCACTATCGAAGTAGGAACTAAGCTCGAAGTAGCCTACTTTGATCAGCTGCGCCACCAACTTGATCCGGAAAAAACCGTGATTGACAACGTGGGTGAAGGCAGTGACACCATCATGATTAATGGGCAAAGCAAGCATGTGCTGAGCTATTTGGGTGATTTCTTATTCAGCCCGCAACGTGCGCGTACCCCAGTTAAAGCATTGTCCGGTGGTGAGCGTGCACGCTTACTGCTGGCCAAATTATTTACCCGGCCGGCCAATTTATTGGTACTCGATGAGCCAACCAACGACCTCGATGTGGAGACACTCGAACTGTTGGAAGAAGTGTTGATGGAATTCAAAGGTACAGTGCTGATTGTCAGTCACGACCGAGCTTTTCTTGATAACGTGGTCACCAGCACTTTGGTCTTTGATGGCACTGGAAAAGTGCGCGAATATGTCGGCGGCTTTGATGATTGGCTCAGGCAAGGCGGTAGCATCAGTCTATTAGGTGTCACTGAAGATCTTGAAGCGCCGCGTGCGGCGACAGTAACTGCGGCAAATAACGATGCAGAGAAAGCTGTCTTGCTCAAAGAAGCAGACGATGACGCAGCACCTAAAAAGAAGCTCAGTTATAAGTTGCAACGCGAGCTGGACGCGATTCCTGAGCAAATCGAAGACTTAGAAACAGAGCTGGAGGCATTGCATCAGCAGGTTTCGCAAGCTGATTTTTATCAGCAGCCTGTGGATGTTACTGAGGCTGTCTTGGCGCATATCAGTACCGTACAAAATCAGCTGGATGGGCTGATTGAGCGCTGGGCTGAGTTAGAAGGTTAAGCACTAATAATGAGGACACCTATGGCTGTAGAGTACCGAATTACGCTGGACGATGAGCATGCGTTTAATTATAAAATTGAACTGGAGCGCGATCAGCTTAGCGCTGTGCAGCAACATGCGCCTCACGAATGGACACGCTTAGAGCATCAGCAGTGTGTTAATTGTCCGTTGCGCAGCAGTGAGCACAGCCATTGTCCGGCTGCGGTTGATCTGCAGGCGGTGGTTGAGGATTTTAGTGGCCTGCCTGCTTTTAAGAAGGCTTGGGTGCATGTGCGTACCTCAGAGCGTGAGTACAGTAAGTTGGTCAATCTGGAGGAAGGCTTACGCTCATTGCTGGGCGTTATTATGGCCACATCAGCTTGTCCTATTTTGGCCCAACTTAAGCCTATGGCGCACAATCACTTACCTTTTGCCAGCAGTAATGAGTTTGCTCTGCGTACAATTTCAATGTACTTGATGAGGGCGCTATTTAATGCGCGCGATGGACAAGAGCCTGATTGGGAGCTGACAGGATTAACAGACGATTTTAAAGCGTTGCAGTTGGTCAATCAGGCGCTCTGGCATCGTATTCATGCAGCCTGTGCAGGAGACACTAATCTAAAAGCGTTTTTAAGTTTTTTTTCCATGTCATCGAGCATGACCTATTCGTTAGAAACGCAGTTACAAAAGATACGTCCCATGGTCATGAACTAATGTTTAAAGGGCATCAAGTTGCTGGCTGTAAGCGAGCGGCTTAGATGCCTTGATTCGTATCACTCGTCTGTGTCATGATCCTTTAGGTCAACTGCCAATACGTCACAGGGCGCACCCGATAACAGGTCATTTGTGGTTGAGCCAAGCAGTAAGGCCAAACCATGGCGACCGTGGCTGCCAACAATAATTAGATCGCAATTGTGCTCTGTGGCCAGCTGATGAATTTCTTTGCGTGGCTGACCAAAACATAAATGGCAATTATTTTCTTTGAGCAGTTGGTGCTGTTCAGCGAGGATGTTGAGTTTTTCTTGCGCTTGCTCGGTCTGCTGCTGCTGCAGCAGCGATAAGTCCATCGGCACGTCACCACCGAAAGCCATCGTTAGCGGCTCAACAACGTGAACCAATGTGGCTTGCGCAGATAAAGCTTGGCAAAGTTTGCTTGCTTTATCCAAAACGCGATGACAATCATCTGTTAGATCAATAGCAATAAGCAGGTGCGAATACGCCATACATGTCTCCGTAGGCGCTCTATGTCGAGGCTCAAAGAGCGCGGCTAAGCTTAAATATTTAAAAGCGCATATTGAGCAGCTACCTGCTCAAGGCCTTGCGTGATACTACGTGCGTATTTATCAATCACGAAAGGTACGCTGTTTTCATTATAATTTTTTAATGAGTTTTCAATGTAGCGCCACTTCACTTCAATTGCACGTAATGATTGCTTGGTGCTGGGGTTATTGCTTGGGTGTTCTTGTAAAAAAGAAAGGTTACGTGCGAATTGTTTGCTGAGCTGATCAAGCGGTTGTTTCTCACCATCAGCAAAAAAAGAGGCGCCAACCGAAGCGCTGCGTGCCGCATAATCTGCGGCAATACCTTGCATCAGCAAACTTTGCTCACGCGCCAACTGTGTTAATTCAGGTGCAGTGTAGTGCTGCTCTTGGCCAATCACGTGCACCAACGCTTCGCTGTTTTTAAGAATGTTGCTGTTTAATGCGGCGAGGTCAGCCACTGGCTGTAGATCACTATAGCCTTGCTCTTGTATGGCACTGATAAGCCTATCAAGTTGTGCGCTGTAGGCGTTAACGTCATTAAGTAATTGTGCTTTTAGATCCTGAGCGCTAGGGCTGTTGGGCGTGGTTAGATTCCGCACGTAGCGAGTGGCTTGGATAGCATTCTCATCGGCTGTTTTTGCATACTGTTGATCTTGCTCTTGTCCATTGAACATATAAAAAGCGCCAATGCTTCGCTGTATCGCTAAGCGCATCTGGAACAGCTGATTGAATGTGTTTTGGCTCTCAGTATAGGCGGGTGGTGCTTGTGTATCAGCGGCGATCAGTGGTGTTGATAGGGTAATGAGCGTGGTTAAACACACTGCGATGACAGGGCTCTTCATGATCGGAAGCTCCAAATATGCGTAATATTTATTGTTTTTATTGAAAGGTGTCGTTGCACCTTTTTCGACTTTACCGCTTCACGCTTTATTTGGCTATAGCTGTAAGCAGGAATGTTGCTTTAGATAAAACTCGGGGCTGCGCATGCGCCAAGTGAATTTTTGTGCCTTATAAAACCAATGACTTGCGACAAAGTGGCACACATTTTAGATATTTCTTCAGGCCTTGTAATTGACAAAGAGGAAAAATTCCCTGAATGTGTGCACACCCCAAATCAAACGGGCGTATGAAATGCATATTGGTAAGGATCTGTGTATTGTATTTGGATACATGGGTCAGCAAGCAAGTATGCTGGTAAGTTCTACACAACGTGCTATGCACATTGTTTAATTGCTGTCAGTGGCCTACGTGTAACTGTTCAGCTTCCATATCGTGGAGATCAGTTGATGATTTACGAAGGTAAAGCCATCACGGTGAAGGCTCTTGAAAGTGGCATCGTCGAATTAAATTTTGACCTCAAGGGCGAGTCCGTCAACAAATTTAACCGCCTTACACTGACCGAGCTGCGTGCTGCAGTCGATGCAATCAAAGCCAATGACGCTGTTAAAGGCGTGGTTGTGACCAGTGCTAAGGATGTATTTATCGTTGGAGCAGATATCACAGAGTTTGTGGATAACTTTAAGCTCTCTGAAGAAGAGCTGGTTGCTGCCAACCTTGAAGTAAACCAAATCTTTAATGATTTTGAAGACTTGGATGTGCCAACCGTTGTCGCAATCAATGGCATCGCCTTAGGCGGTGGTTTTGAAATGTGCTTGGCCGCAGATTATCGCGTCATGGCCGACAGCGCTAAAATTGGTTTGCCAGAAGTTAAGCTGGGTATCTACCCAGGTTTCGGCGGCACGGTGCGCTTAACCCGTGTTGCTGGTGCTGATAATGCCATTGAGTGGATTGCTGCCGGTAAAGAAGCACGTGCAGAAGAAGCCCTAAAGGTAGGTGCTGTGGATGCAGTGGTTACTGCGGATAAATTGTTAGAAGCATCTGTTGATTTAGCTCAGCGTGCGATTGCTGGTGAGCTCGATTACAAAGCAAAGCGTCAGCCTAAACTGGAAAAAATCAAACTCAATGCCATTGAGCAGATGATGAGTTTTGAAACGGCTAAAGGCTTTGTCGCTGGCAAAGCAGGCCCGAACTATCCGGCGCCAGTAGAAGCCATTAAAACCATTCAAAAAGCTGCCAATCATGGCCGCGATAAAGCGTTAGAGCTCGAGGCTAAAGGCTTTGCTAAGCTGGCTAAAACCTCAGTTGCACAAAGCTTGATTGGTCTGTTCTTAAATGACCAAGCCCTGAAGCGTAAAGCTAAAGCACATGAAAAAATTGCGCGAGAGGTCAAACTCTCAGCCGTTTTGGGTGCAGGTATCATGGGTGGCGGTATTGCGTACCAGTCTGCTCTGAAAGGCACACCAATCCTGATGAAGGATATTCGTGAAGAGGGTATTCAGTTAGGTCTTGATGAAGCCGCTAAATTGCTGGTTAAGCGTCTTGAGCGCAAACGTATTGAGCCTGAAGCCATGGCTAAAGCGCTGAATGCGATTCGCCCAACCATGTCCTATGGTGATTTTGGCCATGTTGATATCGTGGTTGAAGCCGTTGTTGAAAACCCCAAAGTTAAGCAAGCAGTGCTGGCTGAAGTTGAGCAGCATGTACGCGAAGACGCTATTCTTGCGTCTAACACCTCGACTATTTCCATCAACTTGCTGGCTAAAGCGCTCAAGCGCCCAGAAAACTTTGTTGGTATGCACTTCTTTAACCCAGTGCACATGATGCCTTTGGTTGAAGTGATTCGTGGTGAGCATTCATCTGACGAAGCGGTCGCAACCACTGTTGCTTATGCGCAAAAAATGGGTAAAAACCCTATTGTTGTCAATGACTGCCCTGGTTTCTTAGTCAACCGCATACTGTTCCCGTACTTCGGTGGTTTTGCCAAGCTGATCAGTGCTGGCGTTGATTTTGTGCGCATTGACAAAGTCATGGAAAAATTCGGCTGGCCGATGGGTCCTGCTTACTTGATGGACGTGGTGGGTATTGATACCGGGCACCATGGCCGTGAAGTGATGGCTGAAGGTTACCCTGATCGTATGAAAGATGATCAGCGTTCTGCAGTGGATGCACTGTATGAAGCCGATCGTTTGGGTCAGAAAAATGGCAAAGGTTTCTATGCCTATGAAACTGATAAGCGCGGCAAGCCAAAGAAAGTCGTGGATGATGCCATTGCTGAAGTTTTGGCGCCGATTGTTTACGAAAAGCGTGAAGTGACAGATGAAGACATCATCAATTGGATGATGATTCCATTGTGCATGGAGACAGTACGTTGCCTTGAGGATGGTATTGTTGACAGCGCTGCAGAAGCAGATATGGGCTTAATTTACGGTATTGGTTTCCCACCTTTCCGTGGTGGTGCCTTGCGTTACATCGACAGCATTGGTGTCGCTGAGTTTGTTGCTTTAGCAGACACATACGCTGACTTGGGTGCGCTGTATCACCCGACCGAGAAATTGCGCGAAATGGCCAAAAACGGTCAAACTTTTTTCGGTTAATCGTGAACAGATTAGAGCGGGAGTAAAGAAATGAGCTTGAATCCAAGAGATGCAGTGATTGTCGACTTCGGACGTACCCCTATGGGTCGTTCGAAAGGTGGCATGCACCGCAACACACGTGCTGAAAATATGTCAGCGCACTTAATCACTGGTTTGTTAAATCGTAATGACAAAGTCAATCCAGCTGAAGTTGAAGATGTCATTTGGGGTTGTGTCAACCAAACCCTAGAACAGGGCTGGAACATTGCCCGCATGGCGTCATTGATGACAGATATTCCACACACCAGTGCTGGGCAAACGGTGAGTCGCCTCTGTGGCTCGTCCATGAGCGCGCTACACACTGCTGTGCAGGCCATTCAAACCAACAATGGTGATGTGTTTGTGGTTGGTGGTGTTGAGCACATGGGGCACGTCAGCATGATGCACGGTGTTGATCCTAACCCGCATATGTCGCTGTATGCTGCTAAAGCCTCAGGCATGATGGGTTTGACCGCTGAAATGCTGGGTAAAATGCACGGCATCAGCCGCGAACAGCAAGACGCTTTTGGTGAGCGTTCGCATCGTTTAGCACAGAAAGCCACCGTTGAAGGCAATTTCAAAAACGAAATTATTCCAATGGAAGGCTACGATGCAGATGGCTTTTTGAAAGTGTTTGACTACGACGAAACCATTCGTCCAGAAACAACACTGGAAAGTTTGGCAGGATTGCGCCCAGCGTTTAACCCGAAAGGCGGTACTGTCACTGCAGGTACGTCATCGCAAATTACTGATGGTGCGTCATGCATGATCGTGATGTCAGCACAGCGCGCAAAAGACCTCGGTATTCAGCCAATGGCCGTGGTGCGTTCGATGGCAGTTGCTGGTGTTGATCCAGCAATCATGGGTTATGGTCCAGTGCCAGCCACCCACAAAGCATTGAAGCGTGCTGGTGTAACGATGGATGATATTGATTTCGTTGAGCTCAACGAAGCCTTTGCTGCGCAAGCATTGCCGGTCCTTAAAGACCTAAAGCTGCTTGATAAAATGGAGCAAAAGGTTAACTTGCACGGTGGTGCGATTGCTCTGGGTCATCCATTTGGTTGCTCGGGTGCACGTATCTCCGGTACGTTACTCAACGTTATGCAACAAAATAGTGGTACGTTAGGCTTGGCCACCATGTGTATTGGTCTAGGTCAGGGTATTTCTACGGTATTTGAACGCGTGTAAGCGCAGATTAAATACGAAAGCCGGGGCCCTTGTGCCTCGGCTTTTTTTATTATGGATCTACAGTGAATATACAAGCAGGTATTTATCAGCATTATAAAGGTCAGCAATACCGAGTTTTTGCCGTTGCGCAGCACTCTGAAACTGAAGAGTTGATGGTGGTTTATCAAGCGTTATATGGCGCTTTTGGTATGTGGGTGCGGCCTTTGACAATGTTTGTGGAAGAGGTTGAGGTTGCCGGTCAAATGCAGCCACGTTTTGCCTTGCTCAGTGCCGAAAAATCAGTGTTGGCACAAGCATAAAACTGTAATCAAATTGCGCAAAAACTTGACCTATGCAGGTTACAACCTATATATAGCGTCACTGTAGGCAACGTTATCGTATTTTTATGTGATATTCACAAGCGCTGGTATAGGCATATCACTTTATTTAATTCAGGAATATTCTGAACAATGAGTAAATCGCTGGTTATCGTAGAGTCCCCTGCAAAGGCGAAGACAATCAACAAATACTTAGGTAATGAGTATGTGGTGAAGTCGAGCGTGGGTCATATTCGTGATTTACCGACAAGCGGCTCCGGCTCCGGTAAAGCGCCAGCTAAGCGTGGCAAAGCGGCTGATACTGCCGAACTCACGCCCAAGCAGAAAGCCATGCGCACCTTAGTTGCCAGAATGGGTATTGATCCTGAAAATGACTGGAAGGCCCGTTACGAAATTTTACCGGGTAAAGAAAAAGTTATTGAAGAGCTGCGCCGCCTTGCCAAAGGCGCCGATACCATCTATCTGGCAACGGATTTGGACCGCGAAGGGGAAGCCATTGCTTGGCACCTGCGCGAAGCCATTGGCGGTGATGACAGCCGCTATAAGCGCGTGGTGTTTAATGAAATTACAGAAAAAGCAATTGAAGGTGCATTTGCTGAGCCGGGACAACTCAACATTGATCAGGTCAATGCCCAGCAAGCTCGTCGTTTTTTAGATCGCGTCGTTGGCTTTATGGTTTCGCCGCTGCTGTGGAAGAAAGTAGCCCGTGGTCTATCAGCCGGACGTGTGCAATCGGTTGCGGTTAAGTTGGTGGTGGAGCGTGAAAAAGAAATTCGCGCTTTTATCCCTGAAGAGTTTTGGCAGGTGCATGCTGACTTAAGCAATGCTGAGCAGCTTAATACACGTTTTGAAGTGATCCGTGAGGCGGGTAAAGCGTTCCGTCCGGAAAATAAAGACCAGACCGATGCAGCATTAACAGTTTTAAAGAAAGCATCCTATGCGGTTGTTAAGCGTGAAGATAAGCCCACCAGCAGTCGCCCCAGTGCGCCTTATATCACGTCCACTCTGCAGCAAGCAGCCAGTACCCGCTTAGGTTTTGGCGTGAAAAAAACTATGATGATGGCGCAACGGCTTTATGAAGCGGGTTACATCACTTATATGCGTACTGACTCAACTAACATCTCTAACGATGCCATCGAAATGGTGCGCAGCTTTATTGATCAAGAGTTTGGCGGCAAGTATTTACCGGAAAAACCGGTTTTATATAGCAGCAAGCAGGGCGCACAAGAGGCGCACGAGGCGATTCGCCCGTCTGACGTCAATATCCAGACTGCTCAGCTTAAGGGTATGGAGCGTGATGCTGAGCGCTTGTATGAGTTGATTTGGCGTCAGTTTGTTGCATGTCAGATGCCGGCTGCTGAATATATTGCCACCAGTTTGACGGTTGAGGCTGCACAGTTTGAGTTACGTGCCCGTGGCCGTATTTTGAAGTTTGATGGTTACACTCGAGTGCAGCCGCAGCAGGGTAAGGCTGGTGAAGATGCAGTGCTACCTGATTTGAAAAAAGGCGATGTATTGAGCTTGCTCAAGCTTGATCCGACACAGCACTTCACTAAACCGCCCGCGCGTTACAGTGAAGCTAGCTTGGTTAAAGAGTTGGAAAAACAGGGTATTGGCCGACCCTCGACCTATGCAGCAATTATCTCGACCATTCAAGACCGTGGTTATGTGGCTTTACAAAACCGCCGTTTCTATGCAGAGAAAATGGGCGATATTGTCACTGAACGCCTCAGTGAAAGTTTTTCTGATCTGATGGATTACAACTTTACCGCGCAAATGGAAGAGCGCTTAGACAGTGTGGCGCACGGTACCCTGCAGTGGAAACAGCTGCTTGATGAGTTTTACAAAGATTTTAAAGAAAAACTTGAGCAGGCTGATTCTAGTGAAAACGGCATGCGTGAGAACACGCCAACCCTGACTGATATTCCATGTAAAGAATGTGGGCGCCCGATGATGATTCGCACCGCTTCAACGGGTGTGTTCTTAGGTTGCTCTGGCTACGCATTGCCACCTAAGGAACGTTGTAAGTCAACCATGAACCTTGTGCCAGGTGATGAAATTGCCGCTGACGATGAGGGTGAGTCTGAATCCTTATTGTTGCGTAATAAGCATCGTTGTGCTGAGTGTGACACCGCAATGGATGCGTACTTGATTGATGAGACGCGCAAGCTGCATGTGTGCGGTAACAATCCAGATTGCACAGGCTTCGAAGTTGAAGAGGGGCAGTTCCGTATTAAAGGCTATGAGGGTCCAAGCCTTGAGTGCGATAAGTGCGGCAGCGAGATGCAGCTAAAGACCGGTCGTTTTGGCAAGTATTTTGGTTGTACTAATGCTGAGTGTAAGAACACACGCAAGCTGTTACGCAGCGGTGAGGCAGCACCGCCAAAGATGGACCCAGTACCGATGCCAGAGTTGCAGTGCCAGAAAGTTGATGATACCTATGTGCTACGTGATGGTGCAGCTGGAATGTTTTTGGCGGCCAGCCAGTTTCCAAAGAAGCGTGAAACCCGTGCGCCTTTGGTGCTGGAATTGATTCCGCACAAAGCGGAGATTGATCCTAAATACCATTACTTGCTCACTGCTCCGACCCATGATCCAGATGGCGAGCCTGCGGTTATTCGCTACAGTCGTAAAAATAAAGAGCAATATGTGCAGTCGGAAATTGAAGGCAAACCCAGCGGTTGGAAAGCCTTTTACGATGGTAAGAAATGGCAGGTTGAAGATAAGCGCAAGAAATGAATTAGCGCTGTATTGATTACAGGGCCGCTATAGCGGCCCTGCATGTTTTATTTGATTTTTAAGAGTTGTTTATGTCCAGTGCGTTTTTGGAAATTGTTGAATTACCTGATGGCCGAATTGTTTTGCGCCGCTCGGAAGAAGATACGGCTTTAGTGACCCTGACTTTTTCCAGCGAAGCACGCGGCTTTTTAAAAGCCAGTTACATTGATGTCGCTAAAGAGATGTTTCATGCCGGTTTAATGGCAGCAGGGCACATAGCAGAGGAAGAGTCTAGCAGCGAAGTAGATGAAGAAGACCCAACAGGGCATACAGTGCATTAATCTGTTGGCATGACGGACTCTCATTTGTTTGGCGCAAGCAGGGTGCGCCTACCGCATGCCGCTTATCCGCTGCTATTGGATTTTCTATCAGAGCATTTTTCTACAATCAGTCGTGATACATGGCGACAGCGCATGCTTGCAGGTAAGGTTTTAGATGAGCGGCGACGCAGTCTGCAGCCCAATGCATCCTACCAAGCAGGTGCCTTGGTGTATTACTTTCGTGAAGTGCTAGATGAGGCAAGGGTTCCCTTTTCGGAAACTATTTTGCAGCACGATGAACACTTATTGGTTGTTGATAAACCGCATTTTTTAGCAACACAGCCGGCTGGACGCTATGTTGAAGAGAGCCTATTGCGGCGGTTGATGAGGCGCTTTGATAACCCTAATATCGTGCCGATTCATCGCCTTGATCGCTTAACTGCAGGCGTCGTATTGTTTTCAGTGAATCCCAGCAGTCGAGACGCCTACCAAAGCTTGTTTCGCCAGCGCAAAGTATTTAAATGTTATGAGGCGCTGGCAGCAGCATTGCCAGATCAGCAGTGGCCGTACCGATACTGCAGTCGACTTGAGCCAGCGCAAGAGTTTTTTCGTATGCAAGAAGCCGCTGGAGTGGCCAACAGTGAGACAGTGATTGAGGTGTGCGAGCAGTACGGCGATATTTGGCGCTATCGCCTCTATCCAGTGACCGGGCGTAAACATCAGTTGCGTGTGCACTTGGCAGCTTTAGGTGCGCCAATTATCAATGATCCGCTCTACCCACACTTGCAAACAGTAACTGAGCAGGATGATTACGCGCAGCCAATGCAGCTACTAGCGAAGCAAATTAGCTTTATTGACCCTCTAAGTGGTTTTTTACGCTATTTTAAGAGTGAAATATGCTTAAGGTTGTGAGTTAGTTAACAAACACTAGGCAGTTGTCTGCAAAAGTGGCTATAATATGCGCCGGCCAGATCGGCCCCCGTTAAGGTTACTGCAATATCCCGAAGCACTGCTTCGACTGCTTGTCCTGTACAGGACTCTCCTAGACGTTTTATCTAAAACAGCGTTTTCGCAAATACTCGCAAACAGGCTGCCAAAAGGGCGACCATTACGGTCTTTCATGGCGTGTGCAGCTTTCATGGGTCTTTGCGGATGCACATAAGGCATACCATGACCCAAGAAACCAGCACCACTCCAGACGTTGGCACTTTTGCCACCCTCGGCCTTCACCCTTCAGTTCTTGCAGCAATCACTGCAGTTGGTTACGAAGAGCCATCACCCATTCAAACACAGTCAATTCCGTTAATTATGGCTGGCCACGATATGATTGGCCAAGCACAAACCGGTACCGGTAAAACGGCTGCGTTTGCTTTACCTATTTTGTCGCGTATTGATGCAGCACGCCGTGAAGCGCAAGTATTAGTGCTGGCACCAACTCGCGAACTGGCCTTACAAGTGGCCACAGCGTTTGAAAGCTTCGCTGCACAGATGCCAAGCGTTAACGTTGTCGCTATTTATGGTGGCGCGCCAATGGGTCCGCAACTCAAAGCCATTCGCCAGGGCGCGCAAGTGATTGTAGCGACGCCGGGCCGTTTAGTTGACCACTTGAGCCGTAATGGTGGTTTGCTCTCTACTATTAATTTTTTAGTGCTTGATGAAGCAGACGAGATGTTAAAACTCGGCTTTATGGATGACTTGGAAGTTATTTTCAACGCCATGCCGGATGAGCGTCAGACGGTGTTGTTCTCGGCAACATTGCCAGCGTCGATCCGCGGCATTGCAGAAAAACACCTGCGCAAGCCTCAGCAAGTTAAAATTGCCAGCAAAACTCAAACCGTTGCCCGTATCGAGCAAGCGCACCTGATGGTGCATGCCGATCAAAAAGTGAATGCGGTGTTGCGTTTACTGGAAGTCGAAGACTTTGATGCCATGATTGGTTTTGTGCGCACCAAGCAAGCTACCTTAGATATTGCCGCAGCACTGGAAGCTAAGGGCTATAAGGTTGCTGCGCTGAATGGTGATATCGCGCAAAACCAACGTGAGCGCGTGATTGATTCATTAAAAGATGGTCGCTTAAATATTGTTATTGCAACCGACGTTGCTGCACGTGGCCTTGATGTGCCGCGCATCACTCATGTTTTTAACATTGATATGCCGTACGATCCTGAGTCCTATGTGCACCGTATCGGTCGTACCGGTCGTGCTGGCCGGGATGGTCGTGCATTGTTATTGGTGACACCACGTGAGCGTCGCATGCTGCAGGTGATTGAGCGGGTCACCGGGCAAAAAGTTGCAGAGATCTCATTGCCAGATGCAAAAACCATTTTGCAGGCGCGTATTCGCCGTTTGACCCAAGATTTAGCTCCGCGTATTAAAGATAAAGAAAAACAGAACACAGATCTGCTCGCGCATTTGACCACTGAGCTTGGCTGCACTGTTGAAGAGTTGGCGTTAGGCTTATTGGCGAAAAGCACTGAAGGTCAAGCCTTCACCTTAGCCGGTGTTGAACGTGAGCAGCCGGTGATGAGCTCACGCAGTCGTGATGATCGCGGTCAACGCGGCTCGCGTGACGGTGGTGAGCGATCTGATCGTGGCCGCGAACGACGTGCACCACTAGCGCTGAGCGAGGGTAAAGTGCGTTGTCGTACTGCGCTGGGGACCCGTGACGGCGTTGCTGCGCGTAATTTGCTGGGCGCTATTCTTAATGAAGGCGGCTTATCCCGTGAGGCGATTGGTCGTATTCAAATTCGAGAAAGCTTTAGCTTAGTAGAGCTGCCTGAGCAAGGGTTAGACAGCTTGCTAAATAAACTCAAAGACACACGCGTTGGCGGTAAAGCTCTAAAATTACGTCGTTACCGTGAAGACTAAGTGACAATAGACAAGGTGATGCACAGACATTGCCCGTCGCTAAAAGCCGATTCAGCTGCGAAGTTGAGTCGGCTTTTTTTCAATAGCCCCACCGCTTGTATAGAGATGCTTGCATTGCCAGACGCTGCTTTATTTATCTCTATAAAAGTAGATATATGTCAGGCTATACTGTGCTTTTGATCAGTGGTTTGAGGCGCCTTAATGAGCTTGCGAATATGTATTTTAGAGTCCGATGATTTGCATCCGGCGATGCAAGATACATTTATCGGCTTTGGTCAGATGTTTAAACAACTTTTCTCTAGCCAAGATGCCGAGCTTGATTATCAGGTGTTTAATGTGGTGAGAGGCGAGTATCCGCCCGCTGCTCAGCAGTTTGATGCCTATCTAGTAACCGGCAGTAAAGCGGATTCTTTTGCCAATGATCCATGGATTGTTACCCTGCGAGCCTACTTGCGAGAGCGCTTTAGTCAGGGTGATGTGTTGCTCGGTATTTGTTTTGGCCATCAAATTCTTGCTTTGGTGCTCGGTGGTATTACACAGCGCTCGAGTAAAGGCTGGGGTATTGGTGTGCATCGTTACCGTTTAGAGCATAAGCCGCAATGGCTGCCAGACAGCGTTGATGAGTTTCAATTGTTGATCAGCCATCGCGATCAAGTGACCGCTTTGCCTGAGGGCGCCCAATTGTTGGCCAGCAGTGAGTTTTGTGAGAATGCGGCTTTTATGCTGGGTCAGCAGGTGCTGTGTTTTCAGGGGCATCCTGAGTTTACCCATGAGTTTTCAAGAACTTTGCTGGGTATTCGTCAAGCTATGTATTGTCCCGAAGAATATCAGGCAGCCTGTCAGAGCCTAGCACAACAGCATGACGGACAGGTTATTGCGCAGTGGATGCTATGTTTTGTCAGAACGGCTAAACGATCCCGTACTGCGACTGCTGCTGAGCAAGCAGTAATCGCACAAAGAGATGATTTATGTTCAGCTTAGCGCTGCAAGAACTCAGCCCATACGCTGCGCCGTTACTGGTTGGCACTGTTGCGCTGGCTGCTGCAGTGCAGCAGTTTATGCGCGCGCAAAAAACACAACAGCAATTAGCCGATAGCGAAGAGGCGCTGCTTGCAGCGCGCGAGCAACTGCATGAGCAGGCTATTGAGTTGCAGGTACTTGGCAGTCAACAGCAGCAATTACAGGCTCATTTAGAGCGTCGTGAAGCGGATTATCAGCAATTAAAAGTTGAGCATAACGCATCGCAAACGCAGCTATTGCATGTGCGTGGGATGGCTGATGCTGCACGCGCTGCTTATCGTGAGCTCAAAGAGCAACAAGTGCGGCGTGACAGCGATTTGACCGAGCAGCAAGCACGTTATCTTGAGTTGCAGCAGGTGCACCAGCAGCTGCAACAAGATCATCGTGCGTTAAGCAGTCTCAGTGCGCAAAAAGAACAGCACTTATTAGAGCAACAGCAATTACTTAAAGACAGCCGTGAGCAATTAAAGCTTGAGTTTGAGCAGTTGGCGACGCAAATTTTTGAGGCGCGCGGCCAATCGCTGACGCAAAGCAGCCAGCAGTCACTGGAAGCCATGCTTAAACCCTTTCGCGAGCAGATTGATGGCTTTCGCCAGAAAGTTGAAGATATTCATCATAAAGATGCCCAACAGCAGGCGTCCTTACAACAGCAACTGTTGCAGTTAAAAGAGCTCAATCAGCAGATCACCCATGAAGCACATGAACTGAGCAGCGCCTTACGTGGCCAGAAAAAAGCGCAAGGTAATTGGGGTGAGTTGATCCTGGAAAATGTCTTAGAGCGAGCCGGCTTGCAATTGGGTAAAGATTTTGCCCGTGAAGTCAGTTTCAGCACCAGTGAAGGGCGCAAACGTCCCGACGCGATTGTTTATTTACCACAAAATAAGCATTTAATCATTGACGCTAAAGTGTCTTTAAATGCGTATTTGCGCTACGTCAATGCCGATGATGAGGCGCTGCGTGCACAGGCATTAAACGAGCATGTCAGTGCGTTTTCTGCACGTGTTAGTGAGTTAGCAGAGCGTGATTATGCGGCGCTGCCGGGCCTTAATTCGCCGGATATGGTGTTTATGTTTGTGCCGATTGAGTCAGCTTTTGCTGATGCGATGCGTGCCGATGATGGCTTATTACAGCGCGCTATTGAGCAAAATATCTTGATTGCTACGCCCAGCACCTTGCTGGCCAGCTTGACCATAGTTCGCCAATTATGGCGTTTTGAAGAGCAAAGCCGTAGCACCGCTGAATTGGCTGAGCGTGCCGCTAAAGTCTACGATAAGCTGCGTATTTTTCTCGGCAGTATGGACGGCATTGGTAATAGCTTAGATCGAGCGCAAGAAGCGTATCGCAAGGCCTGTGATCAGCTGGTGAATGGGCGTGGTAATTTGCTTAAGCAAGCCAGTGATTTTCAGCAGTTGGGGGTTGCGGTCAAAACTGAAATTGACGAGCAGTGGCAAGATCGCGCACGGCTCGAATTAACCCATCTTGACGATAGCGATAGCGTTAACTAGCTTTTAAATGGCTTTGTAGTTGCTGTACGGCCTGTACCGATTCTTTTTTATGCTGCAACTCTAGTTCAGCAAGATGGCGCTCATGGGGTTTTTTCTCTGCGCTACTCAGTGCAAGCCATGCATCATGGGTGGGAATGTTTTTAGTTGCGTTAAAGACCTGCTGCAGCACTTGGTAGTCAGTTTGCATGCCGAGCTCAGAATCATAGTGATCTAAAATCACTTTGATGCGGATACAGCCTTCAGCCCAAGGCATTTGTTCAGATATAAAACTATCGGTCAGCACAATTAAATCATCATGCAGCTGTTTTTTTTGTGCTGCACGTTGTTGCTTGCGCTGCTTCTCTGTTTTCAAAAGGCGTCGCCACAGAATAATCGAGTAGGCCGCTAAAGCCAAAATAAGAACCGAACCACCAACCATTGTGAGCATTAACATATTAAGCACCGTGACATTTTTTGTATTTTTTCTGACTGCCACAAGGGCATGGGTCATTACGCCCAATGGCTTTCAGAGGATTAGTCACAGGCTCTTGATGGCTGTGATTGCAGTGTGGGCCGTGCACATGCGGTGTTTGCTTGTGGTCATGTTGACAATCAGGGCCATGAACGTGTTCTGTAGAAGGCATAGTCATTACTCGCGAATATAGTCGCCGGGGATGATATCACCGTGGCGTAGGATATTGATTTTTTTGCCGAATAAAAGCCCAGTTTTAATATCCGCATGCAGCGCATAGTGAATGGCTTGGTCGGGTTTTTCCAGCATACGTACAATCACCTTCATATGTCGCCATAGATTGGTGTGCACAGGAATTTTAAAGTAAGCATGTGAATTGCCAGCTACTGTTAGCCATTGATTGTTGCTACCGGTTGCCAGCGGCGTATCGTTGAGCAAAATGCGGTAATTGATGCTGCGTATGGGCAAGCTTTGTGAGTTCGGGTTGTCCACGCGAAAGTGTAGAATAAATTGTTGTTCAAGCAGTTTTGCACGCACCAGCTCAACATCCACCAGCTGGACATCAGGTTTTTTAAAGTTGCTACTAAGCCAAGTAGAGCAACCGCTTAGCGAGGTTAATACTGCTAAGAGTAACAACAATGCCGGTGTTTTTTGTATAGTTGCCAAATAGCTCATTGATTAACTCCAAATTCCACGGCAGTGTATCAAGCAAATGTTGGGCGCAGTGCAGTAAATAAAAGATCAACAGTGCCTGTTTATATAAGATATATCAATTACATCGCTGCGCGAATCATGAATGACAGGGGGTTGAGTATGCAATACTTTGAAATTGCTTTTTGCGGTGAGATCTTGCCGGGTGCTGAGCTTAATCAGGTCAAAATGGCAATTGCTGGTTTATTTAAAGCCGATGAAGCTCTATTAGCGAGGCTTTTTTCAGGCCAGCGCATGATCATTAAGCAGCGTCTTGATGCCCAAGCAGCAGCGAAGTACCAAACTGCTTTTCAGCGCGCAGGTGCAGTACTTGAAGTGCGTGAAATAAACGAGCCAAAAGATGATAGCAGTGCAGTCAATGCTGCCGTCACGGCCGAGTCCGCAGAGCCACAGCAAGAGCCAACAGCGCAGAGCGCTGCACCAGCAGCAACAGCCATGCTGCAGGTCGCACCGCGAGATGAGTATATGGCCGCATTTATTGATGTGCAGGCACCTGATTTTGGTATAGCGCCGTTGGGTGATGATTTACAACCGACACCTATGCAAAAGCCGGCACCAGAACTAGACTTATCAGGTATTAGCTTAGCGCCAGCCGGCAGTGATATGGGGCAGCTGCCTGGTGCACAAGCACTTCCTGTGCCTGATATTTCGCATATCAAATTAGCCGATGAAGATTAAAAATCAGTCAGTGCGCTATGTTATTTATAAATAGGACGCGCAGCACTTTTTAAACTTTAGAGCGCTGCCACAGGGACAAGGCGCATTACGTTCAGCGGTGAGTGGCACATTTGGATCGTAAAAATACCAGCAATCCGCAGGCTTAATAAAGACAGAAGTTTCTTGGTGTTGATGACGGCCTTGCGCATCCTGCCAGTGCGCGATGAACTCTACTGTGGCATGCCGCTGATCTGGCTGAATATTTTCTGCAATAACCTCTAAGCCCAGCCATTGGCTGTTCTGACTCCATTGACGAATCGCCTCCATATCAAGCTGAGCCTGTTGCGCAGGTAAAGTGGATGCTTGAATAAACTCAATATTGTGTCGTACAAAAGCGCTGTAACGTGCACGCATCAATGCTTGCGGTGTATTGGCAGCGGCGCCTGCATGGTAACGGCCACAGCAGTTCTGGTAGTCATTATTCGCATCACATGGACAGGTTGAAATGGCAGTCATCAGCAATCCTTTAAGCATAAAACGTATAAGCAGGCTATTATTAGATTTTAAATGGATACTGAACAAACGTACAGTTCGAGAAAGTGAATACAGCATGCTCAGCGATGAATTAAAAAACACCATTCAAAGCGCCTACACGCGTTTTTTGGATAAGAAAGAACTAAAGGCGCGCTACGGCCAGCGCTTAATGATTGCTGAAGTTGCTAAAGCTTTAGGCTGTATCGCCGTCGATGAGGAAGGCAAGCGCTCTGGCGAACCTGCGGTGCTGGCGATTGAAGCAGGTACGGGAACCGGTAAGACGGTAGCCTATAGCTTAGCTGCCATTCCGGCGGCGCGTGCAGCGGGTAAGCGCTTGGTGATCGCCACAGCAACGGTGGCGCTGCAAGAGCAAATCGTAGATAAAGATTTGCCTGACATTATTAAAAATAGTGGACTGAATTTTACCTATGCCTTAGCTAAGGGCCGAGGTCGCTATTTGTGCTTATCTAAATTGGATGCAATTTCTCAGCATAGTGAAGCTGAGCAGGCGACTGCACAGCTATTTGCTGATGATGGTTTTCATATTGAAGTCGATAGCGACAGTGAAAAGCTGTTTAGCGAAATGATTAATAAGCTTGCTAGCAATCGCTGGGACGGTGATCGTGACAGCTGGCCGCAGGTGCTCGAGGATGCGACCTGGTCACGGGTCACTACGGATCACACTCAGTGTACAGGCCGTCATTGCGCTAACTTTCAGCAGTGTTCCTTTTATAAGGCCCGCGAAGGTATGACCAAGGTGGATGTGATTGTCACCAACCACGATATGGTCTTGGCGGATTTAGCGTTAGGTGGTGGCGCGGTGCTGCCTGATCCGCGCGAAACCATCTATGTATTTGATGAAGGCCATCACTTGCCTGATAAAGCCATCGGTCACTTTGCTCACTTTACCCGTTTGCGCTCCACTGCTGAGTGGTTGCTGCAGGTGGATAAAAACCTAACACGCTTACTGGCACAAAACCCTTTACCTGGTGATCTTGGTCGTTTACTGGAGCCTGTGCCAGAGCTGGCAAAAAATCTGCGCACGCAAATGCAATTTATGTTTACCTTTTGCGAGCAGCTCGCTGAATTTCGCCCCAATAGTGATCCAGACAGTTATGACAAGCCGCGTTACCGTTTTGTTGGCGGGGTTATTCCGAACGAGATGCGAGAGCTGGGGATTGAGCTCAAAAAAGAATTTGCCCGCTTAACGGATATTTTCAGTCGCGTGACAGAGCTATTGAAAAAAGCCATGGACGACGAGCCGGGCTTAGGTGTGCCCAGTCATCAGGCGGAAGAATGGTATCCATTGTTTGGTAGCTTGCTGGCACGTGCGCAAAACAATCAAGAGTTGTGGTCAGCCTTTACCGCCGAAGACCCCGAGAAAAGCCCGCCAATGGCGCGCTGGTTGTCGTTGGCCGATAGCAGCGCGGCGTTTGATATTGATGTTAATGCCAGTCCTATTCTGGCCGCAGAAACCTTGCGTCGGCATTTATGGAATGTTGCCCACGGTGCGCTGGTAACATCGGCAACCTTAACAGCGCTGGGCACCTTTGATCGTTTTAACATGCGTGCCGGTTTACCTTTTGATGCGATAAAAACCGTCGTGCCCAGTCCCTTTAAATACGCTGAAGCCGGTGTCTTGCGCGTGCCTGACTTGCGCGCTGATCCACGTGATGCTGATGCGCATACACAAGCGATTATTCGTGATTTGCCGGGTATGTTGGAAGGTGTGCAAGGCAGTTTGGTGTTATTTTCATCGCGACGACAAATGCAAGATGTGTTCTCTGGAGTGGATGCAGAATGGCGCAAGCGTGTGTTAATACAGGGTGGTTTGTCGCGTCAAGAAACCTTAGCTAAACATAAAGCGCAGATTGATAAGGACCAAGTGAGCGTGCTGTTTGGTTTGGCCAGCTTTGCGGAAGGCATCGACTTACCCGGTGCCTATTGCCAACATGTGGTGATTGCAAAAATTCCTTTTTCCGTACCTGACGACCCTGTGGAAGCGGCATTATCCGATTGGATTGAGGCACGTGGCGGTAATCCCTTTATGGAGATTGCCGTGCCGGATGCCTCGTTGCGTTTAATTCAGGCCTGTGGGCGCTTGCTGCGTAATGAGCAAGATACCGGTAGCATCACTTTATTGGATCGACGTTTGGTGACGCAGCGCTATGGCAAAGCAATTTTAAATTCCTTGCCACCGTTTCGCCGTCAAATTGATTGATTATTTACAGTTATAAATAGAGGTCAGTATGCATATCGATGGTAGCAGTGACAGTGCATTTTCGAGCGTTCTCGATGTGTTCACCCAGATACTGGAAGATCCCGAGCAGCGTGGCGCATCTTTATGCGTGCAGGTTGCTGGGGAAACGGTGCTGGATGTCTGGGGTGGAGTGATTGATCGCCATGGCGAGCAGCTCTGGCAGCGCGATACACTGATTAATATTTTTTCCAGTGGTAAACCGTTGGCTGCGGTTGTGCTGTTGCAATTGGTGGCGCAAGGGCGCTTACAGTTGGATACACCGCTGGTTGAGTACTGGCCAGAGCTTGCAGCGCAAGGTAAGCAGCAGATAACTTTACGCCATGTCTTAAGTCATCAAGCAGGTTTGCCTGCAGTGCTTGAGCCGTTAGCGCCTGAAGCGTTATTTGACTGGGCGCAGATGGTTGCTGCCGTACAAAATACGCCACCGTGGTGGACGCCGGGCAGTGCGCACGGTTATGCACCCATGACCTATGGTTGGCTGGTGGGCGAGTTGATTCGTCGTGTTGAAGGTTGTGAGCCGGGGCAAGCAATTGCCAAACGTATTGCTCAGCCGCTGCAATTGGATTTACATCTAGGGCTGGCAGAGCAAGACTTGCCACGGGTGGGTGATGTGATGCGCATGAAAGGTGTAGTGAATGATGCGGCGTCGTTACGCTTGATGAGAGCTATAGGCAGTGATCCGCGCGGTATGACGGCCAAGGCCTTTAATAATCCGACCTCGATGTTGACCAGTACCAATAAGCTTGAATGGCGCCGTATGCAGCAGCCCGCAGCCAATGTGCACAGTACCGCACGTGGCTTGGCGGGTTTTTATACGGGATTAATTCAGGGGGAGCTGCTGGACACTGAAATGCTCAATGAAATGCTTAAAGAGCACAGCATTGGCATGGATTTAACTCTGCTGAGCCAAACGCGTTTTGGTTTGGGTTGCATGCTTGAGCAAGCGGATCAGTTGTCTGCCAGTTACGCTTTAGGTGCGCGCAGCTTTGGTCATCCTGGAGCGGGAGGGACCTTGGGCTGTGCTGATCCTGAGCGTGAGGTGAGTGTCGCCTTTGTCAGTAACAGCCTTGGTGCTAGCGTCATGATGGACCCGCGTGCGCAGAAGATTAATGCCATGCTTAAGAAGTGCTTGTAAGGCGTATTTTACTCTGATTTTTATTCGCAGAACTCAAAAGTATTAGATGTTATTTATGTAAAGCGCACGGTGCTCGTTGATCATTGATGTGGTTTTCGACTCTGTAATATGGCTCTTTTTAAGGCAAAAGCATTAAGCATGATCTGTGCATGTTGCAGCGTGCAAGTGTTGTTCTTCCCTTAACACGCCCTCCTGGCGTGATGCGGGCGCTACGCCATCCCTGGCTTCGCTTGCCACAACACCCGCACACTGCTATTGATCATCGGTATTGTTTTTTAGTCTGTAGCATGGCTCTTTTAAAGCAGCTTGCTTTGTTGATATGCAGTATTTCTGGCTATTTTTAATGTTATGAGTACCGAAAGAGAAATTGCAATTCACACAGTTAACTTAAACGTTTGCAGAAACAGACGAGCCTTATATCAATCGTGCTAACAACGCCTTTGATTAACGAGTACTTCGGGGTTGGTGTGACAAGCGAAGCCAAGGATGGCGCAGCGCCGGAGTTGAGCCCTGGATGGGCTCATCGACGGATAAACACCAATTCCGAAGTACGCTATGCCACGCAATGACCAGCGCACCTCAAGTAAAAAACTTTCAGGAACAATTGGTGCATGTTGCAGCGTGCAGGTGTTGTTCTTCCCTTAACACGCCTTCCTGGCGTGATGCGGGTGCTACGCCATCCCTGGCTTCGCTTGCCACAACACCCGCACACTGCTATTGATCATCGGTATTGATTTTTAGTCTGTAGCATGGCTCTTTTAAAGCAGCTTGCTTTGTTGATATGCAGTATTTCTGGCTATTTTTAATGTTGTGAGTACCGAAAGAGAAATTGCAATTCACACAGTTAACTTAAACGTTTGCAGAAACAGACGAGCCTTATATCAATCGTGCTAACAACGCCTTTGATTAACGAGTGCTTCGGGGTTGGTGTGACAAGCGAAGCCAAGGATGGCGCAGCGCCGGAGTTGAACCCAGGATGGGTTCATCGACGGAAAAACACCTATCTCGGAGCACGGTATGCTGCGCACACACTATCAAAAGCTAACGAACAAACACCTATCTCGGAGCACGGTATGCTGCGCACACACTATCAAAAGCTAACGAACAAACACCTATCTCGGAGCACGGTATGCTACGCACACACTATTAAAAGCTGACGAACAAACACCTATCCCGAAGTACGGCATGCTCTGCTCTCGCCAGTAAGACAAAACAGAGTGTACGCATGGAGTATCGTGACAGTACTTACTGTTTTTCTTGCTCACAAGCCTGCAGGGTGTTCTCTAGCAAGCAGGCGCGGGTCATTGGGCCAACACCACCGGGCACTGGAGTAATCCATGCGGCGCGCTGCAGTGCTGCATCAAAACCAACGTCACCAATCAGTTTGCCATTGTCTTGGCGATTTATACCGACATCGATAACAATAGCACCAGGTTTAATCCACTCGCCCTTAACCAAGTCAGGAATACCAACAGCAACCACAACCAAGTCAGCACGGCGCACGTGGTCTTCTAAGTTCACGGTGAAGCGATGAGTAATGGTGGTGGTGCAGCCGGCCAGTAATAACTCAAGCGCCATTGGCCGACCAACAATATTGGATGCGCCAACGATAACAGCATCTAAACCGTGTAAATCCACGCCAGTATGCTCAAGCAAAGTCATGATGCCCTTTGGGGTGCAAGATCGCAGCAACGGCATACGTTGTGCGAGGCGACCGACATTATACGGATGGAAGCCATCAACATCCTTGTAAGGACTAATGCGCTCAAGCAGCAAAGAAGAGTCGAGATGCGCGGGTAATGGTAATTGCACCAAAATACCGTCAATTGTGTCATCAGCATTAAGGGTATCAATAAGTTCAAGCAGCTCTGCTTGCGTTGTCGTTGCGGGTAAGTCGTAAGCTTGTGAGTGAAAGCCGACTTGCTCGCAGTCTTTGCGCTTATGCGCCACATACACCTCAGACGCAGGATCGCTACCCACTAAAATGACCGCTAAGCCCGGTGCACGTAAACCTTGGGTAAGGCGGTCTTGTACGTGTTGGGTGATATTTTTGCGAATATCTGCGGCGATTTGTTTGCCATCAATCAATTGTGCTGTCATGAGGTTATGAGCCATACTAATTTAAGTAAAAAGATGACGCGTATTCTCGCATGACCGGCCGCACGGGGCAAAGATGCTTGAGAGCTATTTCAGCTATATTCACTATCTATTTGATTCTTTTGCAAATAAAGGTTGACGAGCATCAGGCTCCTCGGTAAGATTCGCCCCGCTTAGCAAGTACAGCCTGAAGCTGGATACGAAAGCTGGACAAGTCATATTGAACAGTAATCGAGCCTTGAGTCAGTTACTCAAATTGAGTGCAGACACCAGGCGCCCGTAGCTCAGTCGGATAGAGCACCCGCCTTCTAAGCGGGTGGTCGCAGGTTCGAATCCTGCCGGGCGCGCCATTAGGCGATGCTTGCAAGTGAAGTAAGTTACATGTATTATGCGCAACGCAATATGGTGGGCGTAGCTCAGTTGGTAGAGCACGGGATTGTGATTCCCGGTGTCGTGGGTTCGAGACCCATCGTCCACCCCATATTCGGAAAACATAAAGCTTTTTATAGAGCTTTATGCGTGAGCAACATGCGGACGTGGTGGAATTGGTAGACACACCAGATTTAGGTTCTGGCGCCGCGAGGTGTGAGAGTTCGAGTCTCTCTGTCCGCACCATCTAATGGTTTTAAGCCTGACGAATAAAACAGCCCCTTAATTGGGGCTTTTTTATGCCTGCTTTTTGTCAGCTGAATCATGCGGCTATGAGTCGCTCTGAATAGCAGCTGCTTGCTTATCAGTAGAACTGGTTACATAATCACTTAAGGATTTTGTAAAGTATTGGGTGAGGGGTGTGCCAGTGAGAATAATAAGACAGCTTTTTCTTGCATCTGTCGGCGTGCTGATAAGTCTATGCGCTACTGCACAGGAACCAGCCACAGCCCAGGTCATGCGAAGTTCTTCAGCCAGCAGTGCTGTGTATGAAGGCTATATCGAAGCGGTAACCGAGACCTCTATTGCTGCACAAGTTTCAGGCGTGATTGAGAAAATTGCAGTCAGTGCAGGCGACCAGGTGCGTGCTGGTCAAGTACTGCTGCAGATCGATGCTACCTATGCCAAGCAACAGCAGGCTGCGATGACTGCTCAGGTTGATGCTGTTCGTGCTGAACTGCATGCCCTGAACCAAGAGTTAAACCGTCAAAAGCAACTGTTTGCTAAAAACTACATCAGCAAAGCAGCCTTAGAGCGTGTGCAAGCTCAGCAGCAGGCTGCGACAGCGCAATTAAAAGCCCAGCAAGCGCAAGCGCAAGCAGCGCAAGTAACCACCGATTTCTTTATTATTCGTGCGCCCTATGATGCAGTAGTGATTGATGTGCCTGCGATGCAAGGGGATATGGCCATGCCGGGCATGCCGTTGTTATCGTTGTTTGATCCAAAACTGCTGCGCGCCAGTGTGGCGGTTCCGGTTGCTGCGGCTGAACAGGCACAACTCTCTGAAAAAGACACAACAGCGCTGCGCGTGCTGCATGAGCAGCGTGCACTGACCGTAGAAAACATACAGGTTTTACCCACCGCAGACCGCGCCACTCATACCCTGCGTTTGCGCATAGGTGTGGCTAATGAGCAGGGAGATTTATTCCCTGGACAGCACGTCAAAGTCATGCTGCAGCACGTTGCTACGGCAGGGCAGGATCAGCGTTTATTTATTCCAAAGGCTGCAGTGATTCAACGTGCAGAGCTGACCGCTGTTTATGTGCTCAGTGAGCAAGGCAAGCCACTGTTAAGGCAAGTGCGTTTAGGTGTTGCTGATAACGAGCGTGTCGAAGTGCGCAGTGGCTTATCAGTCGGTGAGCGTGTTGTGCTTGATCTCCATGCTGTCAGTAAGGAGTGAACATGCAACCTAACCTGGGTGTTTCCGGTCGTATTGCCGCTGCGTTTCAGTCGGCACAAATCACTCCACTATTGGCGCTGCTGGCGTTATTGATGGGCATCTTTGCAGTTTTGGTGACGCCGCAAGAAGAAGAGCCGCAAATTAATGTGACCATGGCCAACGTGCTTATTCCCTTTCCAGGCGCTTCGGTGCGCGATGTGGAAAGTATGGTAACCACGCCAGCTGAGCAAGTGCTCTCGCAAATGACCGGCGTAGAGCATGTAATGTCAGTGTCGCAGCCGGGCATGGCGGTGTTGACCGTACAGTTTGATGTGGGGGTTGAGCGTAATGATGCCTTGGTGTATCTGCATGACACCTTGCGTTCCAATGAACAATGGTTGCCCAAAGATTTAGGTGTGCTTGCACCCATTACCCGACCTATGGGCATTGATGATGTGCCGATTGTTGCGGTGACTTTGTATAACACTGCAGCAGATTCTGGCGCCTATGATTTAGAGCGCATTGCCCACAGTATTGAGGTTGAGCTCAAGCGCGTTCCAGGCACGCGTGAAGTGCGCAGCATTGGTGGGCCTGGGCGTGCGGTGCGGGTTGATCTGCAGCCGGAGCGTTTAAGTGCGTTGGGATTGACGGTCAATGATTTGCGCGCGACTTTGCAGTCGGCCAACTTAGGTTTGCCAGTGGGCAATCTTGTGCGTGGTAACACCCAAGTGCAGATTGATGCGGGACTTTTTTTAAGTAGTGCGCAAGAGGTATCCGAGCTGGTTGTTACTGTGCAGGATGGTCGTGCCATTTATTTAAGTGATGTCGCTAGGGTCAGCGATGGGCCGTTGCAGCCCAGTAACTATGTGCGCTATGGCACTGTCGGTGAAACTGCCCAGGAATATCCGGCGATCACCCTGACAGTGACAAAAAAGCCGGGCGAAAATGCCATCGATGTCTCCAATGCAGTGATGCAGCGTGTGGCTGAGCTGGAAAACACCCTGATCCCTTACGATGTGACAGTGGTGGAAACCCGCGACTACGGTGCGACCGCCAATGAAAAAGCACGGCAACTGATCCAGAAATTAATTTTTGCCACCTTGTCGGTTGTCGCTTTGGTGTTTTTTGCTCTAGGCCGCCGTGAAGCGGCCATCTTAGGTGTGGCTGTGGGTTTAACCTTAGCTGCAACGCTGTTTGCGTCATGGGCGTGGGGCTTTACCCTCAACCGTGTCTCTTTGTTTGCGCTGATTTTCTCTATTGGCATTTTGGTCGATGATGCCATCGTGGTGGTAGAAAATATCCACCGACATCAAGCCTTACATCCAGGCAAAACGCTCTCAGAAATTATTCCCTATGCAGTCGATGAAGTGGGTGGCCCGACTATTCTTGCCACTTTTACCGTGATTGCAGCGTTGTTACCGATGGCCTTTGTCACGGGCTTGATGGGGCCCTATATGAGCCCGATTCCGATTAATGCCAGTATGGGTATGGTGTTGTCACTGGCCATCGCCTTTACCTTGACGCCATGGTTAGCGCGTTTGTGGCTTAAGCATTCGACAACTGAACCGACTGAACACGCACCACAAAAAACCAGTCGTTTATCCGCCTTTTTAACGCGTTTATTTGAAGGCATCTTTAAGCCGTTTTTAGATCCGCGGCGTGGCACCCTCAACCGTTTTTTCTTGGGCCTTGGCGTGATGGCGCTGATTGGTTTGTCTGTGCTGTTGCCTGTGTCCGGCTTGGTGCTGTTGAAAATGCTGCCATTTGATAACAAATCTGAGTTTCAAATTATCGTTGATATGCCGGCTGGCACACCCTTAGAGCAAACCTCCGCGGTACTGGGTGAGTTGGGCGCGTATTTAGCCACAGTGCCAGAAGTCACCCATTATCAAAGCTATGCAGGTACCGCAGCACCGATCAACTTTAATGGTTTGGTACGACAGTATTATCTGCGCAGCAACAGCGAAAGTGGCGATATTCAAGTTAATCTGGTGGATAAATCCGAGCGTTCTGAGCAAAGCCATGCGATTGCAACGCGATTGCGCCCACCGTTACAAGAGATTGGTCGCCGCTTTAATGCCAATATAAAGATTGTCGAAGTACCGCCTGGACCGCCTGTGCATGCACCGGTGGTGGCTGAAATTTACGGGCCAACTGCAGAAGGTCGCCAAGCCGTCGGTGATGCGGTGCGTGCAGTGTTTGCCGAGGTTGAAGGCATGGTGGATATTGATGACAGTGCGATTGCTGATGCGCCACGTAAACTGTTGTTAATTGATCGACACAAGGCCAGTCAGTTGGGCGTGACCCAGGCTGATATTGTCAGTACCTTACGTGCCGGTTTGCATGGTGACTCTGCGACCTGGCTGCATGATGGCAGCAAGTACCCGGTATCGGCGTATTTGCAATTAAGTCCTGAATTACAGGGTGATTTGTCGACCTTGTTGCAGCTTAAAGTGCGCACGGCTAGCAATGATCTAGTGGCGATTGCCGAACTGGTGAGCATTACTGACGCTTTACAAGAGCAGCCGATTTATCATAAAGATTTACTGCCCGTGCACTACGTGATGGCCGATATGGCGGGTGAAGTGGATAGCCCTTTGTATGGCATTTTTGCTTCGCGTGCCGCCATTGCGGATATCGTCACGCCCGCTGGTTCAGCGATTGATGAGTACTTTATTAATCAGCCACAAGATCCTTACCGTAATTACGCGTTGAAATGGGATGGCGAGTGGCAGATCACCTATGAAACCTTCCGCGATATGGGTGCAGCCTATGCCGTGGGGATTTTGCTGATTTACTTGCTGGTGGTCGCGCACTTTTCATCCTACTTAACCCCGTTGGTGATTATGGCGCCGATTCCATTGACCATTATAGGGGTAATGCCCGGTCATGCCTTGCTTGGGGCGCAGTTCACGGCAACCAGTATGATCGGCATGATCGCGTTAGCCGGCATTATTGTGCGCAACTCGATCTTGCTGGTGGACTTTATTAACTTAGAAGTTAAAGCGGGGCGCTCGCTAGAGCAGGCGGTGATTAACTCGGCGATTACCCGTGCGCAGCCTATTATTCTCACAGGATTGGCGGCCATGCTTGGCGCGTTCTTTATTCTTGATGATCCGATTTTTAACGGCTTAGCCATTTCACTGATCTTTGGTGTGCTGGTGTCGACCGTGCTGACCTTGGTAGTGATTCCATTGCTGTATTACGCAGCCTATCGCAACAAACCTCATGCCCTCAGTAAAATAGGAGAATCGTCATGACCTCATGGCAAGTAGTGCGCGTCGTCGCAGGTCTTTTTATTGTGCTATCGGTTGCTTTTGGTGCGCCGGCGAGTCCGTTTTTTATCAGTCAGTGGTGGCTGCTCTTCACCTTGTTTGTAGGAGCGAATGTCTTACAAAGCGGTTTAAGTAAGTGGTGTTTGATGGAAACCATGCTGCGTAAATTTGGTATCAAGCCCGGCTGTTAAGGAGTTGCGAGTTATGCTTCGATTGACCTGCAAAACTAAAGGCTCCACGTTGAGCGCACTGCTGCTTGCTGTGTTGTGGCATAGTATCAGTGTTGCCCAGCCTTTGGATCTGGTGGATACTTGGCGGTTGGCGCTCAGTCATGATCCTGAATACCGAGCGCAGCAAGCTACGGTGGAAGCTGGAGGTGAGCAGCGTAACTTGGCGCGCAGTTTATGGCTGCCCACTATCGGTGCCAGTGCGACAGCAGGGCGTGCAGCTCACACCTCCAGCACGCAAGGTGCGCAGTTTGTCACTCCAAACATGCGCTCTGAAGATGTTGAATTCAATACCTCGATTCGTGGTGGCAATCTAAGCAGCTATGCGTTAGCAATTAAGCAGCCTTTGTTAAATCGCGCGCGTTTAGCCGAGAGTCGTCAGTTGCGGCTGAGCGCAGAGGTCGCTGATTTGCAGTGGCAGTCAGCGCAGCAAAATTTAATGCTCAAAGTCGCACAACGTTATTTTGCGGTGCTCTTGGCACGAGAAAAAGTCAGTTTTTTAACCCAGCAACAAAAGCAAGTTGACCTCGTTCAAGAAGAAACCCAAGAACGTTTTGAGTTGGGTGATCGCCCTGTGACCGATACCTATGAAGCCTTAGCGCATGCGCAAGGTTTGCAGGCTCAGCTGCTTGCTGCGCAGATGCAAGAAGATTTGGCGATTGCGGATTTTACTGACCTGACCACGCAAACACCGGATAGCTTACTGAGTGTGCCCTTGCCAGACCCTTTGCAAGCACCCCAGCTGGAGCCGCTGACAGACTGGTTGGCAGAATCGGTGCAGCTAAACCCTTTACTGCAAATGCATAATAAAGGCGTCAGCATTGCTGCCGAGCAGGTTGCGCAATACTCCAGTTGGAGTAGCCCGACGCTAGATTTAATCGGTCAGCTGGGATACGAAAAATTGGATGGCAGCGGCCGCTATGGTTCAGCTTTGAATAAAGCCGACGATTGGATGGTTGGTGTGCAACTCAATGTGCCTATTTTTACTGGGGGTTATCGCAGCGCTAAGCACCGGCAAGCCTTGCACCTACAGGATCAAAACCTTGCTCAGGGTGATGTGCTGCGCCAACAGGTGAAACAGCAAACCCGCGCAGCGTGGTTGGGTGTGCAGGTTAATGGGCAGCAAATTACGGCCTTGCAAAAAGCTTTAAAGGCCAGTCAAGCGCGTCTCGCGGCGACCCGCTTAGGACATCAGTTGGGTGATAACACCACTTTAGAACGCTTGGATGCTGAGAATGCAGTGGCACAGATGCAGTTTGAGTTGCTGGATGCCAAAGTATCCTTGATTGTCCATCAGTTGCAGTTAGCCGCCTTGGTTGGCGGTTTAGATGAAGGGCATTTGTTGCAAGCGAATGCGTATTTACAGGCGCGTTAACAGGTTATCCAGATAGCTTGCAAAACCCGCCATGCGCATGTTTTCAATCAGAGCCGCGTCTATTAAAAACCCATGCTTTTAGTCAAGTAAACATTGAAAGGTAAAGGCGTAGACTTATAGCTGAGTATTGCACTAAAAGTAGGCATCTGTAAGTGCACTGAGATGTCACTGAGTTCATGTCAACTGGGTTGCCAATCAGGGGGAAATACTATGCTTGCTGAGCATTTTGTGCTGATTAAAAATATGCATATCGGCTTGGTACTGCTAAGTGGCAGTTTGTTTGTGTTGCGCGGCTTGTGGGTTTTGCTATTAGGCAGTGGCTCAGCATTACAAAAAAAGGTCAATCGCCTCAGTTATGTGATTGATACCTGCTTGCTTCTCGCTGCCGTGTTGTTGTTGGTTATTCTTGAGTATGCACCGCTTGCTGCAGCTTGGTTGCAAGTTAAATTGATTCTGCTGGTGCTGTATGTGGTGTTGGGAGTGTTTGCCTTTCGCAACAAATACAGCATGACTGTGCGTTGGTTGGCTTATGTTGCTGCGTTGCTTTGTTTTGCGCTGATGTACTACTCAGCACGCTTGCATCAGCCGCTGGCAGGATTATTGAGCTAGGCGTGCGTTGATCCAGTTAATCATCATTCTGTTGCGGTTGCTGCGGTAACAATAAAGTGGCATCGTCCGCTGCTGATTTGTTATAGAAACCTTTTGGCGCTTTGCCTTTTAAATACCAAGCAAAGGCAATGATTTCAGCAATGGTTTGATACAAGGACTCAGGAATAGCATCGCCCAATTCCAAGCGTGCCAGTAAACGTACCAGATCAGCGTTTTCGTATATAGGCACGTCATTTTCGCGAGCGATTTGCAGAATTTCTTCAGCCAGTTCATCATTGCCCTTGGCGGTTAAGTTGGGCGCGTTCTCGCCGTCATACTTTAAGGCGACGGCTTGCCGTTCAGTGGTTTTGCTCATGCTAAATCGTCAATCCAACGCTGTTGTAAACTGGTTTTTTCACCTTGCGGTGGTGCCCCTTGGTGACAGGTTAAATCTTTTACGGTCAAACCGATAGCCAATAGACGCTCGCGCAAATGCCCGAGCTCGAGATCTATTAAATGTGCTGTGGCGCTATTTTGCGCCCAGAGTTGACTGGAAATGCTCCCCCTTGCAGGCTGGCCTGGATATGTAGAGGGCCGAGCGGCTCTAAATCAAAACTTAAATCGATTTTCCACACAGGGGTTGGCGGCTCGCCTGATTTTTTTTGTGCCGGCTCTTCATGCTGAAATTTGATTTGCAACGGGACAATGTTGTGTTGATCACGGGTAGGGATTTCCACTTGCCACACTGTTACTTGAGTGCCTTCACTGTTGGTATGGGTTTGCCCAAGGCTAGCGAGTTGATGGGTTTGCAAGCGTGATACGGCGGCAGCAGCTAAACGCAACAGTGAGCCTAAATCATTAGGGTTATCCATTGCTTGCAGTACGCGTGTAGGTAAAGGAAAGCGCAATGCTTGCTCTCGCAGCTGAACTTGGCTGCCTCCCAGTAACTGATCACGCAACAAGCCGGGTAAGGCTTGCGATAACAATACGCTTTGTGATGCAGCTAGAGCGGAATTACTGCTGGGTAGCATGGGCATGATTTGCGCAATTAAGCGCAGTAAATTGGCCTTTACATCTTGATTGGCGTTCTCTAAAGCGCCGCTGAGCAAGCGGTTTTCCAGTTGTGCACCGCTGTTGGCTAAGCTTTGTGCCAGTTTTTTTGGATCAAGCAGTTGGCTGAACTCAGGCATACTGCTGAGCAATTGTTGCAAAGTTTTTTCTATGCTTGGTGAGATACTGCTTGGCGATAGAGTGTTCAGGCCTTGCAAAAGCTGGCTTAAAGAGCCCTGCTGGCTAAATTGTTTTTGTAATTCTTGGTTGATGGCCAAGGGTTCAAGGCGCGTATTTAACGGTTGAAAAGTTAACTGCTGAGCGCTGTCGATACGGGCATTAAGTTGGCTATTGAGAGCGAGTGATTTAGGGCTGTCAATTTGCAGCTGCTGCCCAGCTAACGCGCTATTGTTGATGCTAACGGTGATTCTAAAACCGCCTTGCGCATTGGGTGTGACGTGCACAACTTTAGCTTCGAGCAAAGTGCCAGGCGCTAAGAGAGCGGTGTCGATGCGTGTAGCAGTTGTGGCTTGAGTTGTAGGCAGTAAGCTAAAAGCCAGTTGCTGTGTTGATAACGCTGTGACATTAAGAATATTGCCAGGTGCTAAGGGTTGCTTGCTTTGCACTTCAATGGTGTGCTGTTGGCCATTGGCCAGTGATAAGCGTAGCAAAACCTGAAATGCGTGCTGCGCTTCGCGTAAAGCAAGCACTTGTGCTTGCGCTGAGTCGCCAATATTGAGTTGCGTTGGTAGGTTACTTTGCAGTTGTAATACAGCATTAATGGCTTGTGCAGCAGGTCGTGGCACGCTAGGGATGCTAGGGGAAGGGCGGGAAGAGGGTATTTCACTGGCCATTTCGTTTGCAACCTATTGTAAATGCTTTGTAAATGCCTGCCGCGCTGGCTGCACAGCTGTGTATAATCGCTTCGCATTATAGTATCTGCGGGGCAGTATAGCTGCTCAGCAAAATTGACTTGAAATTTTCTCACAAGGCGATGTGTTTGTGACCGATGCTTATCTTGAAACTGTTGATTTAGCCTGCGAGCGTGATTGGCGGCTGTTATTTGAGCATCTGCATGTCAGTGTCAAGCCAAAGGATATGCTACAGGTTAGTGGTCCCAATGGCAGTGGTAAAACCAGTTTGTTGCGCTTGATGTCTGGGTTGATGCGGCCCACGCAAGGTGATGTGCTAATTAAAGGGGTTAGTATCCATCAGCAGCGCAATGAGTTGGCCACTAATTTATTGTGGCTTGGGCATGCCGCGGGTATTAAAGGTTTATTGACTGCAGAAGAAAACTTAATGTGGTTATCGGCGTTGCACCATGGTGCAAGTCGTGAGCAAATCTGGCAGGCATTGGCGGCAGTGGGTTTGGCCGGTTTTGAAGATGTGCCTTGCCACACCTTGTCGGCTGGCCAGCAGCGACGAGTCGGTTTAGCGCGTTTATACTTGGATGCTCCGGCTCTATGGATTCTGGATGAGCCCTTTACTGCGCTGGATAAACAAGCAGTGACCCAATTAGAGCTGCATTTAGCGCAGCATTGTGACAACGGTGGCATGGTTATTTTGACCACGCACCATCATTTACAAAACGTACCCAGAACTTTTCGAGAACTTGATTTAGGGCAGGCGAACTTATGAGTAATGTCTTTACTCTGATGTTGCTGCGTGAAACGCGACTGATGTTTCGTCGCCCAGCAGAGTTGGTCAATCCATTAGTGTTTTTTGCGATTGTAATTGCTTTGTTTCCGCTGGCAGTTGGACCAGAGACACAGTTATTACAAACCTTATCACCGGGGTTGTTATGGGTGGCTGCATTACTAGCGGTGCTGTTGTCATTAGATGGCTTGTTTCGCAGTGATTTTGAGGATGGCTCGTTAGAGCAGTGGGTCGTTTCGCCACATCCTTTAGTGGTTTTAGTGCTTGCTAAGGTGCTAGCGCACTGGTTGTATTGCGGGTTGGCATTGGTGATGTTGTCACCTCTATTGGCCTTGATGTTGGGGATGCCGATAGATCGGATCCCGACTTTGTTATTGTCGTTGATGCTGGGTACGCCGGTGCTAAGTTTGCTTGGAGCAGTGGGCGCAGCGTTGACGGTTGGTTTAAAGCGCGGGGGGATTTTATTGGCATTATTGATTTTGCCGCTGTACATTCCCGTGCTTATTTTAGGCAGTGGCGTGATTCAGGCTGCGCTGCAAGGCTTGCCAACCATGGGTTATTTGTTATGGATGGCCAGTTTAACCATGTTGACAGTGACTTTAGCTCCTTTTGCAATTGCTGCTGGTTTGCGCATCAGCGTAGGTGAATAAGAGGCTCAGGAAGTAAATTTTATATGTGACAATGCACTGTGTTTAAACGACAGCTCTGTCATGTACCGTATAACTGATATTGAATAACTGTGAGTATTTCGATGAATTGGACGTGGTTTCACAAGCTAGGCTCGCCCAAGTGGTTTTACGAAATCAGTGGACGCTGGTTGCCTTGGTTGAGCATCAGTGCTGCGCTATTAATGTTGGTTGGCGCTGTTTTGGGGCTCGCCTATGCGCCGCCTGATTACCAGCAAGGTAATAGTTTTCGAATTATTTATATTCATGTCCCCGCTGCTTTTTTAGCGCAATCAACCTATATCTCGCTGGCCGTGGCCGGGGTGGTTGGTCTTGTTTGGAAAATGAAAATTGCTGATGTGGCGCTGCAGCAAGCTGCCCCCATCGGTGCTTGGATGACCGTTATTGCGCTGCTCACTGGTGCAGTATGGGGCAAGCCGACCTGGGGTGCTTGGTGGGTGTGGGATGCACGCCTGACTGCAATGCTGATTTTGTTGTTTCTCTATTTTGGGATTATTGCGCTTGGCCATGCCATCAGCAACCGCGACAGTGCAGCAAAAGCCTGTGCAATTTTAGCCATTGTTGGGGTTGTTAATATTCCCATCATCAAGTACTCGGTAGACTGGTGGAACACCTTGCATCAGCCGGCTACGTTTAAAATAACTGAAAAGCCGGCTATGCCGATGGAAATGTGGATGCCACTGTTAATTATGACGATTGGCTTCTATTGTTTTTTCGCAGCTGTATTACTGATGCGGATGCGTACTGAAGTATTGCGACGTGAGTCGCGGACACGCTGGGCGCAAGCTGAAGTGGCACGACAGATCGGGAGAAGTGCATGAATTTCAATTCGTTTTCTGAGTTCTTAGCGATGGGCAATCACGGCATTTATGTGTGGTCATCCTATGGCATCAGTGGTGCAATTTTACTGTTGAATGTGGTGTTACCTTTGCTGACCCGTCAACGTTATTTAAAGAATGAGGCGCGCCGTTTGCGCCGGGAGGCTCAACAGTGAATCCGATTCGTAAAAAACGTTTAATGATTATTGGGGCAATTTTACTGGGTGTAGTGGCGACTGTCGGACTTGGTTTGTTGGCGCTACAACAGAATATCAACCTCTTTTATACGCCAACGCAAATTGCTAATGGTGAAGCGCCAGAAGGTACGCGCATTCGCGCCGGCGGTTTGGTTAAAGAAGGCTCGCTAACGCGCAGTGATGACTCGCTGACAGTTGACTTCATTGTGACTGATGGAGATGCAGATACAGGCATTCAATACCGTGGCATATTGCCGGACTTGTTTCGCGAGGGGCAGGGTATCGTTGCTTTAGGTCGCTTAAATGAAGTTGGTGTTTTGATTGCTGATGAGGTGTTGGCTAAGCATGATGAAAACTATATGCCACCTGAAGTCAGTAGTGCCCTAGAAAAAACCGGCATGCTACAACATTATGAAGATGGCCAAAAGGAAGCAGGAAAATGAGTAACGCGGCGTTGTTTGTGCCGGAGTTGGGTCAGTTAGCAATGATCCTAGCTTTGTGTTTTGCACTTGTGCAGTCGATTTTTCCACTGGTCGGTGCTTGGCGCGGCGATCATAAGTGGATGAGCTTGGGGCAGCCGGCAGCATGGGGGCAATTTCTGTTTTTACTGTTCGCTTTCGGCTGTTTAACTTGGTCATTTATGACTGATGATTTCTCGGTTGCTTATACAGCAAACAACTCCAATAGCGCTCTGCCTTGGTTCTACAAGTTCAGTGCGGTGTGGGGTGCGCACGAAGGTTCATTGCTGCTGTGGACATTGATCTTGGCAGGCTGGACCTTTGCTGTGGCGGTTTTTTCACGGCAGTTGCCAGAAGAAATGCTCGCCCGTGTGCTTGCCATTATGGGAATGATCAGTGTTGGCTTTTTGCTGTTTTTGATTATGACCTCCAATCCGTTCGAGCGCCTATTGCCGCAAATGCCAATGGATGGTCGTGACCTCAATCCGCTGCTGCAAGACTTTGGCTTGGTCGTGCATCCGCCAATGTTGTATATGGGCTATGTTGGTTTCTCTGTAGCTTTTGCTTTTGCCATTGCCGCTTTGATCGGTGGTAAGTTGGATGCAGCGTGGGCACGTTGGTCCCGTCCATGGACACTGGTAGCTTGGGCGTTTTTAGGCATAGGTATTGCGCTTGGCTCTTGGTGGGCATACTACGAGCTTGGCTGGGGTGGCTGGTGGTTCTGGGATCCGGTTGAAAACGCATCCTTTATGCCATGGTTGGTTGGTACTGCACTGATTCACTCACTGGCTGTGACAGAAAAGCGTGGTGTATTTAAAAACTGGACTGTGTTGCTGGCGATTGCAGCCTTTTCATTGAGCTTGTTAGGCGCATTCTTGGTGCGTTCAGGTGTGCTGACTTCAGTGCATGCCTTTGCTGCTGATCCAGAGCGCGGTGTCTTTCTCTTAATATTCTTGTTGATCGTGGTTAGTTCATCTTTGATCTTGTTTGTGATACGCGCACCAGCGGTGAAAAGCAAGGTGGGATTCGGCTTCTGGTCGAAAGAAACGCTGCTGCTGATCAATAATATTGTTTTAGTGGTCGCTACTGCCATGGTACTGCTGGGTACCTTGTATCCACTGATACTCGACTCATTAACCGGTGCTAAATTATCTGTTGGTCCCCCGTACTTTAATGCGCTGTTTGTGCCCTTAATGGGAGTCTTGATGCTGGCAATGGGTGTAGGTGTGATTACACGCTGGAAAAATACGCCAGGCCAGTGGCTGATTAAAATGATCGGCCCAGTATTGTTATTCAGTGCGGCATTAAGTGTGGTTGGTAGCTTGCTGTACCGTGACTTTAATATTGCTGTGCTTGCCTTGTTCTTTGTGTGTGCTTGGGTGCTGCTGGCTGGAGTGCGCGATATTCTTGATAAAACACGGCATAAAGGTTTGTTTGCTGGCATGCGCTCGCTGACTCGCAGTTACTGGGGTATGCAGTTAGGACACATCGGCATGGTGTTTATGGCTGTGGGTGTGGTGTTATCCAGTCAATACAGCGATGAGCGTGACCTGAAAATGGCGCCGGGTGACGCATTAGAAATGGGCGGGTATCGCTTCCTTTTCGAAGGCGCTGAACACTACGAAGGGCCAAACTTTATCTCTGACAAAGGCAGTATTCGAGTCTTTGAAAATGAGCGTGAAATCGCTCTATTACATCCAGAAAAGCGCTTGTACGTGGTTCAGCAAATGCCGATGACCGAGGCAGGTATTGATGCGGGCTTTACCCGTGACTTATATGTGGCGATGGGTGAGCCGCTGGAGGATGGGGCATGGGCGATACGTGTGCATATTAAGCCGTTTGTGCGCTGGATTTGGCTGGGTGCCCTGTTAACTGGATTAGGTGGTGTTCTCTCGGCTATGGATCGTCGCTACCGCGTGAAGGTTACCAAAAAAGTGAAGGATGCCCTGAACTTAGCTGAAAAGGGGAAAGTTGCACATGTCTAGAGCTCGTTTGCTTGGTGTACTGGGTGTATTTGTAGGTGTGGTGTTATTTACCTTGATGGCACTGTTTGGCATCAATAACGACCCAAGAGAATTACCTTCGGCTTTAATTGGTAAACCGTTCCCTGAGTTCACTACGGGTTCGGTTATCGATGACGATGCGGTCATTACCCGAGCGGATTTGCTCGGGCGTCCTGCGCTGGTCAATGTCTGGGCGACTTGGTGTCCTTCGTGCAAAGATGAGCATCCGGTTCTGAATGATTTAGCCGAGCAAGGCGTTGTTATCTACGGTGTGAACTACAAGGATAACAAGCCTGATGCGCGACGCTGGCTAAAAGACTTTTTAAACCCGTACCAGCTCAATATCAGCGACCCTAAGGGCACTTTAGGCTTTGACCTTGGTGTGTATGGCGCGCCAGAGACTTTTATAATCGATAAACACGGCATTATTCGCCATAAGTTTGTTGGTGCAGTGAGTAAGCGGATATGGCGCGAAAAATTGGCGCCTATTTATCAGGAGTTAGTTGACGAATGAAACGCTTTATTTATGCCCTCGGTTTAACGCTTGCATGCCTTGGTTCGGCGCAGGCCTCGATTGATACCTATGAGTTTTCAAGCCAAGCGGAGCGTGAACGCTACCGTACCCTGGTTGAAGAGCTGCGCTGTCCAAAATGTCAGAACCAAAATATTGCTGACTCTGATGCGCCGATTGCAATGGATATGCGTGATGAGATTTTTAGGAAACTTGGCGAAGGTCAAAGCAGTGATGAAATAGTTGAGTTCCTCGTTGATCGCTACGGTGACTTTGTCCGTTATAAGCCGCCTGTGAATAAAAGCACGCTGATTCTTTGGTATGGCCCTGCTGCGCTCTTAGCGATTGGTTTTGCGATGGTGGCGTTGATTGTTGTACGCCGTCGCCGTTCGGCACGCACAAAACAAGACGAGCAAAAGCTGTCTAGCGATGAAAAAAATCGCTTGTCAGAAATTCTTAAGTAAGATTAGTAGGATACCCATTCGTTATGACACAGTTTTGGATTTATGCGGTGCTGCTAATGCTTGCAGCATTGTTCTTATTGCTTTGGCCCATACTTCGCGGTCGTAAAGATCAAGCCGAAGAAGACCGCACAGCACTCAATATTGCCCTCTATGAGGAGCATATTGCTGAATTAGAAGAACAGCATGCCAGTGGTGCTTTGTCAGCCGAGCAGCTTGCTGAAGGGCGACTCGAAGCAGACCGCGAGCTGCTGGATGACACTGATGTTGGGCGCCCCAAGCAAAGTGTCAGTCTTGGTAATGCTCTGCCTTTGATTGCCGCATTGCTGGTCCCTATTGCTGGCTTGGGCTTATATTTTCACTGGGGTGCAAGTGATAAAGTTGCCTTGACGCTTAGCCTTGCTGAACAGCCTAAAACTGTTGAGGATATGATCAAACGCCTGGAGGATACTGTGCGGGTGCAGCCTGATGCAGTTGACGCATGGTACTTTTTAGCGCGTACCTATATGAGTGAGCAACGGCCTAAAGATGCTGCCCACGCCTATGAGAAAACCATTGAGTTAGTAGGGCGTCAGCCGGATTTGCTCGGCCAATGGGCGCAGGCCTTATACTTTGCTGATGGCAACCAGTGGACGGCTAACATACAATCATTAGTTGACGAGGCATTGGCTCGAGACCCTAACGAATCAACAGCCTTAGGTCTAGTCGGGATGGCTGCATTTGAAGACAAACGCTTCCAAGATGCCATTGATGCTTGGACACAGCTTTCAACAGGGCTTGATCCAGAAGACCCATCCTATGACATCATTCAAACGGGTATTGAGCGTGCGCGTAATGGCTTAGCCGAGAGTCCGCAGTCGGAGCTTAGTAGCAGCCCAAAAACTGATGCATCAACAATTGAACTAGAAAGCGTTAATGACTATCAATTGCAAGTTGAAATAACCATCAGCGATGAATTAGCCGCTCAAGTGGCAGCAACTGACACTGTGTTTGTTTTTGTCCGCCCAGAAGCAGGCTCGCCAATTCCATTGGCGGCTAAGCGCTTAACTGTTGCAGATTTGCCAGCGCAGATTGCTTTAACTGATGCCGATTCACTGCTGCCGGACTTGAAGCTATCGAGCATTGCCCGCTTAAAGCTGCAAGCCAGTATTTCCAGTAGTGGTGATGCCAATCAGGCGCAGTGGAGTAGTGAATCAATCTTTATTGATGCAACAGAAGATACCCAGCACGCTTTATTGATTGATCAAAAAAAATAAATTTAGCGCTGCTGTCGCATACTAAGCCGCTTATCTGTTGATCCAGTAAGCGGCTTAGTTGTTTTTAATTGTTAAGAATGACATTTACTACGAGGGCAGTGTCCATGACTCGAAAGCTTTTGACCGCCGAAGGCTATAAAAAACTTAAAGATGAGCTGGAGTATTTGACTCGCAAGCATCGGCCTGAAATTACTGAAATTGTATCTTGGGCTGCCAGTCTTGGTGATCGTTCTGAGAACGCAGACTACCAATACAATAAGCGCAAACTGCGTGAAATTGACAGGCGTATCAGACATTTAACCAAGCTGTTTGAAATCGCAGAAATGGTTGAGTACAACCCCGTGCAGGAAGGCAAAGTCTATTTTGGCGCATGGTGCGAGCTTGAGGATGAAGAGGGTAAAACTGTCAGATTTCGCATCGTTGGTGATGAAGAGATTTTTGGCAATAAAGATTACATATCACTCAAGTCGCCGATGGCCAAAGCTTGCTTAGGCAAAGTGCTTGATGATGAAGTGTCCGTGCAAACTCCAAGCGGTGATATGCATTGGTATGTGATTAAGATTGAGTACAACGTTGAAAGCCATCTGGCTAAAAGTGCTGCGACAGCGAACTAATGAAAGCACAGTAAGCATGTTGCATGCAGGTGCTCTTACAGTCAATTGAAAATACGTTGCTAAAAAATCTTTACACTATGTTGCTGGTAGAATGATGTTTCATTGATCTGTGTCAGTCTTAATGCATGTAGGCTGGATTTAATAATAAAAACAATACATTGTTTAATGTTGTTTTGTATGCAGTTTTAAACTGCCATTAATATAAAGTCTTTTAAAAGCATCAAGTTGTAGGCTAAGTTCGGGTAACAGCAGGCATAGATGAACAAAAGACTTGAGTGTGTGTTTTTAATCTGTTGATATAAAACACAATGTGCAAAGTCGCGATTATTGATGGCTTCTATACGTTTACCTTGGCAGTCGCTCTGGCTAAGTTAAGTGAGCATACTTCATCTGCGCATCACTTGCGTGACAGGTAGCGACTCAATAGCGGTTACCATCCCTCGATAATGTCTGAACAGGCGCAGCGCAGCCAGATAGGCTCTAGGCGTGAATGCACAGCTGTGCCGCAGCAGCGTGAAACAGCGTTGATAACGAGCAAGGCAAGTGCTGAGCTGAGCGTTGCAGTGACTAAGGTGCCCTAGCAAAGGCAGTTTAGTGCTATGAGCCTAAAGTGTCAGGGTGAAAATTTGTCTGCAGTGCGAATGCTAGTCTACATCTACTGTTCAATGATAATTGTCAGTTCCATGAATAAGGCATTGTTAGTTTGAGCAGTAATGCTTAAAAATATCTCATATATGAATGCGCTGTGTCAGTAGCATATCTTTGATTTGTGCGTTTTTTGACTGTAGTGTTGATTCTATCGGTGTTTGCGATACATGCAATAATTCTTAATTATGATCAGAATCAAGTTACCTTGCTGAAGTGAATGTTTTTGACGAGTTATGGTCAAATCTGGTGTACGAGCATCAGGCGGTTTTCCTGTCTGATTGCTCCATTACTTGTTCGCCGTCTTGGAATTTAACGTTATTGACCACGAGGGTTAGCAGTTGAAATCCTTTCAGGCGGTTCCAGCGCTTCTGCGCTGATTGCAGCAATTTATAAACCATTGCTAGGGTTGTGTTTCTTGAACCGCAGTTGCGAGTTTTGCTGGTTCTTAAACGTACTGTAGCGAAGGCAGATTCAATTGGGTTGGTGGTGCGTATACTCACCCAATGTTCTGCTGGAAAATCGTAGAAAGCCAACATGCTCTCACGGTCTTTAGCTAAGCATTCCATTGCGCGTGGGTACTTAGCAGTAAACCTTTCCAGCGCTATATCAAAGGCTTTATGAGCCTTCTCACGCGTCTCAGCCATCCAAATATCATGCAGTGCCTCCTTCACTTTGGGCTGTACTGCTTTGGGCAATTTATTGAGCACATTGGCCGTTTTATGCACCCAGCAGCGTTGTTGTTTGGTCTGCGGATAAACCTTACTCAGGGCTTTCCAGAAGCCCAATGCGCCGTCAGCTGTTGCCAGCTTTGGGCAGGTCGTAAGCCCACGCGCAACCAGGCCATTCAGCAGCTCAAGCCAGCTGGCTTCAGACTCACGATAGCCTTCTTCAACAGCAATCAGCTCCTTGCGGCCATGCTCTGTCACGCCCATCACCACCAGCAAGCACAGGCGGTCATCGAGGCGGACGTTGCTGTAAATACCGTCAACCCAAAGGTACGCGTAGCGCTTGTCACTCAAATCGCGCTGTCGCCACTCTCGGTGCTCATCAATCCAGCGTTCCTTGAGCCTGGAAATGGTGTTAGCTGACAGGCCTTTGGCATTCTCACCCAGCAAGGCTGCTAGGGCTTCTTGGTAGTCTCCAGTGGAAATACCTTTGAGATACAGCCACGGTAATAACTCTTCAACGCTGCGGGCACGCTTGAGGTATGGCGGTAGCAGTGCGCTGGTAAAACGAATACCAGAGCAGCTACGATCACGCACTTTTGGCACCTTGATATCAACATCGCCAATGCCCGTTTGGATGCTGCGCTCAGGCAAATAGCCGTTACGCACCACAGCTTTGCGGCCATCGGGTAAACGCAGTTCTTCATGAGCTTGCAGCAGTTGCTGCAGCTCTACTTCAACTGCTTGCGCAATGAGCTGGCGAGCACCATTACGCAATAAAGCAGTTAGCACATCAGTGCCAGTTTCATCTGGTTGTGAAAGAACATTCAGGGTAGTATTTGTCATGGCGTATCGCTCTACTGTTAATTATTTCTTGGTCGAAACAATCAACAGGATACGCCACCCTCTTTTCCCCTCATACACCACAAATGACTATATCTCGTTTTTGACTTGTATCATGTATTCTCAGTTTGTAAGCGCGCTAGTATGCAAATGCACCATATAAGGAAAATAACAATTCCTTCTATTGAGGAGCCACGGAAAATGCCACATAACCAATCTTCTAATACTCTGAAGAAGCCAAAGATGCTTCTAGGGAAAGATCGTATGACTATTACAAGTAAATTATCAAAAGTAGGCTTTGTTGCTGCTTTCTCTTTGCTGGGTATGGCTGTAACTCAAGCCAATGCCGCAACAGCTTCAGCAGCGCCTGCTTTGACTGCTGCTGAAATGGAAGCTGGAAAACTAATTTATTTTGAACGCTGCGCAGGCTGTCACGGTGTTCTACGTAAAGGTGCCACCGGTAAGAACCTAGAACCACATTGGGAGCAGGTTTTAGAAGATGGCACTAAGCTTGAAGGCGGAACACTCAGTCTTGGTACCAAGCGCTTAGAAAATATCATCGCGTACGGTACAGAAGGTGGGATGGTTAACTATGACGATATCCTGACGCCTGAAGAAATTTCCTTGATGGCTAAGTACATCCAGAATGAGCCACCGATTCCGCCTGAGTTTTCTTTACAGGACATGAAAGACAGCTGGAACCTCATTGTTCCACTTGATGAGCGTCCTACCAAGCAGATGAATAAAGTCAACTTGAAAAACGTATTCGCAATTACGTTACGTGATGCGGGTAAGTTGGCGTTGGTTGACGGTGATACACACAAAATCTGGAAGATTCTGGAAAGTGGTTACGCCGTACACATTTCACGTTTCTCCGCATCAGGTCGCTACGTGTACACTACCGGTCGTGACGGTTTGACCACTGTTATTGACTTGTGGCCTGAAGAGCCAGTGACCGTTGCTACCGTTCGCTTTGGTTCCGACATGCGTTCGGTTGACGTCTCGAAGTTCGAAGGCTACGAAGATAAGTACCTGATTGGTGGTACGTACTGGCCGCCACAGTTTGGTATCGTGGATGGACTGACTCTGGAGCCAATCAAAGTCGTCTCTACCCGTGGCCAAACCGTTGATGGTGAGTATCACCCAGAGCCACGTGTTGCCTCTATCGTTGCTAACCCAAAGAAACCTGAGTGGGTAGTGAGCGTCAAGGAAACTGGGCAGATTTTGCTGGTTAACTACACTGACCTCGACAACCTGGAGATAACTTCAATTGCGTCTTCCAAGTTCCTGCATGATGGTGGTTGGGATGCTTCAAAACGTTACTTCTTAGTAGCAGCTAACGCTTCTAACCAAGTTGCTGCGGTTGATACACAGACGGGTAAGCTCGCTGCGATTGTTGATACAGCGAAAATCCCTCACCCAGGACGCGGTGCGAACTTTACTCACCCAGAGTTTGGGCCAGTTTGGTCTACGGGTCACCTTGGTGATGACGTGGTTTCTTTAATCTCAACCCCATCGGAAGAGAAAAAGAACGCGAAGTACAAGGATCACAACTGGAAAGTTGTACAAGAGCTGAAAATGCCAGGTGCGGGTAACTTGTTTGTTAAAACACACCCTAAATCCACAAACTTCTGGGCTGATGCGCCAATGAACCCAGAGCGTGAAATTGCAGAATCAGTGTATGTGTTTGATTTGAATGACCTCAGCAAAGCGCCTAGAGAGTTGAACGTTGGTAAAGACTCTGGTCTACCAGAAGGCAAGGCAATTCGCCGCGCCGTTCAGCCAGAATACAACCAGGCGGGTGACGAAGTTTGGATCTCACTATGGGGCGGTAAAACTGACCAGTCTGCAATCGTTATTTATGACGATAAAACACTTAAGCTCAAGAAAGTTATTACAAATCCAGAAATCGTAACACCAACCGGAAAGTTCAACCTCTACAACACTATGTATGACGTTTACTAAGACGTTCTGGTGAAGCGCTAAAACAGTCCCCCTATTCTGCGTACTCATGCGGGGTGGGGGGATTTTTTAAATGCAAAGGAAAAACCTAATGGCAGATCAAGACAGCAGAAATACGCAAGAGCCAAAACGGCAGTCTGGTTTTATAAAAACGCTGCTTCGTCCTAGCGTGCATTATTCCATTGCTAGCCTTCTTATGGTGGGGGTTGTTATTGGTATCCTTTTCTGGGGTGGTTTCCATACTGCACTTGAATTAACCAATAGCGAAGAATTCTGTATCTCTTGCCATGAAATGGGTGATAACGTTTACCCTGAATACAAAGAAACCATTCACTATAGCAATCCGTCCGGTGTACGTGCATCGTGCCCAGATTGCCATGTTCCCAAAGAGTGGGGGCCTATGATGGTTCGTAAGATTCAGGCTTCAAGAGAGCTTTGGGGTAAAATCATTGGTACGATTGATACACCTGAAAAGTTTGAAGCTAAGCGTTTGAAGTTGGCACGTAATGAGTGGAAGCGCATGAAAGCTTCTGATTCCCAAGAGTGCAGAAACTGCCATACGCTTGAATCTATGGATATACCGAATCAGAAACAGCGCGCCCGTAAGCAGCACGAAATGGCGATAGAAGATGGTATGACCTGTATTCAGTGTCACCAAGGCATTGCACATCACTTGCCCGAAGGGATGACTGATGAAGATTATGAGTAAAACGTAGTTTAAGTAATTAATAAAAGAGTAAATAGCCATGAAAAAAACTATGATGACAAGTGCAACGGGCGTCATCTTTGCCCTTGCCGCTGGAAGCGCCCTTGCAGCTGCGCCTGCTGATTGGAGCAAGGTAGCAGAAACCAATATCACCCTGCTTTATCCAGGCGTTTCACCCGTAGAGTGGATCACTAAGGGAACTGAGCACGGTGGTGCCCGTGTCCTGCGTAAAGGTGAAACCTGTGCTGGCTGCCACTCAGAAGAAGTTTCTTCTATGGGACAGCTCATTGCCAGTGGTAGCAAAATTGAGCCTACGCCGATAGAGGGTAAAGCAGCATTTATTGATACCAAGGTACAGGCTGCCCACGATGGTGAAAATCTGTATTTACGCTTTACCTGGACGCAGCCTGCTGTTGCAGATGCAGGGCAAATGGATGAAGCCAACCCAGTCAAGATAGCTTATATGCTAGAAGCTGGTGATAAAGTTGAGCTGGCTGGACAAGGTGGTTGCTGGGGTAGTTGCCACGGTGATGCGCGTACCATGCCTGGCGCAGCGGATACCAAAACCAAATACGTTAAAGATGGCTCACTTGCCAACGGCGTATTCTATGACCTAAACCAGTGGCGCAGCGGTGAAAACAAGGCATACGATGGCTATGTAGCTGAAGAGCGCGTCATGGAAGGCGGTCAAGCTTTGATTAGTGCTGAAGGCAAGCTAGAAGATGGTGTTTGGACAGTAGACTTTACTCGTAAACTCACTGGTGGAGAAGGCGATGTGGCTCTAGAGTCTGGACAAACCTATAACTTTGGTTTTGCTATTCATGATGATAGCTCCATAGGCCGTTTTCACCATGTATCGCTTGGCCACAAGCTAGGCATTGATGCAGAGGCCGATATTACTGCAGCTAAGCAGTAAATTCCGTTGAGCAAGGCTGGTTTAAACTAGCCAGCCTTGCTGAAGTGATGTTGATCCCCAAAGCTACAAAATCGCCAGTGTAGGCATATTAAGCTTAGAGTAGCCTTAGGTTCGCTTGGCTATGCTTAAAATATACTGCTGTTGCTGAGCTCGAAAAAACCACCTCCGTAGCAATTTCCTCGCAGCAATTATCACGCTTGACCATGCTGGCTTAAAAATCTTGAGCGGGTAAAACCAGCCGACCTCAAGTAATCAACTATTGCGCAAGATCTGTAGCGGACTACTGCTCAGTACTTGACGGGTGCCGAGCATGCCTACTGTGGTAATCAGCAGTGCACCAATAATGGGTAATACCACCAGCCATGGGTGTGGCTGCCAAACTAAATTAAAGGCAAAGCGGTAGAGAATATAGCTGCTGATTTCACAACCAAACCACGCCAGTAAGCCACTGCAAGTGCCGATTAAAGCAAACTCATTACGCTGTGACTGCACCAGCAATTTGCGCGATGCGCCCAGTGCACGGATCAGTGCGCCTTGCTTGATACGCTCAGTCAGGGTGCTATGCAAGCCTGCAATTAGTACAGTGACACCGGCAGCCAAGACAAACAGTAAGATCAGCTCAATGGCGAGTGTCACCTGTGCAAGAATATCGCGCAGTTGGCGCAGTACCGCATCAACTTGCAAAATACTCACGCTAGGAAAACGTTTAGATAAGTCAATGCGCTGCTGCTCAGCGTTTTCTGGCAGGTAAAAACTGGTCATATAGGTGTGCGCGACGCTGCCCATCTGTTGCGGGTTAAAAATCACAAAAAAGTTGGGCTGCATGCTGTTCCAGTCGACCGTGCGCAGGCTGCTAATCTGTGCGGGGTAATCCGTACCACCGATATGAAAGGTCAGCTGGTCACCGACATCCACGCCGAGCTCTTTGGCGATATCACTTTCTACCGACACCTGATAAAGCGCGCTGTCTGCTGTAAGTGGTTGACTGCTCGGCCACCAGTCGCCAGTAATGACTTGATTGTCTTTAGGCAGTTGGTTCGTCCAAGTCAGATTGAGGTCACGCTGTAAGGTGCGTGTCACGCGCGATTCTGGATCAATCAGATCCGCTGCAGCTTGTCCGTTGATTTGGGTAAGACGTCCTAAAATAACCGGGTAGAGCGGCGCGGCATTGCTGCTGATGGAGCTCAGCGTGCTACTAAAATCTGCTTGCTGATCCGGTAAGATATTAATCGCAAAGTGGTTGGGTGCTTGCTCTGGCAATTGCGCTTGCCAATTATCCAGTAGCTCGCTGCGCAGCAAAACAATGAGCCCCATTGATAGCAGTATTAAGGCAAAAGCCATAATTTGCCCGACACTATTGAGAGGGTAGCGCAGTAAGTGGCCCAAGCTTAAGCGCCAGGCTAAGCTGCGTTTTGCCAGCCAAAAGCGCAAGCTTTTTAGGCCTAAATACAAACCGCCACCGAGGACAATTGCGGCACCGCCGCCGCCTAGCAGTAAGGCGCTGGTGAGGCGTAGATCAAGATTTAACTGCCACATCAGCGCTGCCAGTGCCAGCACAACGCTGCCATACAGCAGCCATGTTCCCGGTGCTACAGGCAGCAAGTCACGGCGCAACACGCGCAGCGGAGCAATGCGTCCCAGTGAAATTAGAGGCGGTAAAGCAAAACCCGCTAACATCACTACGCTGGTGGCAATGCCTGTAACAAAAGGCTTTAAGCTGCCAGCTGGAATGTCATCAGGTAATAAGTCTGCCAGCAGTTCAAAGAGGGCAAACTGCGCAAGCCAGCCAATAAGCGTGCCCAGCACACTGGCCAGTAGTGCCAGCACCAGTAACTGCAGGCAAAACAACCATAAAGTATGCCTGCGTGATAAGCCAAAGCAGCGCAGCAGTGCGGCTTGATCAAAACGCTCGCGGGCAAAGCGGTTGGCGGATAAAGCCACTGCCACTGCTGCCAGCAAAATTGCAGCCAGACTCGCGAGGTTGAGGTAACTGGCAGCACGATCAAGCGCGCTACTGACTTGTTGGTTGCCATCCTCTAGGCCTTCAATGCGCTGATGCGGCAATAAGGTGTTCTCAAGCGCGCTACGCAAGTTGCTTATGGCTTGTGCATCACCGCTCCACAGCTGTCGGTAGCTGACACGACTGCCGGGCTGTAAAATGTCAGTAGCAGCTAAATCGGCTAGATGAATCATTGCGCGTGGGGTGAAACTTAATAGGTTGCCAGCACGATCCGGTTCGTAAGTGATAATGCGACTGACTTTAAAGTTTGCCGCGCCTATTTCTACACTGTCGCCCAACTCTAGCGATAAACTGGTGAGCAACTCGGCATCAAGCCAAACCTCACCGGGCTGGGGACGCCCACCACTGATTTCATTTGCATGAAGTTGCTCAGTACTGCGCAATTCACCGCGCAGCGGGTAGTTATCATCAACAGCTTTAACGCTGGCCAGCTGAATCCCGTGTTCAGTGGCTAGCATGCTGGCAAACTGCAACGTCTGTGCGCTTTTTAAGTTGATTGTGTCGACTGAGGCCAGTTGCTCAGGCAGCGCTTGCTCACTGCCGGATAAAATCAAGTCAGCAGCGAGAAATTCGCCCGCGCTCTGCTGCATTGCACCTTGCAAGCGTTCAGCAAAGTGACCAATGGTGCTACTGCTGGCAACGGCAATGACTAAGGCGAAAAATAAAATGCGTAACTCTGAAGTACGGCGCTCGCGCAGCAATTGTTTGCCGGCCAGCTTTAATAGGTCGAGTAATGTTAATTGCATGCTTGCTCCACCTGGCGACCGCCTTCTAAGCGTAAGTATTGCTGGCAGCGTGCTGCGAGTCTTTCATCGTGGGTGACTAAAACCAGAGTGGTGCCCAGCTCTTTGTTCATTGCAAACATGAGATCGCTGATGCTTTCGCCCGTTTGGCTATCAAGATTGCCAGTGGGCTCATCAGCAAATAGCACAGCGGGTTGGGTGGCAAAGGCACGGGCGAGGGCAACGCGTTGCTGCTCGCCGCCAGAGAGTAAGTTAACTGGATGGCGCAAGCGCTCTTCTAAGCCAACGCGGATCAGTAGTTCGCTGGCGCGTTGTTTGGGATTGGTGTGGCCGGCCAGCTCCAGTGGTAACATCACGTTTTCTAACGCATTTAAACTGTCGAGCAGTAAAAAAGCCTGAAAGACAAAGCCGACATGCTCAGCACGCACTGCTGCGCGCTGGTCTTCATCGAGATCATTGAGTTGATGCCCAGCTAATTGCACTTTGCCGCTGCTTGGCAGGTCTAAGCCGGCTAGTAGGCCAAGCAATGTTGATTTTCCTGAACCAGAACGCCCTATAATAGCCAACGAATCACCTTGCTCTAGGCTGAGCGAAACAGAGTCTAGAATGGTCAACTGACCTTCTGTTGAAGGGACCTTTTTGCTAAGGTGCTGTGCGCTAAGAATACTATTAATCATGAGGGTTCCAATGCGTCAATGGATAGCAACGATATGCTTAATTGTGCTGAGCGCTATGGCTCAGGTGCAAGCCGCAACTGTTCTGGTAATAGGCGATAGTATCAGTGCAGCCTTCGGACTGGAAACCCAAGAGGGTTGGGTAGCTTTACTGCAGCAACGTTTCGATCAAGCCAATGCTGAGATAGAGGTTGTCAATGCATCAATTAGCGGTGAAACAACTGGCGGCGGTTTGGCGCGTTTCCCCGATTTGCTGGCGCAGCACCAGCCTGAATATGTGATTATTGAGCTGGGCGGTAATGATGGCCTGCGTGGATTGTCGATTGAGCATATGACAGCCAACCTAACCACGATGGTGCGCAAGGCTAAGCAACAAAATGCAGCTGTATTATTATTAGGTATGCGTTTGCCAAGTAATTACGGGCAGCGTTATACCGAGGCGTTTTATAACGTTTATCAGGGGATTGCCGAGCAAGAGCAGGTGGCGCTGGTGGACTTCTTTTTAGAGGGGGTGGGCGCAGTCGATGGCATGATGCAAGCGGATGGCGTGCATCCCACGCAGCAGGCGCAGCCACTCTTGTTGGACAATGTGTGGCAGGGTTTGGCGCCATTGCTGCCTGCTGCAGCAAATATTGATTCTGCACACTAGAACAATTTTTCTCGGGCACTGTTACATCATGCAATTTTAGGCTAATGTAGCGCCCGATTTCAGGGGCACTACATGGCACGCTTGGTGTGGTCTTTACATGCTTATCAGATTTTTTTGCCAGACGAGCAAATGGATCTGTTCGCCTGTCAAAAAGAACATATGCATGCCGTTAATCGCCAGCTGGAGCTCGGCAGTCGAGCTGATCAAACGCTTTGTGGTAGCCTGCTGCCAGCTCAGCCGCATTGGCAAGCGCTGGAGCGGCAATTGTTACGCAAGGCGTACTTTTGTCCACAGTGCCGAGATGTTATTCAGGCACAACGCAAGTCCGCCAAGCCTGGATGGCAAAGCGTGTAATGGTGAGTGCTTAAGCGCTGCAGATCTCGTACTATATAACCGCTTATTTAAACTTTTATCGGTAGGGCTACTTTGATGTTGTTAAACATATTAACGCTGAAGTCTTTGCGTGTGTGCTGCCTTTCACTGCTCTGTGCTGCGCCTTTTGCTTCAGCAATAGAATTGCCGCTGCCGCCGCCCGGCGACGATGTTGTCGGTGAGGTACAGGTTATTCAGGCGCGCTATGAAGACACCTTTGCTGATTTAGGTAAGGCCCATGATCTGGGTTATCTGGAAATGGTTGCAGCCAACCCAGGCGTGGATGCTTGGTTGCCCGGTGCAGGCACCGAAATTATTTTGCCGACACGCTATATTTTGCCGCCAGGGCCGCGCGAAGGCGTGGTGATTAACTTGGCTGAATACCGTTTGTATTATTATCCAAAAGACCGACCTGTGGTGTACACCTACCCTCTGGGTATTGGCCGTGAAGGCTGGGACTCACCCATTAGCAACACCTCAATTACAGTAAAAACACCAAATCCAGGTTGGACACCACCGCAATCTATTTTGCGTGAAGCTGCCGAGGCTGGGGAGTATTTGCCAGCCTATGTACCACCAGGCCCGAACAATCCGTTAGGGCCTTACAAATTGACGCTAGGCTTGCCGGGTTATTTAATTCATGGCTCGAATAAAAAATTTGGGATTGGCATGCGGGTCAGTCATGGTTGCTTTCGTATGCTCAACCATAACGTCTTAGAATTAGCGGATTTGGTACCGGTTGGTACCAAAGTGCGTATTATTAATGAGCCGTATAAGTTTGGTTTTGAGCAAGGTCGATTGTATCTAGAAGCGCATGAGCCGCTCAGCGATGATGGCGAGATGTCAATTGTTGATAAGCACGCAGCAGTGGTTAACGTACTGCTTAAGCGTGATGATATTGAAGGCTCGCATCTGTTGGATTGGCAGCGAGTGCGTGAGATTGTTGCTGCCGAAGTGGGTATGCCCCTGCCTATTGCAGATCCAGTTGAGGCGACTCAGAGCAATGTTGTCTTGGTGCAATAATTAGGGCATTGGCTGCTTAGCACCTAAAGCGATTGACAAAGATGTTTTTAAGCGTAGAATACGCTGCCATTGCAGGCACATAGCTCAGTTGGTTAGAGCACCACCTTGACATGGTGGGGTCGTTGGTTCGAATCCAATTGTGCCTACCAAACATACCAAAAGGTCGCCTTGTGCGGCCTTTTGTGTTTTAACGCAAGCACTGCTTTAGCGGCTTGCTTTTTTCCAGTGAATCCGGTTGATATGAGGTGGGTGCAACCCTCTGCCACAGTATGGCAGCCGTACCTCAAGGCTAATCGCTCTTACTGGCTCATCCCAACCCATGTGGCCTGTTGTAGGGGTCACCACTAGGCAGAGGAGGCGCCATGCCCGTAATAACTCTTCCTGACGGCAGTCAGCGTATATTTGAAAATCCAGTGACTATTCTTGAAGTCGCGCAATCAATTGGTGCAGGCCTTGCTAAGGCAACGGTTGCCGGTCGTGTTAATGGACGCTTACTGGATGCGACTGATTTAATCAGCGGCGATGCAACGTTAGAGATCATTACCCCTAAAGACCCAGAAGGCGTTGAGATTATCCGCCACTCGTGTGCGCACTTGGTGGGTCATGCGGTCAAGCAGTTATTTCCTGAAGCGAAAATGGTCATCGGTCCAGTGATCGATGAGGGCTTCTATTATGATGTGGCGATTGAACGCCCCTTTACTCCAGACGACATGCAAGCCATTGAAAAGCGCATGAATGAGCTGATCAATCAAGATTACGATGTGATTAAAAAGCTCACGCCGCGTGCGCAAGTAATTGAGGTTTTCACTCAGCGTGGTGAAGATTATAAGTTGCGTCTAATTGAAGATATGCCTGATGAAACAGAAATGGGGCTGTATTTTCACCAAGAATACGTGGATATGTGTCGTGGACCACACGTGCCCAATACACGCTTCTTGAAATCATTTAAATTGACCCGTTTCTCTGGTGCCTACTGGCGCGGCGACTCTAAAAATGAGCAGCTACAGCGTATTTACGGCACCGCATGGGCTGATAAGAAACAGCTCAATGCCTACATTAAGCGCATTGAAGAAGCAGAGAAGCGTGATCACCGCAAGCTTGGTAAGCGCTTAGACCTGTTTCATATGCAAGAAGAAGCGCCGGGTATGGTGTTTTGGCATCCCAATGGCTGGACGCTGTACCAGGTGCTTGAGCAATATATGCGCAAAGTGCAGCTTGAAAATGGCTATTTAGAAATTAAAACCCCGCAAGTGGTTGATCGTATCCTTTGGGAAAAATCAGGGCACTGGGCTAATTACGCAGACAATATGTTCCTGACTGAGTCAGAGTCGCGAGATTATGCGATTAAGCCGATGAACTGTCCTTGTCACGTACAAGTGTATAATCAAGGCTTAAAAAGCTACCGTGAATTACCATTGCGCTTGGCTGAGTTTGGTTCGTGCCACCGTAACGAGCCATCTGGTGCATTGCATGGCATCATGCGCGTGCGTGGTTTTGTGCAAGATGATGCGCATATTTTCTGTACTGAAGCGCAGATGCAAGAAGAGTCCGCGGACTTTATTCGCCTGACGCAAAAAGTCTATGCTGATTTTGGCTTTGATGACATTGAGTTGAAATTATCGACTCGCCCAGAGCAGCGTGTGGGCTCTGATGATCAGTGGGATCGCGCCGAGAAAGCATTGGCTGATGCGCTTGATTCTGCTGGTTTAGAGTATGAGTTGCAGGAGGGCGAGGGCGCATTTTACGGTCCTAAAATCGAATTCTCTCTGCGTGATTGCTTAGGTCGAGTCTGGCAGTGTGGTACCCTGCAGCTTGACTTTAACTTGCCTGTACGCTTGGATGCTGAATACGTCAGTGAAAATAATGATCGTAAACACCCAGTGATGCTGCACCGTGCAATTTTAGGGTCGTTTGAGCGTTTTATTGGTATTTTGATTGAGCATTATGAAGGTGCATTTCCTGCATGGTTAGCACCGACACAAGCAGCAATTATGAATATCAGTGAGAAACAAGGCGAATATGCACAGAAAGTACAAAAAAAGCTGCTAAATAGTGGCTTTAGAGTCAGCAGTGACTTGAGAAATGAGAAGATCGGCTTTAAAATCCGTGAGCATACTTTGCTCAAGGTTCCTTATTTGCTAGTGATTGGCGATAGGGAAGTTGAGACACAAACTATTGCAGTACGAACGCGCGGCGGTGAAGACCTCGGAAGTATGTCCGTCGATCAGTTCAGCGAGTTATTAAATACTGCGATTTCCCGGCGTGGTCGCCAAGATTTGGAGTGATAATTATCAAGCGAGATATGAGACAAGACAGACGAACTGCCCCTAAGGCACCCATTAATGAGAACATCACAGCCCGCGAAGTGCGCCTGATTGGTGCAGAAGGTGAGCAGATCGGGATCGTCTCGATTGATGAGGCACTGGCCGCAGCTGATGAAGCTAAGCTGGATCTGGTTGAAATTTCTGCGGATGCATTGCCGCCGGTATGTCGCATCATGGACTACGGCAAGCACTTGTTTGAGAAAAAGAAACAAATTGCTGCTGCACGCAAAAACCAGAAACAAGTGCAAATTAAAGAAATCAAGTTTCGACCAGGGACGGAAGAAGGGGATTATCAGGTAAAACTACGCAACCTGATACGTTTCCTAGAAGATGGGGATAAAGCCAAGGTTTCATTACGATTCCGCGGCCGAGAGATGGCCCACCAGGAGCTGGGAATGGAGTTGTTGAAGCGGGTTGAAACTGACCTTGCCGAATACGGCACCGTTGAACAGCATCCTAAGATGGAAGGACGCCAGTTAATCATGGTCCTCGCCCCCAAAAAGAAAAAATAACCCCCTAGGGCACAGGCAGGCCTTAAGGTTATGCGTATCAATCTGAATGCGGAGTATTCAACATGCCAAAAATGAAAACGAAAAGTGGCGCCAAAAAGCGCTTTAAAGCGACAGCGAACGGTTTTAAACATAAGCACGCTTTCAAGAGTCACATCTTGACCAAAATGACAACTAAGCGTAAGCGTCAACTACGTGGGACATCTATGGTGCACCCAAGTGAAGTTGCTCGCGTTGAACGCATGTTGCGTGTTCGTTAATTTCGGTCTGGATAAATAAAGGTAATAGTTTATGGCTCGTGTAAAACGTGGTGTGTTAGCCCGTCGTCGTCACAAAAAAATATTGAAACTTGCTAAAGGTTACTACGGTGCGCGTTCGCGCGTATTCCGCGTTGCTAAGCAAGCGGTCATCAAAGCGGGTCAGTATGCGTACCGTGACCGTCGTCAGCGTAAACGTCAATTCCGCGCTCTGTGGATTGCACGTATCAATGCTGGTGCTCGTGTCAATGGTCTGTCTTACAGCCGTTTCATTGCAGGTTTGAAAAAAGCTTCAATTGAAATCGACCGTAAAGTACTGGCTGAGCTAGCAGTAAATGAAAAAGCAGCATTTGCTGCAATTGTTGAAAAAGCTAAGTCCGCTTTGGCCTAAGTTTTAAAACATTGCAACATGCGTTTTTTGATAAGGGAAGGGCTTAGGCTCTTCCCTTATTTCGTATAGAATCTTTATTTTTAAAAGTCACAGTAAGAGCACCTTGCAAAGCGCGAACGCTGTGTTTTGCAAGGTCCTCTGGAGTAATGTATGGATAATATTGATGCGCTGGTGGCTCAAGCCTTAGCGGCTGTTAAACAAAGCGATGACCCGCAAGCCATAGAGCAGTTACGCGTTCACTATCTCGGCAAAAAAGGTGAGCTGACTCTGCTCATGAAGCAGTTGGGTAAGCTGTCTGCTGAGGAGCGCCCCAAAGCTGGCGCGCTGATCAATGCGGCTAAAGAGCAGGTACAAGATGCCCTCAATGCGCGCAAGCAGCATCTGGACAGTATAGCCTTGGAAAGTAAGCTTGCCGCAGAGACTATAGATGTCACTTTAAGCGGTCGCGGTCAGCAAAGTGGTGGTTTGCACCCTGTTACGCGCACCCTTGAGCGTGTTGAGCAGTTCTTTAGCAAGATTGGCTACGGTGTTGCTGAAGGCCCAGAGGTTGAGGATGATTACCACAACTTTGAAGCACTCAATATTCCAGGGCATCATCCTGCGCGGGCGATGCACGATACTTTTTACTTCAACGCCAATATGCTGTTGCGCACCCATACGTCGCCAGTGCAAGTGCGCACCATGGAAGCACAGCGTCCGCCGATTCGTATTATTTGCCCAGGCCGCGTCTATCGCTGCGATTCAGATATCACCCACTCGCCAATGTTCCACCAAGTGGAAGGCTTATTAATTGATAAAGATATCAGTTTTGCCGATTTAAAAGGCACCATCGAAGAGTTCCTGCGCGTGTTTTTTGAGAAAGATTTAGGCGTGCGTTTCCGCCCATCGTTCTTCCCCTTTACTGAGCCCTCCGCAGAAGTGGATATGCAGTGTGTGATGTGCAATGGCGAAGGCTGTCGCGTATGTAAGCAAACCGGCTGGCTGGAAGTGATGGGCTGCGGCATGGTGCACCCGAATGTGTTGCGCATGTCAGGTATTGATCCAGAGGAATTCCAAGGCTTTGCCTTTGGCATGGGCGTTGAACGCCTCGCTATGTTGCGTTATGGCGTTAATGATTTGCGTCTGTTCTTCGATAACGACCTACGTTTTTTATCTCAGTTTCGCTAGGTCGATACCCATTAAAGTTTAGGAGAGCAGCATGAATTTCAGTGAGCAATGGTTACGCAGCTTAGTTAATCCACAAGCAACCCGTGAAGAACTGGTAGCGCGTTTGTCAATGGCCGGTTTAGAAGTCGACGCGGTGACCCCTGTGGCCGGTGAGTTTAGCGGTGTGGTGGTGGGTGAGGTGCTCAGTGTTGAGCAGCATCCTGATGCTGACAAATTGCGCGTATGCCAAGTCAGCGATGGTGAGCAAACAGTACAAATCGTTTGCGGTGCACCCAATGTGCGTGCCGGTTTAAAGATTCCATTTGCCCGTGTCGGTGCAGTATTGCCGGGTGACTTTAAAATTAAAAAAGCCAAGCTGCGCGGTGTTGAGTCCTTCGGCATGCTCTGCTCGGCCAGCGAATTACAAATCAGTGAAGAAAATGACGGCTTATTAGAGCTGCCTGCTGATGCCGTGGTCGGTCAGTGCGTGCGCGAGAGCCTAAACCTTAATGATGTCTGCATTGAAGTGGATTTAACCCCAAATCGCGGTGATTGCTTATCGCTGCAGGGTTTAGCGCGTGAAGTGGGTGCGCTGTATAACGTGCCGGTACAATTGCCAGTGATTACTGCCGTGACAGCCAGTCATGAGCAAACAGTTGCTGTTGAGTTGGCCGCAGTAGAAGCCTGTCCGCGTTATGCGGGTCGCGTCATAACGGGTGTTGATCTAACTCAACCAACGCCCGCATGGATGCTTGAGCGCCTGCAGCGCAGTGATATTCGTAGCATCGACCCAGTGGTTGATGTTACTAACTACGTGATGATCGAATTGGGACAGCCATTGCATGCCTTTGATTTGGCGCAGATCAAGGGTGGTATTTGTGTGCGCATGGCACAAGACAGCGAGCAAATCACCCTGCTCGATGGGCAAGAAATTACCCTAAAAGCCAATACTTTGGTGATTGCTGATCAGCAGCGTGCTTTGGCCATTGCTGGTGTGATGGGCGGTGAAGACAGTGGTGTTGAAGTAGGTAAAACCACAGATATCTTCCTTGAAAGCGCATTTTTTGAGCCGATTGCTATTGCCGGTAAAGCACGTGCCTACGGTTTGCATACTGATGCGTCACACCGCTTTGAACGTGGTGTTGACTGGCAGTTGCCAGCGCAAGCGATTGAACGCGCGACTGAGTTACTGTTGAGCATTGTTGGCGGTAGCGCCGGCCCTGTAGTGGTGACCGAAGAGGCCCAGCACCTGCCGCACGTCGCGCCTATTACTTTGCGTGCACAACGCGTTGAGCAAATGTTTGGCTTGACCTTAACTGATGCGCAGATTGCAGCATTGTTAACGCCGCTGGGTTTAAAACTGACCGCTCAAAGCGCTGGTGTTTGGCGTGTTGAGGTGCCCAGCCACCGCTTTGATATCAGTATCGAAGTGGACTTGCTGGAAGAAATTGGCCGCCTGTATGGCTATGATCAGCTGCCTGTGCGCTACCCAGCAGCACGCTTAGCGCCGCAAGCGCAAGCTGAAGCGCAAGCACAATTACCGGTTTTGCGTCGATTGTTGGTGGCACGTGGTTATCAAGAGGCGATTACTTATAGCTTTATTGAGCCTGGGTTGTTCAGCGCGTTTCACCCTGAATTAAAGCCACTGACTTTGGCCAATCCAATTTCAGCCGAATTGTCGGTGATGCGTGCCTCACTCTTGCCAGGCTTATTAAAAGCGCTGCAACACAACCTCAATCGTCAGCAAGATCGCGTGCGTTTGTTTGAAAGCGGTTTGAGCTTTGTCGGTCAGTTAGATGACCTTAAGCAAGAGCGCATGCTCGCCGGTGTGATCACTGGCGCACGTCTGCCTGAAGTCTGGACACATGGTAAAGAGATCGTTGATTTTTACGATATCAAAGCTGATGTTGAGGCGTTGTTAGGCGCAGCAGGTGATCGCGACAGCTTTACCTTTGTTGCCTGTCAGCAGCATGCGTTTCATCCGGGTCAGTGTGCACGTATTGAGCGTAATGGCGAGCCGGTCGGTTACGTGGGTACTTTGCACCCACAGTTAGCAGTAGAGTTAGATATCGACCAAAACGTCTTGATGTTTGAAGTACAGCTGGATGCTATCAGTAGCGGCCGTTTACCTCAGTTTACTGAGTTGTCGCGCTTCCCTGAAGTGCGCCGTGACTTAGCTTTAGTGGTCAATGCAGATATTCCGGCGCAGCAATTGATGGAAGCTATGCGCAGTGCGGCAGGTGAGTGGTTGACGCAAATACGCTTATTTGATGTGTATCAGGGCAAAGGCGTGGAAGAGGGCTGCAAAAGTTTGGCGGTTGGCTTGACCTGGCAGCATCCTTCGCGCACTCTTACTGATGACGAGGTAAGCGCTGCCACACAAGCGATTTTGGCCTTATTGTCTGATAAGTTTGCTGCAATATTAAGGAAGTGAGCGTATGGGGGCTTTAACGAAAGCAGAGATGGCCGAGCATCTGTTTATGGAAATCGGCTTGAATAAACGCGAAGCTAAAGAGTTGGTAGATACCTTCTTCGAAGAGATTCGTTTGGCCCTCGAAAATAACGAGCCGGTTAAGTTGTCTGGTTTTGGCAATTTTGAATTGCGCGATAAACGTCAACGGCCAGGACGTAACCCGAAAACTGGTGAAGAGGTTGCCATTAGTGCGCGCCGCGTGGTGACCTTTCGCCCAGGGCAAAAACTGCGTGATAGGGTAGAAGCCTATGTTGGAACCTAGTCATAACCATGAATTACCCGTTATTCCCACTAAACGCTATTTTACTATTGGCGAAGCCAGTGAGTTGTGTGCGGTTAAACCGCATGTCCTGCGTTATTGGGAGCAGGAGTTTGAACAGTTAGCTCAGATCAAGCGCCGAGGTAATCGCCGTTACTATCAGCAGCATGATGTGTTGATGATTAGACAGATTCGCAGTTTGCTGTACGACCAAGGCTTTACCATCGGTGGTGCACGTCAGCGTCTTTGCAGCACTGAAGTGCGTGATGAAAGCAATCAAACCAAGCAGGTCATCCGTCAGATGGTGACTGAGCTTGAGGCCGTCTTGAAGCTGTTACGCAGCTGATCCTGTGGCGTTCTCAGGCGGTACAAGACGTGTATATTAGAGGTCCACAGCTGTTAATTGCTCGGTATGATAAGTATTCATAAGACACTAAAAATCATCTTGTCATTCTGACTGCATCAATAAGAGGGTGCGCTGTGTCATCAAACACCATTGTTATGTTAATTTTTGCAGGCATTGCAGCGCTGTTTTTTATTGGCTATATCAATCATTTTCTCGAAAAAACCAAATTAGATAAAGCCCGCCGTAAGGCTGAACTCATCGATCGCTATCGACGCTGCGCTAACCTTTCCAACACGTTACCTGGTCAGTTGATGACGACTGATTTAAAGCAAGTGCTGAATCGCTTAGAGTTGCACTGCATTGATCAGCTTAGGGCGATTGAACGACATGACCCTAAATATAAATTGCGTGCAGAAGAGCTGCGCCAATGGATTGCTAAAACAGATGAGTTGCCGGTTAAAAATCCGCATGTGGACATTGTTACTGATGAGCAGACCAAAGACGTACGTTTCCAGTTGGAAAGCTTGCAGGCGCAAATTATTCGCGGGGTAGAAGAAAAAGTATTGACCAACGCGCAAGGCAAGCAGTGGCTTGGCCAGATAAAGCATATGTTGGTTACTGTGTATATTGAATATTTTAACAACCTGGGGCGCCAACTGCTTGAACAGAATCGCCCCAGCCAAGCACGTCTAGTGTTCGAGCGCGGCGTGCAGTATTTAAAAAAGCAAAAAGATTCAACACCCTATAAGCAGCAGTTGACACAATTTGAAGCGTTGCTCGGGCGTGCGAACGCTTTGGTGCTTGAGCACACGAGTCCTAAACCTGATCAACTCAGTGAGTTGACAGAGGGCCTGGCATTACAAGGTCAACAAGAAGAGTGGAAGAAAAAACAGATCTATGATTGATCAAGGTGTGTATGCGCTTGACTCTGTGCGGTGCGTCCTTGTTGCTTTTTGCACGCAAACTAAGCGCTTCCTTAACTACAGATTGCAATTGGTTCTTCCACGCAAGCAGTCGCATTGATATTTTGCGATCAGCCCACTGTCTGGTATTTCTAGTTTGCGCGATAGCGAGTTGGATCGTTGTGATTCAGCAGTTATTTGTGCCTATTTGGCGTGGCACAGGTGCAAGATGACTGCTTGCGACTGTTTCGTCACTTTAGAATACTGTTTTGTTTCGTGCATTTTTTATGAATAAGGTCATAATAGGATTCTTACTTCAGACTCAATGGTTCTAGTATGCAAAAAGAATCCCGCAAGGTGCGTGAATTTCGCCGTCGCGAACAAGAAATTCTAGATACTGCTCTCAAACTTTTTCTTGAGCAGGGTGAAGATTCTGTCACTGTAGAAATGATTGCTGATGCTGTGGGTATTGGCAAGGGCACCATTTATAAGCATTTTAAATCAAAGGCAGAAATTTACCTGCGCTTAATGCTTGACTACGAGCGCGAGCTCAATGAATTGTTTCATTCAGACACTGTCGCCAGTGATAAAGAAGCATTATCAAAAGCGTATTTTGCTTTTCGTATGCGCGATCCGCAGCGCTACCGCTTGTTTGACCGGCTTGAAGAGAAAGTACTTAAAGGCCATCAAGTGCCGGAAATGGTTGAGCAGTTGCACACCATCCGCGCCTCTAATTTTGAGCGCTTAACACGTTTGATTGAAGGGCGTATTAATGAGGGCAAGCTTGAAGATGTGCCGCCTTATTTCCACTATTGCGCCGCTTGGGCATTGGTGCATGGTGCGGTAGCCTTATATCACTCGCCTTTCTGGAGTAATGTTTTAGAAGACCAAGATGGTTTTTTCCAGTTCCTAATGGATATCGGTGTGCGCATGGGCAATAAGCGTCCCAAGCGTGAAGATGCCTCGCAAACATTGCGTGCAGGCGCACCTAAAGTATTGCCTGATGATGTCTGATTGGAGGTTTTAGTTATGCAGTCTGCTTTTCCTATTGAATATATTGAGCCGGTTTTTCGACCGCCAAGCGAAGCACAGTCATTGATTTTGCCTGTGACTAATGGCTGTTCTTGGAACAAATGTACATTTTGCGAGATGTATACTGCGCCGCAGAAAAAGTTCTCCGTGCGTGACGAACAGCAAGTCTTGGATGAGATTCAGCAGGTTGCACAGCAGATGATCGTGAACCGCGTGTTTTTGGCCGATGGTGACGCGATGGCCTTATCAACGCGACGGCTACTGACAGTTTTAAAAGCCATCCAAAAGCATATGCCGACGGTTAATCGCGTCACCAGCTATTGTTTACCAAGCAATCTAAAAAACAAATCCGTTAGTGAACTGCAAGAACTGGCTGATGCAGGCTTGCGCATGGTTTATGTTGGTGCTGAGTCCGGTGATGATGAGGTGCTGGCCAAGGTCAATAAAGGCGAAACCTATGCCTCAACAGCCAGCGCACTCAATAAGCTTGGCGAGGCAGGCATCAAGCGTTCGGTGATGATTCTCAATGGCTTGGGTGGGCGCAGTTTAAGTGCACAGCATGCCGATCAATCGGCGGCATTGATGAATGAGACTCAACCTGAGTACCTCTCGACTTTGGTGGTAAGTTTTCCGCTAGGGGATGCGCGTTTTAAGCAGCATTTTGCTGAGTTTGAGCCACTCGATCAGCAGGGTTTGTTTGTCGAGCTACAGCGTTTTATCAGCCAGCTTGAACTGAAAAAAACAGTCTTTCGCAGTGATCATGCTTCAAACTATTTAGCGCTAAAAGGCACTTTGGGTGCCGATAAGCAGCAGTTTTTAGCACAGCTGCAGCAAGCCATTGAGCGTCCAGACAGCATGGCTTTGCGGCAAGAGTGGCAGCGCGGTTTATAAGTTTAAAGTAGAGGTTGGCGTAAAATCTGCTTATGAAGCCTTGCACGCTATTCTTTTGACGCTAGAGGTGAAGGTTATATGCGCCAATTATTATTGATCATACTGGCAGTGGCCCTGGCATCCTGCATGAAAGTCAGTGATTTAACTGCTGAAGCAGGCTACCAGTTGCGCGATGTGGGCTTGCTCAATCACAGTGAAATACAACGCACCAATAATTGGCGTTTGCAGGCTGACTCCTATATTTACATCAGTCAGGGGCTTTTTATTCCGCTGGGGCATCCTTCCGCGCCGCCAAATATCGTGGCTGATGAGGCCTTCAGCGCCTTTGTTGAGTACTTCCCGCGCGTGCGCCGCGCCACTGCACCGCAGGGCTACGAGGAAGCGCTACAGGCCGCCCGTCAAGCAGGTGCGCATTATTTGCTGTATACGCGCTTTGCGCAAGGCAATGACCGTGTGGGCAACTTTAAAGAGCTGATAGACAAGAATGAAAGTGGCGCGCGTATTGGTGTTGATCGCGGTGCGATTCATTTGATGTTGGTTGAAGTGGGCAGTGGCTATTTAGTGGATATGTCTAATATCCGCAATCGTGGCGGTTTTTTAACGTTTTACAATAATAAGCCTGAGGACTTAATACGCCCGCCGCTGCGTCAGTACGCACGCCGTTTATTAGGTTTTAAGCTTTAGCATATAGGCTTGATTATGACTGACATAGATGCTGTAGATGTGCTGCAACGCTTAGCCGCTACTGCTGAACGTTTATCGTACAACAGTGATTGGAATCCAACCCAGTGCGGTGACAGTCAGATGCGCATTGCCAGCGATGGCCGTTGGTTTTATCAAGGCAGTCTGATTGCACGCCCAGCCTTGGTGCAATTGTTTTCGCGTTTATTGCGCCGTGAAGGCGAACAATATTTTCTGGTTACACCAGTTGAGAAGCTCAGTATTGAAGTTGAAGATGCGCCCTTTGTCTCGATCAACACCTCTATCCAAGGTGAGGGGACTGAGCAAAAGCTGTATGTCACCACCAATTTGCACGATACCCTTTGTGTCAGTGCAGAACATCCATTATGGGTAGTTGTTGACCCACTTACGCAAGAGCCAGCGCCTTATGTCTCGATTGGCGCTAACTTGGCTGTGCGCGTGCAACGCAGTGATTTTTATCAGCTGGTTGACCATGCGCAAGAGCGGCTGATGGATGGGGAAAGGGTTATGGCGGTATTCAGTGCCGGTGAATGGTTTAGTTTGGGGCGACTGTAAAGCGCTGACTGTGGTGAGGCACTTGCAATATCTAGGGCTCGTCCCCATGTCTTACAATTAAACAGAATGTTTGTGTGTACTTATTATTATGACTTTTGCCTTATCAATTAAACAGTTACGAAAAAGTTATGCCAATGGCTTTGAGGCCTTAAAAGGGGTTGATTTAGAGGTCGCCGAAGGTGATTTTTTTGCTTTACTTGGTCCCAACGGTGCCGGCAAATCCACAACCATTGGGATTCTTTCAACTTTGGTGACTAAAACCAGTGGCAGCGTGCAGGTCTTTGGTCATGATTTAGACACAGATCCTTTGGCTTTAAAGCGTTGTATTGGTTTGGTGCCGCAGGAGTTTAACTTTAATCAGTTTGAAACCGCGCAAAATATTTTAACTACACAAGCGGGCTATTACGGTATCAAGCGTAAAGTTGCGCGAGTGCGGGCAGAGATGCTGCTCAAGCAGTTGGGACTGTGGGAAAAGCGCAATGAGGCCTCGCGGATGTTGTCCGGCGGTATGAAACGCCGTTTGATGATCGCTCGTGCTTTAATGCATCAGCCACGCTTGTTGATTCTTGATGAGCCAACTGCTGGTGTCGATATTGAGCTGCGCCGCTCGATGTGGGAGTACTTAACAGAGCTCAATGAACAAGGTACAACCATTATCCTGACCACGCATTACCTTGAAGAAGCTGAGCAGCTGTGCCGCAATATTGCGATCATTGATCATGGCACTATTGTTGAAAACACCAGCATGCGTGCTTTGTTAGGTCAGTTATCAAAAGAGACGTTTTTACTTGATTTAAAAGCAACGCAAACGCAAGCGCCAGAGCTTGAAGGCTATCCTGCGCAGCTGATTGATGAGTGTACGCTTGAGGTACAGGTTGAAAAACATCGAGGCCTAACTGATTTATTCACTCAGTTGTCCGCGCAGGGCGTGGAAGTGTTAAGTATGCGCAACAAAAGCAACCGACTGGAAGAGCTGTTTGTGTCACTGGTAGAAAAAAACTTGGAGGGTGATCGAGCATGAGCGCGCAATGGCAATCAAACTGGGTCGCTTTACAAACGATCGTCTATCGCGAAGCGCGTCGCTTTTTACGCATTTGGCCGCAAACCTTGCTACCGCCAGCGATTACGATGGTGTTGTACTTTGTTATTTTCGGTAATCTGATTGGCAGCCAGATTGGCGATATGCATGGCTTTACTTACATGCAATATATTGTCCCAGGCTTAATAATGATGACGGTGATCACCAACTCTTACAGTAACGTGGTCTCCAGCTTTTTTAGTGCTAAGTTCCAGCATTCTATTGAAGAGTTAATGGTGTCGCCGGTTTCACCGCATACGATTTTGATTGGTTTTGTTATTGGCGGTATTTTACGTGGCCTTGGTGTGGCCTGTATTGTCTCTATATTATCGCTATTCTTTACTGATCTGCAGATTCACAATTTAGCCATAACGGTGGTGGTGATTGTCTGTACCTCGGCGGTATTTGCTCTCGGTGGTTTTCTAAACGCAATTTTTGCGCGCAACTTTGATGATATTTCGATTATTCCCTCCTTCGTCTTAACTCCCCTGACGTACCTTGGTGGAGTGTTTTACTCGATTGATATGCTAGGGCCTTTTTGGAAAAGTATTTCAATGGCTAACCCTATCCTGCATATGGTCAATGCTTTTCGTTACGGTATTTTAGGCGTATCGGATATTGACATCAGTGTGGCGATTGCCTTGATGCTGCTGACCACTTTAATTCTTTATACCGTGTGCGTACGTTTATTAATTTCAGGGCGTGGCATGCGCACTTAGATTATCCATTTTACTAGTTGGCCTGGAAATTGCTTTTATCTCAGTAAGTGTCGCAAAGCGTCAAAGAAGCGATGGGAGATAAAAATGAGCCAAGGTATAGAATTTAATCGGTTGATGTTAGAAATGCGTGCCATGCAAGCTGATGCTATGGCGCGCACTGCGCCGACTGCTGCTGCACAGACAGCACCAGCAGACGGGCCGAACTTTGCTGACATGCTAGGGCAGGCGGTTGGTAAAGTGAATGAAACTCAGCAAGCATCAAACCAGCTCGCTAAAGCCTTTGAAATGGGGCAAAGTGGCGTCGATTTGACCGATGTTATGATTGCCTCACAAAAAGCGAGTGTGTCATTCCAAGCAATGACGCAAGTTCGAAATAAGCTGGTTCAGGCTTATCAAGATATTATGCAGATGCCAGTTTAGGGGCGATAGATCATGGTTGACGCAACAGCAAACACACCACAAACCACGGGGCAGCCTGCCAAGCCAGCCTTTGCAGGGTTAGCATTTTTAGAAAATTTATCGCAAATGCCTGCTTTACGTCAGGTTGCGTTATTGGTCGGCTTAGCGGCCAGCGTAGCGATAGGCTTTGCAGTTGTTTTGTGGTCACAAGAGCCTGATTACCGGCCCCTGTATGCCAGCTTAACTGGTTTAGATGCCAGTCAAGTGGTAGAAACATTAAGCACTGCCGGCATCAGTTATCGGGTTGAGCCTAATTCTGGCGCCTTGTTGGTCAAAGCGTCAGATTTAGCCAATGCGCGTTTGCAGCTTGCTACAGCGGGCGTAACGCCAACGGATAGCTCTATTGGTTTTGAAATTCTCGATAAAGAACAAGGCCTAGGCACCAGTCAGTTTATGGAAACAACCCGTTACCGTCGTGGTTTGGAGGGTGAGCTAGGGCGTACCGTTTCCAGTTTAAACAATGTTAAAGCCGCACGTGTCCACCTTGCTATTCCGAAAAGCTCTGTGTTTGTGCGTGATGAGCGCAAGCCTAGTGCGTCGGTGTTGGTAGAGCTGTACCCTGGGCGTAGCCTTGAGCCAAGCCAGGTGATGGCCATCATTAATTTGGTTGCCACCAGTGTGCCTGAGCTGAACAAAGCGCAAGTCACTGTTGTTGACCAAAAAGGCAATTTATTATCTGACCAACATGAACTATCGGCCATGGCTCGTGCCGGTAAACAATTTGATTATTCACGCCGTCTTGAAGATTTATTTACTCAGCGCGTACATAACATCTTGTTGCCTATCTTGGGTGCTAATCATTACAAAGCTGAGGTGTCGGCTGATGTTGACTTCAGTGCTATTGAGTCGACCTCGGAAACCTTCAATCCTGATCAACCCGCGCTGCGCAGCGAGCAGTCTGTGATTGAGCAACGTCAAGTCAGCAGTGGCCCACAGGGTGTGCCTGGTGCGCTCAGCAATCAACCACCGGGTGCTGCAGCAGCGCCGCAAGTAGCTGGTGGGGCGGCAGCCGCAGACGGGCCAGTGGCTGCTGGTCAACCCTTATTGGATGTTAATGGCGAGCAAATTATTGACCCGACAACGGGCCTGGCCATGCTGGCGCCTTACCCGAATGACAAGCGTGAGCAGTCAACCCGCAATTTTGAGTTGGATCGTTCGATCAGCTATACCAAGCAAGACCAGGGGCGTTTGCAGCGTTTATCTGTTGCCGTTGTTGTTGATGATCGCGTCATTGTTAACCCTGAAACCGGTGAGGCCACGCGTATTCCATGGGCAGAGCAAGATATTGCCCGCTTTACCCGCTTAGTTCAGGACGCTGTTGGTTTTAATGCCAGTCGTGGTGACAGTGTCAGTGTGATTAATGCGCCTTTTGCAGCGGTGCAGGCAGAGGAAATCATAGAAATTCCCTTTTACACTGAACCTTGGTTCTGGAATATTGTTAAGCAAGTATTGGGCGTTGTCTTTATCTTAGTGTTGGTCTTTGGTGTATTGCGCCCCTTGCTGCGTAATGTAGTCGGAGCAGGCGCGTCAAAAGAGCTGGCTGCGCGCAAGCAATTGACTGATGAAGACGACCCTAGTATGGATTTAGAAGAGGATCGTGTCAGTCTCGGTGGGCCGCAAAGTGTATTATTACCCAGCCCAACTGAAGGCTATGATGCCCAGCTTAACGCCATTAAAAGCTTGGTTGCTGAGGAGCCTGGGCGCGTGGCAGAAGTTGTAAAACAATGGATTAACGCTGATGAGTGATAAAGCTATGAGCAAGCTTAGTAAAGTTGATAAGGCCGCGATTTTGCTGCTATCACTTGGTGAAACCGATGCTGCGCAAGTTCTACAGCATATGGGGCCTAAAGAAGTGCAGCGAGTTGGTTCAGCGATGGCGCAAATGCGCAATATACATCGCGACCAAGTTGAGCAGGTTATGGGCGAGTTTGTTGAAGTGGTTAGTGATCAAACTGGTCTAGGTGTTGGCGCTGATGGTTATATTAGAAAAATGCTGACTCAAGCGCTGGGCGAAGATAAAGCCGGTAACCTAATTGATCGTATTCTTTTGGGCGGTAATACCAGCGGTTTAGACAGTCTTAAATGGATGGAGCCACGCGCAGTTGCTGATGTGATTCGCTATGAGCACCCACAGATTCAAGCCATTGTTGTTGCTTATTTAGATCCTGATCAGGCCGGTGAAGTATTAGGCCATTTTGATCATAAGGTGCGTCTGGATATTATGCTGCGGGTTTCAGCGCTTAATACGATTCAACCTGCGGCACTTAAAGAGCTTAATACTATTTTAGAGCGACAGTTTTCTGGCAGCTCCAATACCTCGCGCACCACTATGGGCGGGGTAAAGCGGGCAGCAGATATCATGAATTTCTTAGACAGTTCTGTCGAAGGGCCATTGCTTGATGCAATTCGTGAGCTTGATCAAGACCTATCAGGGAAAATCGAAGACCTTATGTTTGTCTTTGATAACTTGGCCGATGTTGATGATCGTGGTATTCAGTCGTTGCTACGTGAAGTCTCTTCGGATGTTTTAGTGCTAGCGCTCAAGGGTGCTGATGAAGCGATCAAAGAGAAAATCTTTAAAAACATGTCAAAGCGTGCCTCTGAATTGCTGCGTGATGACTTAGAGGCGAAAGGGCCGGTGCGTATCAGCGAAGTTGAATCGGCACAAAAAGAAATCCTTACCATTGCCCGCCGCATGGCAGAAGCCGGAGAAATTGTGCTGGGTGGTAAAGGTGGCGAAGAGATGCTGTAGTTATGACTGATAAAAAACCCAGCAGTGAGCTTCTTAGCGCGCAACAAAGTGAGGCTTTTAGTCTTTGGGATTTGCCCAGTTTTGATCAGCCGAGCGAAGAACTGGCTGTAGAGCCGGGAGTGACTGAAGGCGACGCTGCAGTTGAAGACAGCGTGCGCGTTGAAGAGGTTACCATAGAAGACGTCAAACCTTTGACGCTTGATGAGGTTGAGGCGATTCGCCAAGATGCTTGGAATGAAGGTTTTAGCACCGGTGAAAAAGATGGCTTCCATGCTGGACAACTTAAAGCCGCGCAAGAAGCAGAGGTTGCATTAGCCAGTAAAGTGCAGACGCTGGAAAATATTATGCGCGAGCTGTTCGAGCCGATTGCCAATCAAGATCAGCAGCTTGAAGAAGCAATGCTTGAGTTGGTTCTGCAGATCAGTCAGCAAGTCATTCAGCGTGAGCTGAAAATTGATTCCAGCCAAATTAAACAGGTGGTACGTGAGTCGCTCAAACTGTTACCCATCGGCAGCGAAGCGGTGCGCGTATATATCAATCCGCAGGATTTTGAGCAGATTAAAGCACTGCGCGAGCGCCATGAAGAAAGCTGGAAAATTATAGAAGACGATGAACTGTTACCAGGCGGTTGTCGTTTTGAGTCAGTCAACACGCAAATCAATGCCAGCATTGAGACCCGCATTGAGCATATCGCTACGCAGATTTTAGAGCAGCAGCGAGAGTTAAAAAGCCAGCCTCTTGAGCCTGACTTGCAGGTTGATCTTGAAGCCGTAGATAGCACGCTTGAGCAGCCTGTAGAAACAGTAGAAGCCACAGAAGTGTTGGATGAACCTGTTGCGCAGTCTTCACTCGCAGAGCAACAGGTCGCAGCTGATCATCAGCAAGCTCTATCTGAGCAGTCGCAGGTTGCAGAGCCTAAGCCTATACATGCTGATACGCTTGATAGTGATGCTGACATGCCGGATAGTGCAGCAGATAAAGAGCCGGCCATTGATGACGCGCCGCCTGTTAACTGACTTGGAGACTGTATGCAACTGCAGCGCACCCGTTTTGCCACCCGTCTAGCCAGCTATAAAAGCGCTGTTCAGCTGTCTAAACAACCGCTGGTTGAGGGTCGTCTGATTCGCATGGTGGGCTTGACCTTAGAAGCACAAGGCGTACATGTACCGGTCGGCAGCCGTTGTTTGGTGATTAATAATGATGGCTATCAAGCGGTACAAGTGGAAGCTGAGGTCATGGGCTTTTCCGGCGAGAAAGTCTTTTTGATGCCCATTGGCAACCTCAATGGTATTGCTCCAGGTGCTCGCGTGGTGCCGATGGCAGGCACTGATCGCATGCCAATGGGCCTGTCGATGCTGGGACGGGTTTTGGATGGTGCTGGGCGCCCGCTAGATGGTAAAGGGCGTATCGAGGCTGAAGAGTGGGTGCAGATGGAAGGGCCGGCAATTAACCCTCTACAACGTCATCCCATCAGCGAACCTCTAGATGTAGGGATTCGCAGTATCAATGGTTTGTTAACTGTGGGCCGCGGCCAGCGTATTGGTTTATTTGCCGGTACCGGGGTCGGTAAAAGTGTATTGCTGGGCATGATGACACGTTTTACCAAAGCCGATATTGTGATTGTCGGCTTGATTGGTGAACGTGGCCGTGAAGTGAAAGAGTTTATTGAAGATATTCTCGGTGAAGAAGACCTTAAGCGCGCCATTGTCGTGGCGTCACCGGCGGATGATGCGCCGCTGATGCGCTTACGTGCGGCGATGTACTGCACGCGTATAGCCGAATACTTTCGTGATAAAGATTACAATGTTTTGCTGCTGATGGATTCTTTAACCCGCTATGCGCAGGCGCAGCGTGAAATCGCCTTGGCAATCGGTGAACCACCAGCCACTAAAGGGTATCCACCCTCGGTATTTGCTAAATTACCTAAATTGGTGGAGCGTGCCGGTAATGCTGAGCAAGGGGGTGGTTCGATTACCGCTTTCTACACTGTTTTGTCCGAAGGTGATGATCAGCAAGATCCCATTGCCGATGCCGCGCGTGGGGTGTTGGACGGTCACTTTGTCTTGTCCCGAGACTTAGCACAAGAAGGTCATTATCCTGCGATTGATATCAGCGCCTCAGTCAGTCGAGTGATGCCGCAAGTGGTCTCTGAAGAACATTTGCAAGCCGCGCATTTCTTTAAAAAGTTGTGGACGCGCTACCAGCAGAGTCGTGACCTTATTAGTGTTGGCGCCTATGTCGCCGGTGGTGATAAAGATACAGATTTAGCCATTGAACGCTATCCGTACATGTCCGCCTATTTACGACAAGGGTTGCGTGAGACGGAAACACTTGAAAAAAGTACAGAGCATCTATTTACTGTCGCTCATCCTGCACCCCTAAGTTAAGTTGAACCTCGGATGAATAAACGTATCCAGCGTCTATTGCCGGTAGTTGATATGGCGCAAACTGCAGAGCGTGAAGCCACGGCTAAACTCAATCAGTATCAAAACGCTTTGCAGAAAGCACAGCAACAGCTGCAAAACTTACAGCAATACCGAGATGACTATCAGCAGCAGTGGATTGATAAAGGTCAGAGTGGTGTGAGCGGTCAGTGGTTGATGAACTATCAACGTTTTTTATCACAACTCGAAACAGCGGTCAGTCAGCAAGAAAAGAGCGTGCTGTGGCATGAGCAAAATGTCAGTCTCAGCCAGGCAACATGGCAGCAAGCCTATGCGCGTTTAGAGGGCTTGCGTAAGTTGGTGCAACGCTACCGTGAAGAAGTGAGAAAGTCCGCTGACAAGCAAGAACAGAAACTTTTAGATGAAATGGCGCAGCGTCTAATGGCGCAACATGCCAAACAAGACTGATTAACTGCAGGCAATAGCTGCAGAGAACATGGATAACCTTATGCGCGACGTTCAATGGATGCTTGAGTATGGCATCAATCGTTTTGGTTCGCTGGCCGCCCTAGAAGCACGTTTGCCTAAACCTGCCACAGCTGCTGAGCTTGCCGCTATGAGTGATGATCGTTATCTGTCGTTAATGGCCTTGCGAGTGTTCCGTGCAGGCTTGCGGCACAGTGTTGTCGATGCTAAATGGCCGAACTTTGAAACTGTTTTTTGGGGTTTTGACCCTGAAAAAGTGGTGCTGATGAGCGCTGAGCATATTGAGCGTCTGATGCAGGACACGCGTATTATTCGCCATCTAGGTAAACTCAAAAGCGTGCCACGCAATGCGCAGATGCTGTTAGATATCCGTCAGGAGCACGGCAGTTTTGGTGGGTTTATAGCACAATGGCCTGAGCAGGATATTGTTGGACTGTGGCGATACTTAGCTAAACGAGGTTATCAGCTGGGTGGTTTGTCAGCGCCGAGTTTTTTACGCATGGTTGGCAAAGATACTTTTGTGCTGGGCGGCGATGTTGTAGCGGCGTTAATTGCACAAGATATTGTTACAAAACACCCAACCAGTCAGCGTGATTTAGCGGCTGTGCAGGCGGCGTTTAATACGTGGCAAGCTCAGAGTGGGCGGCCACTGTGTCAGATTTCCATGATGCTTGCTTTGACGGCGAATCATTGAGCAAGTCACATTTATTGATCAATACATTTGCACTTTGCGGCAATGCAAGGCATATTGCACCGCTAAATCCGAAAGTATTTTGTATGTATGTCTAAATTAATCAAAAGCATCGCGTGCGGTGTCAGCTGTTTAGTCTTGGCCTCTTGTGCCAACTTAAACGTCGAACAGCACGAAGTGTCTTCAGTTAAGCGAGACACAATTGAACTGAGCTCACGTGCCTTAGTTGAAGTTTTAGATCGTTTTGAAGAGGCGCAGCAGACAGTTGTGCAACTGCAAGAAGAAACAGGCATTACTGATTATGAGCTTCCGAGTTTAAGTGATAGCTTGTTGGATCGTGGTAAGACCTTGCTGGGTACACCGTATCGTTATGGTGGTGCCAGCCGTAAGACGGGTTTTGATTGCAGTGGCTTTGTCGGCCATGTGTATAGAGAAGAATTAGGTATCAAGCTGCCACGTACCACAGGCGGCTTGTTGAAGATGGATGCACCCGTTATTGCGCGCTCTGACTTGGAGCCCGGCGATTTAATCCTGTTCAATGATCGTGGCCGTGGTCGCGTCAACCATGTTGGTATTTACATGGGTGATGATCAGTTTATCCATTCATCCAGCAAGCGCAGCGGTGGAGTGCGGGTTGATAAGCTCAGCAGTCGATATTGGAATGCCAGCTACTTACAAGCTAAGCGTGTTCTAACTGAAGACGAAGCTAAAGAACCAGAAAAACAAGCTCAACTGTTATCTAAAATTATTGAATAAATACCCTGTTTTAACACCGCTCTGACAGCCTAGATAATTATTCAGCACTTGCTTAAAAATACCGCTGCGTGAATGAATAGCGCAGCGGTATTTTTTTGCCTGAATTATAGTTTGAGCAGATCCGCAACGTAGTCAGCGTCTTTATCACCACGACCGGATAGATTGACCAGAATCGTTTGCTCAGCAGTCAGTGTTGGCGCTTTGCGCATCGCCCAAGCGACCGCGTGTGCGCTTTCCAGTGCTGGAATAATGCCTTCCACGCGCGACAAACGCATAAACGCATCTAAGGATTCTTGATCGTTGACGCTGTCGTACTGGACGCGCCCTAAGTCTTTTAAATAGCTGTGCTGTGGTCCCACGGCCGGGTAGTCTAGGCCTGAAGCAATTGAGTGTACTGATGCAGGGTTGCCCTCAGCATCTTCTAACACATAGCAGGCCATACCGTGTAAGTGGCTGGGTTTACCCTTGGTTAGTGTTGCTGAGTGACGCTGCGTATCTAAACCTTCACCAGCAGGCTCAACGCCAACCAGCTGTACATCTTTATCATTGAGGAAAGCCGTAAACATGCCGATCGAGTTAGAGCCACCGCCAACGCAGGCAGTAACGTAGTCAGGCAGGCGCTGGTGGCGCTCAAGGAACTGCTGGCGCGCTTCTTTGCCAATGATCGACTGGAAGTCACGTACCATTTTGGGGAAGGGGTGTGGGCCAACCACAGAGCCGATGGCGTAAATAAACTCTTCGGGGTTTTTTAAGTATTCTTCAAAGGCACTGTCGACGGCTTCTTTTAATGTGGCTGCACCACGGGTCACCGGAATTAAAGTGCAGCCTAAGATCTTCATCTTAACCACATTGGGGTGTTCTTTTTCGATATCGGATTGGCCCATATGAATTTCACAGGGAATGCCGACCAAGGCGCAGGCTGTTGCCAGTGCGACACCGTGTTGCCCGGCGCCAGTTTCGGCAATCACTTTCTTTTTACCCATAAACTTGGCCAGTAGGGCTTCGCCAAGGCAGTGGTTAATTTTATGTGCGCCGGTGTGATTGAGGTCTTCGCGCTTTAAGTAAATCTGCGCACCGCCGAGCTGCTCGCTTAACCGTTTAGCATGGAAAATAGGACTTGGGCGACCAACATAATCAGCAAATAAACCAGCCAATTCAGCTTGAAACTCAGGGCACGCGCAAATTTTTTCATAGGATGCATTGATATCATCCATGATGGCTTTTAGGTGGTCAGGCACGTACTGACCGCCATAAGGGCCGAAATAACCCTGTGCATCAGGCATAGCAGCAAACGTTTCGGTGCTCATTGGTAAGTTTATCCTTCAAAACGTATAAATTTATAGATTATCGCAGGGTGAATATTTATGTTCGCGATAAGAGGCTGCTTGGTGCTTTCACGCGGGCACAAGTGCCCGCCCTTGTATTTGCATGCCCGTCGCTTTGTATGTCCCATCGCTTTGCTTGGGCCGTAGGGCGGGCACTTGTGCCCGCGATTAGACCCCGTGGGCATAAATGCCCACCCTACCGTTTATCGCGGCCTTGTTGCTCGTCTGCAATACACAAGGGCGGTTATTTATCCCCGCGATTACGCCCGCTCACTTTCACAGCAATGGTCAATTATATCCGTACGATTACGCCCGCTCACTTCCACAACAGTGGTCAATTATACCGGCACGATTACGGTCAATATATTGCGTGATTGCGGCCTTGTATCGTAGGGCGGGCACTTGTGCCCGCGATTAGACCCCGTGGGCATAAATGCCCACCCTACCGTTTATCGCGGCCTTGTGGCTCGTCTGCAATACACAAGGGCGGTTATTTATCCCCGCGATTACGCCCGCTCACTTTCACAGCAATGGCCAATTATATCCGTACGATTACGCTCGCTCATACCCGTAAAATAATCAATTATACCGACACTATTACGTCGCTCATACCCATGGTTGCGATCTTCATGTGCAGAGGATAATCGCATGCGAATTTCACTCGCTTATACCCACAGTTGCGACCTGTTGTGCGCGCGACAATCCTCCTGCTTTATTGAGCATCTGGGCGATAACGCAAGGTCAGCCCTTTGAGAAACTGACGCAGCAACTGATCACCACATTCGCGGTAATTGTTGTGGCCAGGTTTTCTAAATAATGCGCTGAGTTCAGGCTTGGATACATCAAAATCGACGGAACGCAAAATATCGATCAGGTCAATTTCGTGCAAAGCAAACGCCACACGTAATTTCTTTAAAACAGTATTGTTGGTCAATGGCAATTCAGTAGCTGGTGCGGGGTGTGGGCTTGGGCCGCGCTCACTGAGAATTAGACTGTCTAAAAAACCCACCATTAACTCATCGTCCATGCGTACAAAGGATTCATCCTCTTCGCTGGCTAAGTAGCCACGCAAAGTGGCTATATCAAGTTCGGGTTCTACGTCGTGCAGCATATCCAATAGAGCGCTATCACTTAGGTTTAGGGTGTAGCGAATGCTGCGCAGTACATCGTTATTTAGCATAGAGATTCTCGGCAAACAAAAAGGGATTAAAATTTTTGGCTCGGGCTGCAGTAACGCCATTGACCGAGTGGTAATTTACCCATGGAAACAGCGCCAATACGGATGCGCTTCATGGCTAGCACCTCAAGATCAATGCTGGCACATAAGCGCTCAATCACGCCCTCAGACGGATCTTTAAGTACCATGCGAATATGTTCTTCGTTTTGTTGGCTGGCTTTGCAGCCTGGTAGACCAACACCATTGATCATTTGCGCATGCGCCAGACGTTTCAGTTTTTGCGCGCTGATCTCGCCTGAGACTTGCACCACATATTCTTGCTCAAGCCGGGTGCGATCATCGGTGAGTTTGCGCAAGGTGCGCCAGTCTTGGGTAAACACTTGCAAGCCAGTGGCGTTATCTTGCAGAGGCAGTTCACTGCTTAAGCGAGCAAAGTGGCCTTTAAGCTGCAAAATATCGCTGGGGTCTTCGTCCCAGCGGCTCTCTGGCTTTAACAGTGCCAACTGTTGCTCAAGAGTAACGCTAGGGATCAGCGGTTGATTAAGTAGCAGAGTAATCGCCGGCAAAGGTTCAGCGACTGCATTGGCGCGTAATTCAACCACATGGTTGCTGATGGGAAATTGGGGTTCGTCAATGATAGCGCCATTGACCAGCACCCAGCCGCCTTCAATGTAGAGTTGTGCCTCACGCCGAGAGCAGCCGAGTAAGTTAATTAAATGTTTTGAGAGTCGAACAGAATCAGTCATAAGGAAAAGCCAAAATAGAAGCGCACAGTATACTGTGTCTGCCTGTTTTATACAGTGCGCGGCCAGTATTATGGCTGGTGTCTGTCTGCTGACTTTACTCTGCTCAGCATTGTGCGTGTTGCTGGCGGCCAAAAAGTGTACAATCGCGGCCTTTTAACGCATTCGCGTCTCGACTACTCAGGATTTATTTGTGATTTCCACAGCTAATATCACCATGCAATTTGGTGCAAAACCCTTATTTGAAGATGTCTCTGTAAAATTTGGTAACCACAACCGTTATGGTTTGATCGGTGCCAATGGCAGTGGTAAATCAACCTTTATGAAAATTTTAGGCGGCGACCTTGAGCCATCGGCCGGCCATGTGATGTTAGAGCCGAATGTGCGCATGGGTAAATTACGCCAAGATCAGTTTGCCTACGAGCAATTTACTGTGATTGATACGGTCATCATGGGCCATGAAGAGCTGTGGAAAGTTAAAGCTGAGCGCGACCGTATTTATTCCTTGCCAGAAATGAGTGAAGCAGACGGTATGGCCGTGGCTGAGCTGGAAACTGAGTTCGCAGAAATGGACGGCTACACTGCCGAGTCGCGCGCCGGTGAGTTATTGCTGGGTCTGGGCATTGGCGTCGATGAGCACTTTGGCCCGATGAGTGAAGTCGCGCCAGGTTGGAAATTGCGCGTACTGCTGGCGCAAGCGCTGTTCTCTGATCCTGAAGTGCTGCTACTGGATGAGCCAACCAACCACTTGGATATCAATACCATCCGCTGGCTGGAAGGCATTCTAAGTAACCGTAACTGCACCATGATTATCATTTCCCACGATAGACACTTTCTTAATAGTGTATGCACGCATATGGCTGACTTGGACTACGGTGAAATTCGCCTGTTCCCCGGTAACTACGATGAATACATGACCGCTGCCACGCAACTGCGTGAGCGATTGCTGGGTGATAACGCCAAGAAAAAAGCGCAAATTGCTGAGTTGCAAACCTTCGTCAGCCGCTTCTCAGCCAACGCCTCTAAGGCCAAGCAAGCCACCAGCCGTGCCCGCGCCATTGAGAAAATCCAGTTGGATGAAGTGAAACCGTCCAGCCGTATCAGCCCCTTTATTCGCTTTGATCAAAGCAAAAAGCTGCACCGTCAAGCAGTGGTGCTGCACGAGTTGAGCCAAGGCTTCGATGGTGAGGTGTTGTTTGATAATCTCAACCTGCAGGTTGAAGCTGGTGAGCGTGTGGCGATCCTCGGCCCCAACGGTATCGGTAAAACCACTTTGTTGCGCACTTTAATGGGCGAACTGACCCCTATGAGTGGTCACGTGAAATGGACCGATAGCGCTGAAATTGGCTATTACGCACAAGATCACGCTGATGACTTTGCCGATGACATGAACTTGTTTGACTGGATGGGGCGCTGGACCACTGAAGGCGAGCAAATGGTACGCGGCACCTTAGGCCGTATGCTGTTTTCTGGTGATGACATTGAAAAATCTGTCAAAGTGATTTCCGGTGGTGAGCAAGGCCGTATGCTGTTTGGCAAACTGATTTTGCAAAAGCCGAATGTGCTGGTGATGGATGAGCCGACTAACCACTTGGATATGGAATCCATTGAAGCCTTGAACCTAGCGCTGGAAAACTACCCAGGTACGCTAATCTTTGTCAGCCATGACCGTGAGTTTGTTTCATCCTTGGCCACGCGCATTATTGAGCTGAGCGAGCATGGCATCAAAGACTTTAGCGGTACCTATGATGATTACCTGCGCAGCCAAGGCGTATTGGTTTAAGCGTGTCACACCTCGCCACTTAGTCGCGAAAAAACACGTGAACTAAGTGGTAACCAAACGAAGATTTAACCGGTCCGTGAATCATCCGCACGGGCTTTTTAAAGATGACATTATCAATTGATTTGACCAGTTGCCCTGGGCGCACCTCACCTAAATCACCGCCTTTCTTGCCGGACGGGCAGGTTGAATACTTGCGCGCCAATTTGTCAAATGGGTCACCTTTATCTAATCGAACTTTAATTGCCTCTGCTTCTTCCTTGGTTTTTACTAAGATATGTCGCGCCATTGCTTTGGCCATAAAATATTCCCCAGCTCAAATAATCGCAGCAGTTTAACCTGTTTTACTTGAGTTTTGCGCACGATCACTGCATTGCTGTATCGAGCATTGGCGAATAGCGCTGCTATAAACGACAAAATTGCATTGATAAAAGCAAGGTGGTGCGCTGCATTATCTACTTCTTTTGAGAGAATTTTAGGTCTTTTGATAAAAATCAATTGAGAGTGATTATCATTTAGATTATAGTGTCGCGCATTCACTGTTCATACTTAATGTCCTTACCAATGCGGAGCATCTGTTCTATGTCCTTTCCTTTATCGCGATTAACCTTGGCCTGTTTGGCTGCCATCAGTGTGCCGGCGTATGCTGCTGACTTGCAGCTTGATGACAGCGTTGTCACCGCGCGCGGCTATGCCAGCGATAGCTTTGATACACCACAAGCTATCAATGTGATTAAACCGCAAGCGACCAGCCAAGGGCCTGCGGGCAACTTGTTGCGTGGTCAGCCCGGTATGGCCCTACAAAGTGATGGTGCATGGGGGCAAAACCCAGTACTGCGGGGTTTAAAGCGCGAAAGCGTGGTGGTGATGGTCGATGGTTTTCGAGTGAACTCGGCACAACCGCAGGGGGCGTTGGCTTCATTTCTAGATTTAGGTCTGCTCGACCGTGTTGAAGTCGTGAAAGGCCCAGGCTCTGTGATGCATGGCAGCGGTGCTATGGGTGGTGTGGTGAATTTGCTGACCCCAGAGCCACGCTTTACTGATCAGGCCGAGCTGGGTGGACGTTTTGGTGCCTCGGCCAGCAGCGTTGATCATGGCTACAGCGGTGCGCTGCTGTTGCAAGGCAGTAATGCCGAGCAAGGCTTTGTCGTTGGCATTGCCGGACGTGATGTCGGTAATTATAAAAGCCCCAATGGCCGTGAGAAAAAGACCGGTTATGAGTCCGACACGCTATTGTTAAAGTACCAGCATAAAATCGCTGATGACTACGTGCTGCGCGCCAATGTGCAGCACCACAATGATGATGACGTCTGGTACCCTGGCTCTGCGCGTACCGCAGGCAAACCAGGTGGTGAAGGCTTGCCGCCACCTCTGGGCAAGGTCACCATTCACTCGCCTAAGCAGCAGCGCGAGATGTATGCCTTGGGTTTGGATGCACCATTGCTGGGCGGCACGCTGTCAACGGATGTGTACCGTCAAGAGGTCTATCGTGAGATTCGCGCCTATTCGAAAAATTTAAACCGTGACTGGGTACGCAATGATGTCAGCTTTATTACCCATGGTTTACGCAGCCAATGGAACGGTGCGCTAACGGATTCACACTGGCTGACAGTGGGTGTGGATGGTTGGAAGATGACCGGTGATCCAGAGCGTTATATGGATAACAATGCACCGTTGTTTAATAACAACATGCGTAACGACCCCTTTAAAGACGGTGAAGTGACCTCGCTGGGGGTGTTTGTGCAAGACGAGTTTTCCATTGGCAGTACATTAATGACGGCAGGCTTGCGTTATGATCGCACCAAGGGTGATGCGAAAGTGAAAGGGACAGGACCAGCGGCGCAAACCACCGGTTTAAGTAACAGCAGCAATAATCTGTCATGGTCGTTGGGTGCAGTACAGCCGCTCACCGATACTTTAAATCTGTATGCCAATGTCGGCCAAGCCTACCGTGCACCTGATATGCGCGAGCGCTTTGAGGATTCAGCACGCGGCGACAGTTATTATCATATCGGTAACCCGCAGTTGGACTCTGAACGTTCGAGTAGTGTTGAGTTGGGTTTAAAAGGGCGTGATGGTTTACAGGCTTTCCAGTTGGCCGCGTTTTACACCCGCATTGATGACTATATTGCTGGGCGTGTGACTGGAAAAAAACACGTCAACGGTATGGATATTAAACGCACTGAAAACCTCGATAAAGTCGTGATCTATGGCCTTGAGGGCAATTTAGAAGTGCCGCTCAGTGTGTTTGTGGTGGATGCAGGCTTTACTTGGATGCGTGGTAAAAACAAGCAAGACAATGAGCCGCTGTACCAAATGCCTGCCAATGAGTTGCGTCTGGGTATTGGCCAGCCGGCTGAGCGTGGTTTTTCTTGGCACACAGGTTTGCGTGCTGTAGCTAAGCAAGACCGTATCGCTAAGAAGTTCAGTAATGGCAGTGAAGATAAAACTGATAGCTTTATTACCGCCGATGCGCGTGTAGGTTATGGCTTTGGTGCGCTGGCTGGCTTAAAAAGCAGCCATGTTGACCTGCAGTTGAGCAACTTAACCAATGAAAAATACCATGAGCATCTGACTGATGGTCTCAGTGGCCAAGAGTTAAAAGCTGCAGGTCGCGGTGTGACACTGGCCTTTAGCGGCGCGTTTTAACGCTTGTGAAGGAGGGTGGGGCTGCCAATAAGATGCATGCCTTAAAAGGCTGGCAGCTTATCCTCCACAAAACCAGCTGCCAAAAAACTTGGCGCAGTCAAACAGTTAGCCGTTGTCAGTAAAACTTACTGTGCTAAGTTTGTTCTTCCCTCAACGAGCCCGTTCTGGGCTCGATTCGGGCGCTGCGCCATTCATGGCTGCGCTTGCCACAGACCTAGCGCAGCACTCATGAATATCTGTCATGTTGGCTCGATTTGCGCAAGACTCCTTAAGAACACAACCGTTGTCAGTGCATCTGCCTGCCAAGCAGGCAGATGCAACACATTGCCTGCCTTGCTGTGAGCTAGTATGGGCAAAGTTGTAGAATTGCGGGTATGGTTATCCAGCAAACACTAAATATGGAGAGCAGTCTTATGCCTACAACAGTACGTATGACTAACTTGTTTTTACAGTTGGGCTTGGATGCAACGCCTGAGGGTGTTGCGCGATTCATTAAAGAGCATCGCTTGGCAGATGATGTGAATTTGCTCGATGCTGAGTTTTGGAATGCTGGGCAGCGTCAGTTCCTAGAAGAAAAGCTCAACTCTGATGGCGAGTGGGCGCTGGTGGTTGATCAGCTTAGCGAAGCTTTACGTGCGCCTGATACATAAGGGGAGTGCTATTTGTGCTTAAGGCACTGCGCTGTAGTCATCTGAGCCTCTATGCAAGGCAGAGGCTCAGATGACGTAATGCATCACTCCAGCATGCGCAGGGGTGTTGCAATAAAAGGTGTACAGCCTTTATTTATTGCAACAACTGCAGTGCCAATATCCGTTGTGTAAAGCAGTTGCTGGGACTTTGTTTGCTTAAAATGCCTATGACTTAGTGCAATAAAAAACCACTACTGACTCTCTATAAGCGGCTCAGCACAGCCTGCTTGGCCATCGCTGCGTGCTGTGGTTAATATTCTAAACAAGTACGCTGTATACAAGGCAAAACCAGCCATCCAGAGCATGCCTGACAGTACAAGCAGTGAGTTGTACCACAGCATCGCGCTATAAAAACCAGCATAAGCACGCACCAATGCAGCGACAACAAAGAGTACCGCCGCAATCGGTATCCACAGTCTGCGATCCAGCCACAAACCAGAGTGGATACGCGAAACAATACTCATGATGGTAAAAATCGACAGTGACATTGTCCCCGCAGTGAGCAGGTGGCGGCCTGCTGAGGGCAGCACAGGCGCACCTAAATAAGAGGCCCCCAATAGCCCGTAACCCAGCGCCATCAGCCAATAGGTGCCGTAGAGCATTAAGGCTAGACGTGTGAACAAGGGGCGGCCCACGTGCCAGTCATTGAGTAGGTTAAAAACCGCCGCCATGGCTGCCAATGCTGTCCAGCCGGTAACCGGATGTGCACCCAAGATAAATTCAGACAGAGCGCAGATAACAATCAGCGATATGGCTAAATAGCGACGTGGTGGCCGTGCCAAATAAGGGGTGGCATCGGGATCACTGGTTCTTTCTTTATGCTCGACTCGATTATTGACTACGCTCATGGAGACACGGCTGGTGGCGATAATAATCAATATCATCAGCATGTGTATACCAGCGTACAACCAAGCTAATGCAACAGCCGGATCAGCTAAAGTGACAAAAAAACCTGTCTGTAAAATAGCTAAACCAACAACGCTTAATGGAAAACTGATCTGTTTGCGTAGTGGATCACGCCATACCGGTGGGCCGATATACATCAGCAAGCCCAGCCAAAAAACCAAATTAAAGAATAGAGCAGGCCAAGGTGTCATCCACATGGCCAATAAATAACAGAGACGCGCAGCCAGCCATAAGGCCACTAAAATAAATAAAGGCTGTCGCCCCAACGGCTCGCTGCTGGTGAACTCGGGGATAGCAGTTAAAGCAAAGCCTGCTGTGGCCGCTGCGGCAAAACCAAAAATCAATTCATGTCCATGCCACAGTAGCCAACCGCCAGTGATTGACCAGTTTCCCAACCAGCCTTGTAAAGACAGCAACCACAAGGCCATAAAAAGTATGGCGCTGGTTGCTGTTAGCAAAAAGAAGGGGCGAAAGCCGCATAATAAAAGTGGTGATTGCAAACAGCGATTTAACAGGCTCATGCGATAGCTTCCAGGTGTGGCTTATCGGCATGCGCAGCAGCAGTAAGCGGATCTGCATTTAGGCCAAAGCCAACTCGAATATTCTCGTTTGCCATCAGTTCTGCAGTGGTTTGGTAAATCCAAGCATCATTGCGTTCAGCATGCGGTTGTTTTAAAGGAAACTCACCAATCAAGCGCCCTGGCTCAGGAATCATCATAATAATGCGGTCAGCTAAACGCACCGCTTCCATTAAATCGTGGGTAATCATCAAAACAGCAGTGCCGCGTTTGGTAATATGCTGGCGCAATAACGCATACAGCTCCAACTTTAAACCAATATCCAAAGCAGAAAATGGCTCATCCAAGAGTAACAGGTCAGGCTGGATAATTAAGGCGCGGCCAAGGGCAATTCGGCTTTGCATACCGCCGGATAATTCATGCGGGTATTTGCTTAAGTCGTCTTGGCTTAAGCCTAAGCGTGCTGCGATGTGCTGTGCTTGTTGCTGGCGCGCGTACTTGGGGATGTTTAACGCTTTTAAGCCGAGCGTGATGTTATCTTCGGCTGTTTTCCAAGGCAGTAAACGCGGCTCTTGAAACATACAGGCGGTATCTTTAAAAGTATTATCAATCACTGCTTCAGTGGGTGTCAGTAAATCGGCAATGATGTGCAGCAGGGTGCTTTTACCGCAGCCTGATGGACCCACCAGAGCGAGTGTTTCACCGGCATGTAAATCCAGATTGATATCATTGAGTATCTCGGTTAAAGCATACTTATGCCTTAAGTTGCGGATATGTAATGCTTTCATTGACTGACCCCCAATCGCCAGCGCTCTAGATGTCGCTTAATCGGCTCTAGCAGCAAATATTCAGTTGCCAGTAGCACGCCCAGCACTGCAACCACCCACGCCAAGGTGGACGATGTATCAAGTTGCGCGCGTGATACTGCTAAAGCAGCACCAATACCGTCAGAGGTGCTAAGTAATTCTGCCATCACCACAACTTTCCATGATGTACCCAGCGCAGTAATCCATGCCGGAAACAAGTAAGAGGCCAAGTGCGGCAAATAAATATCGGTGAGGCGCATATGCCATGGTAAGTGGTAGACCTGTGCCACAGCTTGCAGGTGGTTGTCTAAGGTGCGTGTGCCCTGCATGGCGCCGGCAAAGACAATCGGTAAGCAGGCGACAAATACGGTAAACACTGGCGTTGCATCACCTAAACCAAACCACAGCATCGCCAGCACTAACCAAGCAATGGGTGGCATGCCTAACAGTAAAGTGATCAGTGGGCGTGCGAGCATTGAGGTGGTAACGGAAAAGCCAGCAAACATGCCGAGCAGACTACCCACAGCTAAGGCTAGAGCCAAACCATAGAGCGTGCGCCGACCAGAGATGATCAGTTCAGGGCCAGCGATCCCGCTGCTGAACATCAGCTTTAATTGCGCGATAACATCCTGCGGGCCGGGTAGGATTAAATCACCGTAGTGTTGTCCAGCCAGTTCCCAAGCGGCACAAAACAACAACAAACTTGCTAGTGCACCCCAGCCGCTCCAGAGGTAACTGAGGGTATTGGGTAAAAAGTTTTTCAGTTTATTCATTGCTCTGGGCTATTAGGGTTGGCGTAGAAGTTAGCATCGGGCAGTTTGCCGCCGACGGATGCCGGTTGTTTATCAAGCAAGAGCTGAAAAAAGTCTTCTAACTCTTGTTGTGCAGCAACGGCTGTTGCGTAGTAATTGTTTTGCGCAGCTAGGGCATCACTGACTGCTGTAGCTGAAAGCATAGGGATCTCAGCTGCGACTTCATCGCCGCATTGTTGTTGATTGTCTTGGCACCACTGCATGGCGTGTGCGTAAGCACTTTCAAAGCGGGCAACCAGCTCAGTGTTTTGCCGCTTATCACCCAGTACCGTAATACCTGCTTGTGGAATACGTGCTTGCGTGCCCATCACGCGCCCCCATTCTTGCTGCAAATCGACACTGCGGTGCAAATCAGGTGCGATCAGGGAAACAGGGAAGGATTTGGTTTTGCGCAGCGCCATAGAAACAGCAGGTTCAGACAGTAAAGCATGGTCAACACGGCGCATAATCAACAGTTGCATGGCGTCCATCGGCGTCGCGGTGTAGTTGAGTTTGAAGTCTTTATTGGGCGTGATGCCCTGCTGGGTAGCAAGGTGAGTAAAAACGATGTCTGGCATATCTGCACGAAAAGGGATGGCAATCTCTTGGCCTTTAAAATCGGCCAATGTTTGCATACTCGGATCACGTGAAATCATCCACAGCACGCCCCATTGCGAGACGTTGAGTAGCGCCAGTGGTGCGCCACGGTTATATAGGTTGGCAGCGACATTGGTCGGCATGGCAATAAAATCAACTTCACCATTGAGTGCCAAAGCGCGTAGTTGGTCGGGATTGTTCCAGACAATGAATTCAACTTCGTCGGCAATATCAGCCAAGCCATTGCTTGCCAGCAAGTGAATTAAGCCATTGGAAACACCAGCAGGTGGGCCGGCAATCACAAGTTTCTTCAGAGGTAATGACGTATTAGCTGAGGCGGTAGTAGCGAGCAGGCTGAAAAAACCGAATAGGCCTAAACAAATTGAGGCCATTATTTTAGTCATAGGTTTCACGCTGGTACTCCAATTGGCTGTGCTGATGGATTGTAATGTTTTGCTTAAACTGAAACGGCAAAACCTAATCCAGCAAATAATAATCAGTCTCATTTACTGAGTAGCTTAAAGAATAAGACCCTGTAATGACAATGATTATTATCAGATTTCATGGAAAACCTTGCGATCTTAGTGTGGTAGAGGCTAATGAGGCGCTTGCAAAACGGCAGCCATGGCTCATTCTACTGTTCAATATAGTTAAGCTGCAACCGGTAGCAGGCACATGAGTTGCTGCAGGAGTACCCTAGCATTTGAAATAAGAGAAATAGCTGTCATCGCCGAAGCGCTCACAAGTGATGATCACTAAGGTTTTAACTGCATACGTGCGTTTTGACTGCCCAATTGCCTTGATTAGGTTTCGAGGGCCAAGTAGATCACGACTAAAGTAGGGCCTTTTTTAGTAGTAGTGTGCTTTTGTTAGATGCTATAGCCGTTATTATCAAGGTGTAACGTGTCTGCGGTAGTCGCAGGCAGTGTGGATTTAATGAGGCTAAGATTATGATTTATGCACAACCAGGTACTGAAGGCTCTTTACTTACGATCAAGCCACGCTATGGCAACTATATTGGTGGTGAATTCATCCCGCCCGTGAGTGGCGAGTATTTTCAAAATACTACGCCTGTAACAGGCGCTGACTGCGGTGAATTTCCACGCTCAAATGCAGATGACATTAATCTGGCACTCGATGCCGCCCATGCCGCTGCGGCTGCATGGGGCAAAACCTCAGCTCAAGACCGGGCGTTAATTTTATTAAAAATCGCTGATCGAATTGAGCAAAACCTTGAATTATTGGCTGTTGCGGAAACGTGGGACAACGGTAAAGCTATTCGAGAAACACTCAATGCCGACGTGCCGCTAGCGGCGGATCACTTTCGCTACTTTGCTGGCTGCATACGCGCCCAAGAAGGCACTTCGGCTGAAATCAATGAGCACACAGCGGCGTACCATTTCCATGAACCGCTTGGCGTTGTTGGGCAGATCATTCCTTGGAACTTCCCGCTGCTGATGGGAGCATGGAAATTGGCACCAGCGCTGGCGGCAGGTAACTGCGTTATTATAAAGCCCGCAGAGCAAACGCCATTATCCATTACTGTGTTGATGGAGTTGATTGGTGACTTATTGCCACCTGGCGTCTTAAACGTGGTGCAAGGCTTTGGCCGTGAAGCAGGTGAAGCGCTAGCAACCAGCACGCGCATTGCCAAAATTGCCTTTACCGGCTCAACGCCCACAGGCTCACGCATTATGCATGCGGCAGCGGACAACATTATTCCGAGCACCGTTGAGCTGGGTGGTAAGTCACCCAACATCTTCTTTGAAGACATTATGCAAGCAGAGCCTGCCTTTATCGAAAAAGCAGCAGAGGGCTTGGTACTCGCGTTTTTCAACCAAGGTGAAGTCTGTACCTGTCCTTCACGCGCGTTGATCCAAGAATCGATTTATGAGCCATTTATGGCAGAAGTCATGAAGAAGATTAAGCAGATTCGCCGTGGTAATCCGCTGGATACAGAAACCATGGTCGGTGCGCAAGCCTCCTCACAGCAGTTTGAGAAAATCATGTCTTATATGGACATTGCTAAAGAAGAGGGCGCAGAGCTGCTAACAGGTGGTAGCGTTGAAAAGCTTGAAGGTGACTTGGCGACGGGTTACTACATCGAGCCAACGCTACTCAAAGGCCACAACAAAATGCGCGTGTTCCAAGAAGAAATTTTTGGCCCCGTTGTAGCAGTGACCACCTTTAAGGACGAAGCAGAAGCACTGGAAATCGCCAATGATACTGAGTTTGGTTTAGGCGCAGGTGTTTGGACGCGTGATATTAACCGTGCATATCGCATGGGCCGTGGCATTCAGGCCGGGCGTGTATGGACCAACTGCTACCACCTGTACCCAGCGCACGCAGCATTTGGCGGCTACAAAAAATCAGGTGTGGGGCGCGAAACACACAAAATGATTCTCAGCCATTATCAGCAAACAAAGAACTTGCTGATCAGTTATGACATCAACCCGCTGGGCTTCTTCTAAAGCAATCGACCTGAGCTTGGCCATGTCTAATGCCAAGCTCAGTGTCTAACCTCTATCTATTACTCTTTAAGTCTTTTTAAACAAAAACCTCAATAAGGTCTTGCACTTACCGAAAGGATCTCATATATTAGCGCCCTCGATTGGGACAGGCACTACGCAACTGCCAATCACGCTTCTACCGCCCGGATGGCGGAATAGGTAGACGCAAGGGACTTAAAATCCCTCGGTGGTAACACCGTGCCGGTTCGATTCCGGCTCCGGGCACCATATATAACAAGCACACCGCCAGTGCTTGTAAAAAACTCGCTCTAAGCGGGTTTTTTTATGTCTACAGAAAAGTGCCAGCGCTCAGGCTGGCAGCTCTTGTCAGTTAATAATCATCAAAATCTTCAGCATTAGCCCGCGCCACACGTTCGCGTTCTTCGCTGAGTACCGCTTGTATATCGGCCATGACTGAATCGATATCGGCAGGGGTGTCAGGTTCGACAAATTCGCCAGTCAGTACTGTATCCGCTTCTAAACGGCCTTCTTTATACAGGCTCCACATTTCCGCGCTGTAGCGGGTGTCACGCAGTTCGGGTGCGAATTGTGAATAATAGTTGGAGATATTGCTGACATCACGGTGCAGCATAAAAAACGCGTTGTTATTGGCAGCTGCGTCCACAGCTTGCGGAAGGTCGATAATCACTGGGCCGTGTTCGTCGACCAACACATTAAACTCAGATAAGTCGCCATGAATCAGGCCGATGCAGAGCATGCGCTTGATGGCTTCCATCAAGGTGGCGTGGTCTGTGCGTGCTTGCTCAGGCTCCAAGCTGACGTCGTTAAGGCGCGGGGCGACTTGACCGTCAGGCAGGGTGACCAAATCCATCAACAATACGCCATCAAAACAGCCATAAGGCTGTGGTACGCGTACATCGGCGGCAGCGAGGCGGTAGAGGGCGTCCACTTCAGCATTTTGCCAAGCGTCTTCCATTTGCTCGCGGCCAAACTTGGAACCTTTCTCCATGGCGCGACTGCGGCGGCTGTTGCCGCTTTTACGGCCCTCACGGTACAGTGCGGCTTTCTTAAAGCTGCGCTTTTCAGCGTCCTTATAGACTTTGGCGCAACGGATCTCATTACCACAGCGCACCACATATACGGCGGCTTCTTTACCATTCATCAGGGGGCGTAACACCTCGTCAATCAGCCCATCTTCAACCAGAGGGATTAGGCGTGCAGGGGTTTTCATAGGGCTCCCAAATCAATAGCAATAAAATAAAGAGCGCGCGCCTGAGTCATGACTCAATACGCGGCGTTGCGCGCCAAGTATAACCAGCTTGGCGCGCTATATTGCGATTGGATGAGGAAATGCAGTGTATTTGTTTAAAATACGCTGGGAATATTAATCTAAAGCCATTTTCTGCGATGTTATTGTGCCGTGATGATATTGCCAGCATGCAGGCCGCATTCTTTTTGCGTGGCTGCTTCCCACCACCAACGGCCTTCGCGCTCGTGTTGATTGGGTAGCACAGGGCGGGTGCAGGGCTCACAGCCAATGCTGATAAAGCCGCGTTCATGCAGACTGTTGTAAGGCAGCTCTAGCATGCGGATATAGGCCCAGACCTCTTCACTGCTCATGTTGGCTAACGGATTAAACTTGTACAGCGGCTGTTCTGCCGCTGAGAAGGCCGTATCCAGCTCGACTGTCGCCACATTGCTGCGCGTGCCTGGGCTTTGATCACGACGTTGGCCGGTGGCCCAAGCTTTAACTGTGCTCAGTTTGCGTTTGAGCGGGGCGATCTTACGCACACCGCAGCATTCAGCATGGCCATCTTTATAAAAACTAAATAAACCTTTTTCGCGTACCAGATTTTGCACCTGCTCGGCATCGGGCGAGAGCACGTCAATCATGATTTGATAATGCTCGCGCACTTTTTCAATAAATTGATAGGTCTCGGGATGCAAGCGCCCGGTGTCTAAACTGAAGACCTTGACCTGCGGATTGATTTTCCACGCCATATCCAACAGCACTACATCTTCCGCGCCACTAAAGGACAACCACAACTCATTACCAAAGGCAGCAAAAGCCTGTTTAAGAATGCTCTGCGGCGAGGCGTCGGCGCAATCAGCAGTCAGTTGCTGAAGGTCAATTGAGGCTGTCATGCTAAATTCCTGTGCAGTTAATAGATGTGTTGGGCTGTTCATACTAGCAAACAGAGCGCTACGATTAGAATGAATAAAAACCGTTATGCTTATGCTTTATGGGTATACGAAGCATGATTACGCATCTTAATCTTGCATGGTCTGGATTGAGCCGCTAGAGTGCCTCTTTTTATGTGATGAGGAATTGCTGTGGAAATCGCCTGCCTAGACCTTGAAGGTGTATTGGTTCCGGAAATCTGGATTGCCTTTGCAGAAAAAACGGGTATCGAATCACTACGGGCGACCACGCGTGATATCCCTGATTACGATGTGCTGATGAAGCAGCGTCTGCGCATTTTGGATGAGCATGGTTTAACCCTAAACGACATCCAAGACGTGATCGCCACGCTCAAGCCTTTAGAGGGTGCGGTGGAGTTTGTCGATTGGTTGCGTGAGCGTTTTCAAGTCATTATTTTGTCTGATACGTTTTATGAGTTTTCCCAGCCACTGATGCGTCAACTGGGCTTCCCGACCTTGTTCTGCCATAAGCTGGTGACCGATGAAAAGGGTCGCGTAGTGGATTATCAGTTGCGTCAAAAAGATCCTAAGCGTCAATCAGTATTAGCGCTAAAAACCCTGTACTACCGCATTATTGCCGCCGGTGATTCATACAACGACACCACTATGCTGTCTGAAGCCGATGCCGGTATTTTGTTCCACGCGCCAGATAATGTGATTGCTGAGTTCCCGCAATTCCCTGCAGTGCACACCTTTGAAGATTTAAAGAAAGAGTTTATTAAAGCCTCTGTGCGTGACCTAACGCTGTAAGAGTATTTATTTAGAGAGCGAGCGCAGTGCAATGCTGTGCTCGTTTATCTTGTTTGTTTGCCGCTCGTTTTCCTCTCTTGATCGACCATCAATACCCTCGTCTCTGTGTTAGATAAAAGCGGTTGCCTAGCCGGTTGCTTCTTTGCTTGCCTGTTTTACATCTGTCACAACGGCTCTATCTTAAAAACACATACTCTTGGCTTGCTGAGGACTCCTATTGTTTTGCAAAAAAGGTTAGGCTGTGCTTGGCTGGATAAGCAATTCAAATAGCATCGACACATTATAAAAATAAACAAAGGGGTGGCTATGCGACGCTGGAATGGATGGGGCGACAGTGCCACGACGATGGAATTACCTGAACAAGGCGCAGCGTTTTTGCACACTGTTGTCGGCAGTGGACGTGTGCTGGCTGATGCCAGTTTAGATGAGGTGATGGCTCAAGTGCCGCCATCACGTTTGTCCGAACATAAAAACGTCAGTGTCGATGCCGAAACACGGCTGCGCCATGCCCGCGGGCAAAGTTTGCCGGACTGGCTGGCGATGCGCAGCGGTGATTTTGGCGTATTCCCCGATGGTGTGGCGTTTCCCGAGACGGCTGCAGATATTCGAGAGTTACTAGCCTGGGCTGCAGCAGAAAATATCGTGGTGATTGCCTATGGCGGCGGCACCTCAGTGGCCGGACATATCAATCCACAAGCCGATACGCGGCCTGTGCTGACCCTCTCTTTGGCGCGCATGAATCAACTGCTGGAATTTGATGAAGACAGTTTGCTTGCCACCTTTGGCCCGGGCGCTACGGGCCCGCAAGTTGAAAACCAATTGCGTGCGCTGGGTTATACGCTGGGGCATTTCCCGCAGTCATGGGAGCTGTCGACTTTAGGCGGTTGGGTCGCGAGCCGTTCCAGTGGCCAGCAGTCACTGCGTTATGGGCGCATAGAGCAGCTATTTGCCGGCGGCGAAGTGGAAACCTTTGCCGGAACTTGGACGCTGCCCTGTTACCCAGCCTCTGCCGCAGGTCCAGATTTGCGCGAATGGGTGATGGGCTCGGAAGGGCGTTTTGGCATCATTTCGCAAGTAAAAGTACGGGTCAGCCGCTTGCCTGATGATGAGCGCTTTTATGGCGTGTTTTTGCCTTCGTGGCAGCATGCGCAAGCGGCGGTGCGCGAATTGAGTCAGGCACGTATTCCGCTGTCGATGCTGCGTTTATCCAATCCAGTAGAAACCACCACACAACTGGCTTTGGCTGGTCATCCACGCATGATCGGCATGCTTGAGCGTTATTTGGGCTGGCGCAGTTGTGCTGAGGGTAAGTGCTTGCTGACTTTTGGCGTGACCGGTGATCGTCAGCAAAATGCGTTGTCGCTGCGCCAAGCTAAACGCTGTTTAAAAAAGTATGGCGCTGTGTTTACCGGACGCTTTCTCGGCAGCAAATGGCAGCAGGGGCGTTTTCGTTTTCCCTATTTGCGTGAAGCGTTGTGGAAGGCCGGTTATGTGGTGGATACCTTAGAAACCGCAACGCAATGGGGCAATGTGCAGCCATTGATGGAGAAGGTTGAGCAGAGCTTGCGCGATGGTCTGGCGGAGCAAGGCCAAAAAGTGCATGTGTTTTCGCATTTATCCCATGTCTATGGGCAAGGCTCCAGTATCTACACCACCTATGTGTTTGCCTGTGGTGCGGACTATGCGCAAACCCTTGAAAATTGGCGCAGGCTTAAAACCACAGCCAGCCAAACCATTACCGACAATCAAGGCACTATCAGTCATCAGCATGGCGTGGGGCGTGATCATGCACCTTGGCTGGCGCAGGAAAAAGGTGAGCTGGGCATGGCTGCAATTGCGACTGTGGTGGATACCTTTGACCCACACCAACAGCTGGCGCCCGGTGTGCTGCTGATGGATAAACGCCATGACTAGTTCAATGACTCAGCCCGCCAATTGGACGCAAGCCTGGCGCGAACAGGTAGTGCCTAAGCTGGCGCAGCAGACATGGGACCTCATCGTTATTGGTGGCGGCATTACCGGTGCTGGAGTGATTCGCGAAGCGGCCAAACGCGGTTGGCGTTGTTTGTTGGTTGAGCAGAACGATTTTGCCTGGGGCACCTCCAGCCGTTCTTCAAAAATGGTGCACGGTGGTCTGCGTTATATCAGTCAAGGTGAGTTGGCTTTGACCCGCGATAGCGTGCGTGAACGTCAGCTGTTGCTGGATAATGAAGCCGGCTTGGTTGATCCGCTGCCGTTTTTATACCCGCATTATCGGGGTGAATTTCCTGGGCGTCGAGTGTTCTCGGGAGTGCTGCGTTTCTATGATTTTATTGCTGGGCAGTCCTTGCAGCAGTTTCATCCACCGTGGCAAGTGCCGCTGGTGGCCGGCGGTTTGCAACACCATAACTTAAACGGCGCCAGTCAGTTTCAAGATGCGGTGACTGACGATGCGCGCTTGGTCATGCATGTCTTGGCTGAGGCGCGTGCTTTGGGTGCTTGTGTGGTCAGTCATCTACGCGTGCTAGATCGCGTATACAGCGACAACGCTGATGAGGCAGGCAAGCGTCGTGTCAGCGGCGTGCGCATTGAAGACACCTTGAGCGGCGAGCAGTTTGAGTTGTCCTGCAAAGCGCTGGCGCAAGCCACTGGGGTGTGGACCGATGCGGCTGGCTTAAGTCAGCAACAGCAGCATATTCGACCGCTACGCGGCAGTCATTTACTCTTGCCCAGTTGGCGCTTGCCGGTCAGTCAGTCGGTCAGTTTTAAGCATCCTGTTGATGGCCGTTTGATGTTTATCTTCCCCTGGGAAGGCGCTACGGTGATTGGTACCACTGATATTGACCACAAGGATGATCTCAACCAAGAAGCAGCAATCAGCCAAGCTGAAGTGGAGTATCTACTGGCCGGCTGCGCCAAGGTGTTTCCCAGTGCGCAGATCAAAGAAAGTGATGTGTTATCCACCTGGTCCGGCGTGCGTCCTATTGTGGTTAAGAACGCCAGTGGCGAGCACAAACCCTCGGATGAGTCCCGCGAGCACGTACTCTGGGTTGAACCGGGTTGTGTCAGCCTAGCGGGCGGCAAGCTGACTACTTTTCGAATGTTGGCGCTAGAGATGCTGCAGGCTTGCACGGCGTTTAATGGCTGCTCAATGCAAGAAACCGTGCAGGCGCAAAGTCTCTCAGCGTCACGCCCAACGGATGATTGTTTGGCGGGATTATCTAGCAGTGTGCAACGCCGTTTATATGGCCGTTATCGCGTCACTTGGTCAAACTTTTGCGCGGTCTTTAAAGAGGTGGGTGCGCAGAAAATTAGCAATACACCGATGTTCTGGGCCGAGTTGGCCTATGCCTGTGAACATGAGCTGGTGGTTCATTTGGATGATTTATTACTACGCCGCACACGCTTTGGCTTATTGCTGGCGCGTGGCGGTTTAGCGCTGCTGGAACAGGTACGCGAACTCTGTCAGCCACGCTTAGGCTGGGATGATCAGCGTTGGGCGCACGAACAACAACGTTATTTAACGATCTATCAGCAATTTTATAGTTTGCCCAGTGCTGCAGTGGTGAGCCTATGAGCACAGATCAAATCAGCAAGCAGCCATTAGCTGAGTATGTACTGAGCATTGATAACGGCACCCAGAGCGTGCGCGCTATGTTGTTTGATGCAGCAGGCAATTTACATGGCTTAAGCCGTATCGAGATTGAGCCCTATGTTTCGCCTGAACCGGGCTGGGCTGAACAGGAGGCGGATTATTATTGGCAAGCGGTAGGGCAGGCCTGCCAGCAACTGTGGCAGCAAGTCAGTATTGATAAAGCACAGATTAAAGGCGTCAGTGTCACCACCCAGCGCGGCACTGTCGTGCATGTGGACCAGCACGGACGCGCCTTGCGCCCAGCGATGGTGTGGCTGGATCAGCGTTTGGCCGATGTCAGCATTGCTTTGCCTAACCCTTGGCGCAGCCTGTTTAAACTGGTTGGTGCGGCCAGTATTGTGGATTACTTTCGTGGCCAAGCTGAAGTGAATTGGGTGGTGCAGTATCAGCCGCAAATCCATGCGAAAACCCATAAAGTGTTGTTGCTTTCCGGCTATTTGAATTATCAATTGAGTGGGCGCTTTGTCGATTCGGTGGCCAGCTGTGTTGGCTATTTACCCTTTGATTATAAAAAATTGCGCTGGGCTGCCAAGCGCGACTGGAAATGGCACGCTTTGGCCGTGCGCCGCGAACAACTGCCGGAGTTGATCGAGCCGGGAAAATTGTTAGGCCACGTGCATGCCGCAGCCAGTGCCCATACCGGCCTGCCAGAAGGCTTGCCGATTATTGCGGCGGCAGCCGATAAAGCTTGTGAAGTGCTGGGTGCTGGCGCAGTGGATGAAAGCATTGCCTGTTTGTCTTATGGAACCACCGCGACCATCAACACCATACGCAGTAAATATCTGGAAGTGACGCGCTTGATTCCAGCCTATCCGGCAGCGATTCCGCAGCATTTCACCACCGAAGTAATGATTTATCGCGGCTTTTGGATGGTCAGTTGGTTTAAACGTGAGTTTGGCCTGCGTGAGCAGCAGCGCGCAGAGCGTCTGGGTGTCAGTGTCGAGTCGTTATTTGAAGAGTTAATCAAGCAAGCGCCCGCTGGCTCAATGGGTTTAATGTTGCAGCCGTATTGGTCGCCAGGGGTGCGTGAACCTGGCCTTGATGCCAAAGGCGCGATCATTGGTTTTGGTGATGTGCATACCCGTGCGCATATCTATCGGGCGATGTTAGAAGGTCTTGCCTATGGTTTGCGACAGGGCAAGGAGCGCATTGAAAAACGCAGTGGTGTGCCGATTCGGCGCTTACGGGTGTCCGGTGGTGGTTCGCAAAGTGATGCGGTTTTGCAGATCACCGCGGATATTTTTGGTTTGCCGGTGCAACGCCCGCATACCATTGAAACATCAGGCTTGGGCGCGGCGATTGCGTGTATGGTTGGTGTCGGTTTGCAGCCCGATTTTGCTACAGGGGTACAAAACATGACCCGCGCAGGCGAGTTGTTTTATCCTGATCAGCACAATCACGCTTTGTACGATAAACTCTACCGCGAGGTCTATTGTAAAATGTATCGCCGCTTGCAGCCGCTGTATCAAAGCATCCGCCGCATCACCGGCTATCCAAAGTAGGCAACAATCAACGTATTGGCTATTTATGTTTTTTATTAATTGGCCGATAACAACATATCTCATTCTTTAAAGGTGGTTCATTGATGGCCAGTATTCTTGATAGTGTTGATCAGCGCACACAGCTTGTTGGCGAAAACCGCCTAGAAATTTTGATGTTTCGTTTGCATGGGCGTCAACTGTTTGCGATTAACGTGTTTAAAGTACAAGAAGTGGTGCGCTTACCCGCCTTAACTCTGATGCCGCAGCGTCATCCGCATATGTGTGGCGTGATTACTTTGCGTGGTAAAACCATTCCAGTGATTGATTTAGCCCAAGCCATTGGTATGCGTGCGCTGGTGCAAGATGAAAATAGTACGGTGATTGTCACCGAATACAACCGCTCAATCCAAGCCTTTTTGATTGGCAGTGTCGAACGTATTGTTAACCTTAACTGGGAATCGGTGCAGCCACCGCCACGTACTGCCGGTCGTCAGCATTATTTGACTGCGATCACTCATGTTGATGATGCAATTGTAGAAATTATTGATGTGGAAAAGGTCTTGTCTGAAATTGTGCCAATGAATACCCAGATTTCTGCAGAAAAGCTAAGCAATCCGCTGCTGGCCAAGGCGCGTGGCCGTGAAGTGTTGATTATTGACGATTCCAACGTCGCGCTTAGCCAGTTGACCGAAGCGTTATCGCAACTTGATATTATCGTGCATCAAAGCACTGATGGCCTCAAAGGCTTGCAGCAATTGCAAGAGTGGGCTGATCAAGGTGAAGTGCTGACCGATAAACTGTTGATGGTCTTTACCGATGCGGAAATGCCGGAAATGGATGGTTATCGTCTGACAACGGAGATTCGTAATGATCCACGTATGCGTGATCTTTACGTGGTCATGCACACTTCACTGTCGGGTAGTTTTAATGCGGCGATGGTGGAAAAAGTCGGCTGCGATAACTTTTTATCAAAATTCCAGCCAGACCGCTTAGCCGATATCATTCACGAGCGCTTGCTCGTGGATGAGCGGCAATAACCTAGATAGCCAATGCATGAGTTGAGCCGCAGCAGTATTGAGTGAGTGCTGCGGCATTAAAACACCCGCTTATGTTATTTAAACAGGCATAATAGGCTTCTTTAAATGCTGAATTAAGGTGTACAGGCATGGCGTTGATTGGAGATATGAATACCCTACAGGTTATTCGACAGGCTGATTTTGGCGTGTATTTGGATGGCGGCCCTGATGGGGATATTCTTTTGCCACGGCGTGAAATGCCTAAAGATGAGCCATGTGAAGATGAAGATTGGCTCAATGTCTTTGTCTACCTCGACAGTGAAGACCGCATCATTGCTACCAGCCGCACGCCTAAAATCAAAGTGGGTGAGTTTGCCAGTCTGAAAGTGGTGGATATCAACCCTGTTGGTTTATTTTTAGATTGGGGTTTAAGTAAAGATTTACTGCTGCCTCATTCTGAAGAAAAACGCCCACTGCAAGAAGGCGATTACTGCGTGGTCTATGCGTATATTGATGAGCGTACCAAGCGCATAACCGCTACCGCACATTTAGACCGTTACCTAGATCGCACACCAGCCAACTATACAGTCGGGCAAGCAGTTGATTTGCTGATTGTTGAGCAGACTGATTTGGGCTTTAAAGCCATTATTAATCGTGAGCACTGGGGCTTGATCCATAAAAATGAAGCCTTTAAGTTTTTGCGTAGCGGTATGCAAGAGCGTGGCTTTATCCGTGAAATCCGTGATGATGGCCTAATCAATCTCAGCCTGCAACCGCAAGGGCGTGAGCTGCGCGATACTTTGAGCGAGGCTATTTTGGCCAAGCTCGATGCCAATAATGGGCGCTTAGCGCTGAGTGATAAAAGCCCAGCGCCATTGATTGCGCAAACCTTTGGCGTCAGTAAAGGTAACTTCAAAAAAGCCATTGGTGGTCTGTATAAACACGGCATCATTCGTATCCTGCCAGACGCCATTGAGCTGGTGTAGTAACGTTGTAACGAGGCTCAAATGCGCATTGTTTATGGAATTGTAATTGCTATTTTGTGTACTGCGCTGGTAATCGGCGTACAAAAATGGCGTGGGCCAATATTGCCAGCACTGAGTGTTGAGCCGATGCCGCTTGAACTGCGCATTGTTGCCAGTGGTGAGGTGCGTTATCAAACACTGGCACGCATTGGCAGTGAAATCACTGGTACCGTGATTGCGCGCCACGTACGTGAAGGTGATCAGGTTAGCAAGGGTGATTTACTGATCGAGCTCAACCCAGAAGAGCTGCAATCACGTTTAGCGCAAGCACAAACACTGCTGCAGCAGTTGCGTGAAGTCAGTCGTCCGCAAGCGCAAGCTGCGTTAGTCGAGGCGCGGGATAATTTGCGCCAAGCCAGCCGTGAAGCGCGTCGCCGTGAAACTTTGGCCAAACAAGGCATGATTCCTATTGAACAGGCTGAGCAAGCCCAACGCTTAGAGCTTAATGCTAAAACCGCCTTAACCCGCGCGCAGTTGTCGGTTGATTCCTTGGCAGCGGATAGTACGGAAGAGCGCTTGTTGCAGCAGCGCATTGTAAGCGCCGAAGCAGAGCTGGCAAAAACCCGTATCTATGCGCCTTTTGCTGGGCGCGTGCAAACGCGCAATGTAGAACCTGGAGACTTGGTGCAGCCGAGTAAAACACTCTTGGAAATTGCCCGCAGCGATGGCTTTGATCGTGATGGTATGGCCAGCGACGGCTTGGAAGTAGTGGTGGCGCTGGATGAAAAAAACTTTGCCCCGCTAAAACTGCAGCAGCCGGTGCAATTGATTGCCGATGCTTGGCCTGAGCAAGTGGTGCCGGGTGTCGTCAGCTTTATTGCGCCTGCGGTGGATAGCGGGCGTGGCACCATTGATGTACATATCAGCTTGCTTGAAGATAATAACAAGCAGCACAACAGGTTTTTACAGGGCATGACGGTATCGGCCAATATTATCGCCGCTGAGCGTGAGAGCACTTTGGTTTTGCCCAATGATTATCTGTTGTTTAACTCGGCAGGGCAGGCGCAGGTTTTGCGCTGGCACGATGGAGAGGTTAGTGCGCAGGATGTGCAGTTGGGTTTGCGCAATATGACCCACAGTGAAATCCTTGCAGGCCTCACTGAAGGTGATGTGGTAGTGCATGCAGGCAAGGCCACAGACGGCCAGCGCGCCCGTGTGCGCTTTGAGCAGGCTCAGTATGTCATTCGTTAGTCAACTGGCTGGTTGGCGTGATTCGCTGTGGATTGAGTGGCGTATTGCTCTACGTTTTTTAGCCGACAATCCCTTGCAAACTCTGCTGATCAGTGTGGCGATTTCTGTTGGTGCGGCGGTGATTGTCTTTATTACCGCGCTGATGACAGGCCTGCAAGATAACGTGATCAACAAAACTTTAGGCACGCAAGCGCATATTCGTATTGAAGCCACCCGCCAACACAATAATTTATCCGCAAGCCCAGAAGGCCAATATGTCTGGGCGCTGGAAAGTCCTCGTGCGCAGCGTTTACAGACCATTAATAACTGGCAAGACGTGCGGGATGTGTTGGATCAGTACCCTGTGCTTAATACGGTATCGCCGCTTATTTCTGGACCCGCTTTTGCTCAAAAAGGTACTGCGCGAGCCTCGATTGCTTTGATGGGCATTGATCCTGAACGCTATGATGGCATTATTGAGCTTAAAGACTACCTGCGCGAAGGGCGCTTCAGTGTCGGTGCCAGTAATGTGTTGATTGGTCATCAGTTGGCTGAAGATTTAGGTTTGCGTACCGGCGATAAGCTGCGTTTGGATGCCGGTGATAATCGCCAAGCGGTGATGGATGTGGCGGGTATTTTTGAGTTAGGCGTACGCGAGCTCGACAGCCGTTATGTTTATACTGATTTGAAACAATCACAAACCTTGCTCAACTTACCGGGTGGCGTGACAGTAATAGAGTTAAAAATTACTGATGTTTTTCAAGCAGAGTACTGGGCGAAGCGTTTTACGCAATTGACCGATTTGCACGTGCAAAGCTGGATGGCGAGTAATGGTCAGCTTCTCAATGCCTTGCGTTCACAAACCATGACCACGCAAATGATTCGAGTATTTGTTGCGCTCTCAGTGGCTTTTGGGATTGCCAGTGTACTGGCCGTGAGTGTGGTGCAGCGTACCCGTGAAATTGGCATTTTGCGTGCAATGGGGAGCACGCAGCAGCAAATTTTGCGGGTGTTTTTGTTGCAAGGTGGTTTGCTTGGTTTGGCCGGATCGCTGTTAGGGGTGATGGCTGGCTATGCTTTGGTGCAGGTGTTTAATGGATTTGACGACCGATTGTTCTTAATCCGACTTGAGCCGTCCATGTTGTTATCGGCCATCGCGATTGCGACTGCTGCCGGTGTGGTCGCGGCAATGGTGCCGGCACGTCGTGCTGCAAAGTATGATCCGGCAGAGGCGATTCGTTATGTCTAAGTCGCAGGTGTTAAGCCATGCCGCTGATCAGCAGGTGGTGTTGCAGCTGGATAAGCTCAATAAAATCTTTAATGCCAATACACCATTGCAAAACCATGTTTTGCATGATGTTTCTTTGCAGGTGAGTCGCGGAGAATTGGTGGCGCTGGTGGGCGCCTCGGGCTCGGGTAAAAGTACGCTGCTCAATGTGATGGGCTTGCTGGATGTGTCTTCGTCAGGTGAATTGCGTATTCAAGGGCATCTGGTGCAGGGTATGACTGAGCAGCAGCGCACGCAATTGCGCAGCGAGTCGATTGGTTTTGTGTTTCAGTTTCATCATCTGATCAGTGCTTTTAGTGTGCTGGACAATGTCTTGATGCCGTTGATGCTGCGTTACGGTAAGCCTTCAGCCGAGCAGCGTGAATACGCGGAGTATTTGTTGAGTGAGGTGGGGTTGGCGAGTTTTATGCGTCAATCCACTAATCGTTTATCCGGTGGCCAGCAGCAGCGGGTGGCCATTGCTCGCGCTTTGGTGACGCGGCCTGCGTTGGTGTTTGCCGATGAGCCAACGGGTAACCTCGATACGCAAACGGCGGATGAGGTGTTTGGTTTGTTTGAGCGTTTTAATATTGAGCATCAGTGCGCCATTGTGATTGTGACCCATGACCCCCGTTTAAGTGCGCGTTGCCCACGTACGATTCGTCTGAGGGATGGGCGTATTGTGTATGATGGTGCTTCTGCTGATTTGCCCAGTTTATTTGCGAGTCCGTTATAAGTTTGTTGTGATAATGGGAGGAGAGCAGTATGCGTTTGGCGCACTGCGCTAAGTCTGTTCTTCCCTTAACGAGCCCATCCAGGGCTCGATGCGGGCGCTACGCCATCCATGGCTTCGCTGGCCACAGACCCAGCACAGCACGCGTTGATCATTTGTGTCGTTGGCTAGATTTGCGTGAGTCTCTTCTTTCCCTGCGTGGCTAGCTTACTCATCATTTTTACAACTGCTGGCTAATAACGCATGAATGAACATGAGCTTGTGCATGCAAACAGGGCTTTGCTTGTTTTGAGTTTATAGAAGACGTGAAAACAACTCCGCTGATCAACGAGTACTTCGGGGTTGGTGTGACAAGCGAAGCAGGGATGCGTAGCGCCGGAGTTGAACCCAGGATGGGTTCATCGACGGATAAACACCTGCCCCGGAGTACGGCATGCACCGCGCTTAACCACGCTCTGCATAACTTATTTCATATATGAGATAAGACCATAAGTTGGCTGTACTGATCATAGGTGTATTGCGCACTGCGCTAAGTCTGTTCTTCCCTTAACGAGCCCATCCGGGGCTCGATGCGGGCGCTACGCCATCCATGGCTTCGCTGGCCACAGACCCAGCACAGCACGCGTTGATCATTTGTGTTGTTGGCCAGATTTGCGTAAGTCTCTTTCTGGGTTGCAGGCATTAGTGATGGGAGAGCAAACAATACCGATGCTGCTCGTCTTGAGTCTTATAAATAGCACGCAGGCTACTCCGCTGATCAACGAGTACTTTGGGGTTGGTGTGACAAGCGAAGCAGGGATGCGTAGCGCCGGAGTTGAACCCAGGATGGGTTCATCGACGGATAAACACCTGCCCCGGAGTACGGTATGCACCGCACTTAACCACGCTTTGCATAACCTATTTCATATAGTAGATAAGACCATAAGTTGGCTGTACGGATTATAGGTGCATTGCGCACTGCGCTAAGTCTGTTCTTCCCTTAACGAGCCCATCCAGGGCTCGATGCGGGCGCTACGCCATCCATGGCTTCGCTGGCCACAGACCCAGCACAGCACGCGTTGATCATTTGTATGGTTTGCTGGATTTGCGTAAGTCTCTTCTTTGCTAAAAACAGCACTGAGTCACAGTATGTATCTGCGAAAAAATTTTCAGATAAACGGTCTGCTGAGTAAGGCGCGGTGCTGCTGGTGTTTGTTTTTTGCCATGATTTAAGTCAAGCGTGCCATACTTTTCTAACTTGCTGTTAACCATATATAGATATAGCATTAGCCCCTAAATACAATATGTAGTGTTTCTGCAAGCATTCTACTGATTTTCAACGTAGACCAGATTTTTAGGAGTCCATAATGAATCAAACTGTTGCGGCAGTTTCTCAGGTTTCAACACCGACTGATATTGGCTTACAACCCGCCTCGCTGGATATTTGGGATGCTAAATATCGCTTAAAAACCAAGGACGGCCAAGGTATTGATGCCGACATTGACGCGACCTATCAGCGCGTCGCGCGCGCGTTGGCTGATATTGAGTTGCCTGAGCAGCGCGAACATTGGTATGAGCAATTCTTATGGGCCCTATACCGCGGTGCAATTCCAGCAGGACGAATTATTTCCAATGCTGGCGCGACTGCTTACAAACCAGCGACCTCCACCATTAACTGCACGGTATCCGGGTCGATTGGCGACTCGATGAATGATATTTTAAGCAAGCTGCATGAAGCGGGCTTAACCTTAAAAGCCGGTTGCGGGATTGGTTATGAGTTTTCCACGCTCAGGCCTCGAGGCGCCTATGTGTCTGGCGCTGGAGCGTACACCTCTGGCCCACTGTCGTTTATGGATATCTACGACAAGATGTGCTTTACCGTGTCATCTGCTGGTGGCCGTCGTGGTGCGCAAATGGCGACCTTTGATGTAGGTCACCCCGATGTATTGGATTTTATCCGCGCCAAGCGTGAAGATGGTCGCCTGCGTCAGTTTAACCTGTCGCTGCTGATTACCAGTGAATTTATGAAGGCTGTGCAGGATGATAGTGATTGGGCGCTGGCGTTTCCGCTGAGCCCTGCTGAATTAGAAACCGATAAGCTAGACGTCAATGATACGAGCCAGGTGATTTGGCGTTACTGGTCCTCGACTGAAAAGTACATTACCCGTGAAGATGGCATGGTCGCCTGTCGCGTTTACCGTACTCTTAAGGCACGACGCATCTGGGATTCCATTATGGCGTCCACCTATGACTTTGCTGAGCCAGGTTTTATCCTGATAGACCGAGTCAATGAGTACAATAATAACTGGTTCTGTGAAGAAATCCGCGCCACTAACCCTTGCGGCGAACAGCCACTCCCTCCCTATGGTGCCTGTTTGCTCGGTTCGATCAACCTGACCCGTTTTGTGCGTCAGCCCTTTACTGAGCAAGCCAGCTTTGATTGGGATGAATACCGCAAAGTGGTGAACATCTTTACCCGTATGCTCGATAACGTTGTCGAAATTAATGGCCTGCCATTACCTGAGCAGCGTGAAGAGATTATGCGCAAACGCCGCCACGGCATGGGCTTTCTGGGCTTGGGCTCCACCATCTGCATGTTGCGGATGAAATATGGTGATCCGGAGTCGCTGGCCTTTACCGAGCAAGTGGCTAAAGAAATGGCGCTAGAAGGTTGGCGTGCTGGGCTGCAGCTTGGACAAGAAAAAGGTGCAGCGCCAATCATGGATGAAGACTTTATCGTGACCGGCGAAATGCTCGCTAAGCGCCCAGAAATGCGCAAAGATGGCTATAAAGTGGGTAAGAAAATCAAAGGTAAAGTGCTCTGGGCTAAGTACAGTCGCTACATGCAGCAAGTGGCTGCTGAAGAGCCAGAGTTAATTGAGCAGCTGGCTGAGTTCGGTGGGCGTTTTACCCATCACAGCTCGATTGCGCCAACCGGCACTATTTCTTTGTCGCTGGCCAATAATGCCTCTAATGGTATTGAGCCCAGTTTTGCCCACCATTACTCGCGCAACATTATTCGTGAAGGCAAAAAATCCAAAGAAAAAGTTGATGTGTTCAGCTATGAGTTGCTGGCTTATCGCACACTGATTGATCCAGACGCATTGACCGACAATTTGCCTGAGTATTTTATCAGTGCAGATGAAGTCAATCCGGTGCAGCATGTGGATGTGCAAGCGGCAGCGCAGAAGTGGATTGATTCCTCTATTTCGAAAACCGCCAACGTGCCAACTGATTACCCGTATCAGGACTTTAAAGATATTTACCTGTATGCCTATCAGCAGGGTTTAAAAGGCTGTACCACCTTCCGCTTTAATCCTGAGGCGTTCCAAGGGGTGTTGGTGAAAGAGGAAGATTTGGCTAAAACCACCTACAGGTTCAAGCTAGCCGATGGCTCAACGATTGAAGCCAAAGGCAATCAGCAGATTGAATACGATGGTGAGATGCACAGTGCAGCCAATCTTTATGAGGCCTTTAAAGAAGGTTATTACGGTAAATTTTAAGCTTAGGAATAGATGATGAGCATTAAAATCAGCGAAAAAATTATTGGCTATGAATTGGTATCTGAAAGTGAGCAGACGCCACTAGCGCCTATTGCTGCGCCTGAAGCCAAGTTTGTCGAGATGCATGAAAAGGTTAAGCGTCCAGAGTCTTTGGTTGGCTCCACCTATAAAATTAAAACGCCAAACTCTGAACATGCGTTTTATATTACGATCAATGACATTATTTTGAATCCGGGCAGTGCGCACGAGCAGCGACGCCCGTTTGAGGTTTTTATTAACTCAAAAAATATGGAGCACTATCAGTGGATTGCTGCGCTCACTCTGATTATTTCAGCAGTATTCCGTAAGGGTGGCGATTGCACTTTCTTAGTGGAAGAACTGAAAAGTGTGTTTGATCCAAAAGGCGGTTACTTTAAGCAAGGCGGCAAGTGGATGCCTTCTTTGGTTGCTGAAATTGGTGATGTGCTAGAGCGCCACCTTAAATTTATTGGCTTGATGGATGATGGTTTGGATGACCAGCAGCAGCAGTTTTTGGCACAAAAAAAAGCCGAGTTTGAGCAGCTGTATGCGGTAAAGCAAGCGGCAGCCAATTGCGATGACAGCACAGAAAAGTACCCTGCTGGTGCGCAGCTGTGTAGCAAATGCCATACACAAGCAGCGGTGCAAATGGATGGCTGTTTAACTTGCTTGGCTTGCGGTGATAGTAAGTGTAGTTAAGCGATTTATCTTGAATCGGTGGCAGGCTATTATTGCTTGCTAAGCGCTGTGTCTATTGCGCACGATGCTAAGATTGTTGTCCCCGAAACGAGTCTGGCTGCGGCTTGTTTCGGGTCTGTGCCGTTCATTACTGCATGTGTTGCGCGCCTCACATACCCTTTTTAGCTCATCTGTGCTGCAGGCTAGATGAGTGCCAATTGTCCTTGTCGAGCGCTGACGGCCTGTTGGCAATGCTTGATTCTTTTGCTTGCGCAACCCCCTCTCTTATCCTTTTGCGAACCTGTTTTTAGATCCGTAGCATGCTTGACTGGCGTGCGGGGAGCAGATATAAGTCTGAGTGTGCTATCTTGACTTATGTCAGTTCTGAGGTGCTTGTTAAAATTGATGTACTGCGACTCTTGTACAGGGTTTAAGTATTGGAGATACTTCTTAGTTGTGTGCTTGAAGATGCCTGAAATATTTGGCTGATACCCAGCTCAAATAGTTTTTTTAACAGCATAACGGATGACATTTATAAGGCGGCGCTCGTCTTGATGAGGCCCAAAACTAACCAATGCTGATTGGCACTTGGCAATTATTAAGGTCGACAGAAATATGTTGGATGCAGCCCCGCGATCCCAATTCGATATTGTCCCATGGAGTTCAAGTTTCGAGATCGGCATAGCGATTATTGACGAGCAGCATCGTCAGCTGGTTGCGTTACTTAATGAGCTTGGTCACGGTTACGTGCACGGTGTTGAGCGTAGCGAAGTTGAGCGTATTTTAGATGCTTTGATCGAGTACGCGGGCTACCACTTTGCAACAGAAGAAGCGCTATGGGCTGAGTTACCGACAAACGACAGCGCGTTTGAAAAGCACATAAAAAGCCATAGTGGCTTTGCCAATAAAGTCCGCTCCATGCGCTCTAAACTTAAAACAGATGACAGCCGTAAGTTGATTGAGGATTTGCTAGCTTTCTTGGTTACTTGGCTGGCGCACCATATTCTGTACGAAGACAAATACCTCTCACTGGTACTTTTGCGAGTACGTGAAGGCATGCAGTTATCTGCAGCTAAGCAGCATGCGCAAGCAGCCATGGCAGGGCAAACCTCTATTCTCATTCAGAGAGTGCTGTCCATGTACAAGAAGCTTTCTTCTCGCGCACTGGTTCTGGAGCGTGAAGAGTATGCGCGGCAAGTCGCCGAGCAGGCATTGGCTGCACAGGAGCAGCACTGGAACTCGGTGCTGGGTGCCAGTAGCGATAACCTCTGGGATTGGGATTTCAGCACAGTCGATACCGCACAAGATGGTCAGTTACTGACTGCCGAGCGTTTTTCTCAAAATGGCTTCACCATACACCCTGATGACTGGCCGGGTCTGCGTCAAGAGTTTCTCACGCATATGGCAGGACAGAGTGAGGTGTTTTTGCATAAGCATCGTGTTCTGGATGCGGCCGGCAATGAACGATGGATACAGTCACGCGGAAAAATAATTGAAAAGGATGCAAGCGGCCGCCCTAGACGTATGGTGGGTACGCAAACCGATGTGACAGAGCGCAAGACTGCAGAGCTGACGCTACAGCGTGAGCGCGATACTCGTATGCTGATTAGTGAGTTTGCGGCTGATTTTATGGCCTCATCAGCGGAAGATTTTGATGCAGCTGTCAATCGCTCGCTGCAACGCAGCTGTGAATATATGAAGGCGGACCGGGCCTATATATTCTTAATGAGCGCCGATGGACAGTACACGAGCAATACGCATGAGTGGTGCGCTAAAGGTATTAAACCCGAAATTGAAAATCTGCAGGATATTGCCACCGGTGATCTACTGTGGTGGCTGCAGCAGCTTCGTGATGAGGGCTGTGTGTTGCTTGCGCGAGTCAGCGATATGCCGGCTGAAGCGCAAAATGAACAGCGAATTCTAGAGCTACAAAATGTCCGTTCGCTCTATGCATACCCTTTGTATGTGGACAAAAAACTGGTTGGGTTTATGGGCTGCGATGCGGTCACTGAGGAGCGGGACTGGAGCGCAGAATCCATTGAATTCTTGAGCTTGATGGGGGATTTGCTGGGTATAGCTTTGGGACATCGGCAAATGCACCAGAAACGTGCACAAGCCATAAGGCATTTGGAGCGTGCCGAGCAGCAGGCCCAACTCGGCCACTGGCAGGCAGACTATGCCTCAAGCGAGATCATGTGGTCACAAGAAGTGTTCCGAATCCTTGAGCGTGATGCGAGTAATTTTGGTCCTAATATTGATGCCTATTTTGAGCTGATCCACCCTGAGGATCGCGAGCTAATGATTCGATCGTATGAGGCTGCAAAAGCTGCATTGAGCGAGCTGCATCTTGAGCACAGGATATTGCTGAGCGGCGCAAGGGTTAAACATTTAGAGGTTAGGGGGCGCTTTGTTACTGCGCCTGATGGCCAGTTAATTGTTGCTGAGGGCACGGTCCAAGATGTGACTGAAAAAGTGCAGCATCGAGAGTCATTACAGCGGTTAGCCTTTGAGGACTCTTTGACGGGCCTGCCCAATCGCAGATCAATTGAAAATACCCTAGCTGATGAGATGGATTACTGTGAAAGCCATGGGCGACGCTTGGTTTTAGCCCTGCTTGATTTAGACAACTTTAATGAAGTGAATGATTTGCATGGCTCGGCCTTAGGTGATGCTTTGCTCAAGGCGTTGGCGCAGCGACTACGACGAATGCTGGGTAATACGGCGGTTATCGCACGGGTTGGCGGCGATGAGTTTGTGGTGTTATTTACTCGGCAAAAACCCGAAGACAGTTACTTCCAGGAACTCAACCGACTGTTGGCAGTGATTCATAAGCCTTTGACAGTTGACGGTATAAATATATTTTTAACCGCCAGTATTGGCGTCACGGAATTTCCGCAGCCACTGCAGGTGGCCGCTGAGCAGCTTATGCGCCAAGCACAGCAGGCGTTGTTTCAGGCGAAAATGCACGGAAAGGGCCAAATCCAGCAGTACGATATTGGCTCAGAGCAAGACGCCCGTGCGCTGACGGGTCATTTAGAAAAAATACGTAAGGGCTTGCATGCTGGTGAGTTTGTTCTGTTTTACCAGCCGAAAGTGTGTATGAAGAGTGGTGTTGTCTTTGGTCTTGAAGCGCTGGTGCGCTGGCAAAGAAGTAATGGTGAGCTGGTGATGCCAGGTAGCTTTTTACCTGTTTTGTTTAATCATCCGTTAGAAGTTGAGCTGGGTGATTGGGTGATTCGCAGCGCGCTGGCGCAAATGCGCTTATGGAAACAGCAAGGATTGGCGATTCAAGTTAGCGTCAACGTGAGCAGCCTGCAGTTATTTGACAATGCTTTTGTAGAAAAGCTGAGCAAGGACCTTAAAGAATATTCAGATATTTCGCCAGCAGCACTGCAGTTAGAGGTGCTTGAAAGCAGCATGCTCAATGACCTTGATGCGGTTTCCGGAATTATGCAACGCACTCGCCATCTCGGAGTCAGCTTCGCACTTGATGATTTTGGTACTGGGTATTCATCCCTTGCTTATCTCAAGCATTTACCCGCTAGCGTACTAAAAATTGACCAGAGTTTTGTACGGGAAATGATGGAGAGTGCCGATGACTTATCGATTATCTCTGGTGTCATTGGTATGGCCAATGCGTTTGGCATGCGCGTTATAGCCGAAGGCGTAGAGAGCATTGAGCAAGGCGATGTGCTGCTCAGGTTGGGCTGCGAGCAGGCTCAAGGCTATGGTATCGCTCGACCCATGCCTGCAGAGGACGTGCCCGCATGGCTTCAGTCTTGGAAAGCGGCCCCATCTTGGATTGGTCAGCAGCCAGTAGAGGTGCAAAACTTACCACTTCTTTACGCTGAAATTGAGCATCGCAATTGGGTTATAGAATTAGAGCAGTGGCTGCGTGGTGAGGGCGGATTTGCTCCTATTTTAGATTGTCACCAGTGCAAGCTGGGTGTTTGGCTTGATAGCGAAACACAGAGCCGTTTTGGTCTAGATCAGAAGTTTTCTCATATGGTTAACTTGCACCATGATTTACATAGCCTTGGGCAAAGCGCGATAGCCATGCATGCTAAAGGCGAATCAGAAGCTGCGTTGCAACTATTGTTACAGATTCGCCAGCAGAGTGATCTGTTTTTGGCGGAGCTCAAGGCACTGATAGGCTAAGTGATGAATGGCTGCTGCGCCTATCCGTTCCGTTGCGCAGGCCTTGATCAGCTGTTTTGCTGAGTGGTTTTGCGTCAGTATCATATTGCGACACAGTTGTTGCATGTTGTGCTAATTCTGATCTTGTCTCACTGAACCCGGCCAGGGCGCGTTCTGGTGCTACGCCGTGCATGGCTAGGCTGGTCATAGATCCTGCCCCGCAGTCCGCTTTAACCGCAGACGCTGTGGGGCTTTTTATTAGGATGCAGTCGAGCCGCCAGCAGGTTTTAACGTGCGGGTAATAAGGTCAGGCGCTGTTTGCCATATACCGAGTTAATATCTTTATAGTTGACGGGCAATGGATAGAAGGCGCCTGCAACACCCACGTCTAACTGATAATGCGGGCTGTAGGGATTATCTGATTGCCCACTAAAACTTGCCGCAGATAGCGGTATCGAACGTGAAAAGTCCACCAGCATGATTTGCCTGCTGACCGTCTGCGCTTCTAGCAGGGTCTGGCTGGTTGCTTGCTGACTACTCAATAAATTGTCCACTAAGAACTGTGCTTTTGAGGTTGACAGCGTTGCCCAAAACGGGCTGTCCTCGCGTCCTAGCAGATGATCCAGCCAAGCTGGATAGCTATGCTGATTATGCAAAGCAAAGGCTTGTTGGATGCTGGCAGGTAGCGTCTGCAGCTCAGTTTTAAACAACTGCGCTTGTGTTTGGCTTAAAAAGCGCTCAAGCCAAGCAGCCTGCTGTTGTGATAAAGGCTGTCCCGCATGCAAATCTAAAAATCTCTGCAGCGTTTGTTGTGCTGTTGCTTGTTGTGCGCTCGCTAATCCCTCAATTGCCTGCTGCAGTGCGGCTGGCATAGCGCCAGCGTTTAGCATCTGCTGTAACTGCGCAACCAGCCACGGCCGCTGCTGTAGGTTATTTTGCGTGGCAAGGCTGGCTGCGATGGGCTTTTTACTCAACTGCAGCGCTAGGTTTTCTGCACGCTCAGGATTGGCCCAACTGCTGGATAATTGCATGCCGTAACCGGGCTGGGTCAGGCGTTGGTTGGCAGCGCTGAGCCAGCCTTGTGGCGGATCTTGATCATAAGGGTAAAGCATCGGATCGGCATAGCCTTCCCATGCCACACTGGCATCCCAGCCCGGCGAAGGAAACAAACCACGGCTGTTGCGACGATTAGGGTAGGTGCCGGTCACTTGCCAAGCAATATGCTGGGCATCGGCCAGCAAAACATTGACGGGGAGCGCGCGTAAATCTTGAATAATTTGTGTGGCCTGCTCAACATCTTTACTGCGCGACAACTGCCACAGTGTATTTAAGCTGCGGTCATCGGTACTTTGAGTAAGTTGCAGCGCTAAGCCATAACCGTTGCTGCTGGTGCTTGGCAGCGAAGCGATTAACGGGCCATGTGCTGTGCGGTAAAGCGCTTCGCGTACAGGGCGCTGACCACGAATAAAAAAAGTTTCCATACGCTGCTGTGCCGGTTGCCATGTGTCATCAGCAAAGTATTCAAGGCGGCCATTGTGCTGGCGCAATTTTTCAATAAATACGTCCTGGGTGTCGGCCATCACCGCGCTGAGGCTATAGGCCAGTTTTCCATTAAAGCCCGAGAGTAATAACGGCATGCCAGGAATTGACAGGCCTGCTGCTTGCAGTTGTGGCGACTGAATATTGACCCAGCTGTACAGTGCAGGTTGTGGTTTGGGCTCGTTCAAAGCCTGATGCGTAGGTTGCACCGCTTGCAGTGTGTTAAGGGCTAACAAACTGCGGCGATTGGCGCTGTGCTGCGGGCTGATCGCCCAACTGCTGGCCAAGGGCGCTTGCAATGAATTGACAGCAGAGAGTTGATTTAGTGTAGCTAACAGTTGCAGGCTGCTGTCACGCAATGCGCTGTTTTGCACAACTGAGCGGGGCAGGGCTAACAATTTTTGCGTGTCATTCAGAGCCAGTGGTTCATCGGGGTAAATGGGAAATAGCCAAGGCAATTGTTCAGTGTCTAAATGCTGAGCAAGCGTTAGGGCTAAAACTTCCTCAGATACATTGCCGCTTTGGCTAAAGCTAAACAGGCTAAAAAGTAAGGCGCTGTCTTCGGCTTTCCAGTAGTCAGGCTTGAAGTTTGCCTGTGCTAATTCTGCTGGCAGGTTGTCACGCATTTGATACAGATAGGCATTGATCCCGCGTGCATAGACCTCGAAATACCTGTGCAGGTTTTTCGATGCGTTTTTATACAGGGTCTGCGCATCGGCTTGCAGGTTAATTGCGCGCATTAAACGGTCGAGATCAAGCATTTGCGCACCATGCAACTCAGCTAAACGCCCTTGCGCTAATAAACGCAGTTCTAGCATTTGCGTGAGGCGATCACTGGCGTGGCTGTAACCTAAGGTAAAGAGTACATCGTGAAAGTTACTCGCCTCAATCAACGGCATACCCGCGGCGTTTTTTGCAATATGACTGGATTGAGCAATACCTTGCACACGCAGCACACCGCTATCCGGCACGACACCTTTCGCCGCGCGCGACTCCAACAGCTGACAGCCAGACAAACCAGCCAGCGTGCTCAGTAGCAGCGCAGTACAAATGGCAGGCAAATAAGAGGTTGGCAAGCCAAGCAATCGGCGCATAGTGATCATCCACATATATAAAGTTTAAGTCAGAAGTGGCGGCAGGTAGTTAGAGCTGCAGACACCTATTGTAGGCTGTTAACTGCTATCCTTGACAGTCTTTTACCCGACTTACTCTGCAAGTGAACTGAGTAAGCTAAATACTGGACAGAAATAGGCATAAAACACGCAGATATCTGCTCAGCAAACAGTTAAAGGCTGTCTTGAATGCAGCGGTCATAGTGCCGATTATTCTGCAATCTTGCATCGGCACTTTGCAGTGATTGTTATTGATAACTAAGGGTGTAGCGCGTGTTGCAAACAGAAAAACACTATGTGCAGTGGCAGGATAATGAAACCTCTCGCAATAGCCGTTGGTTATCGGAGAGCAATCAACCGCCGCCGGCGCGCATTGTGATTGTTGATGATCAAACCACCGCTGATCAAGCCTATCGTTTTGCCTGTGAAGGTACGTCCATGCTGTGGCGCGGTGATTTTCATAATGCGCGGCAATTGCTGCAGGCGATGACGCGGCGCATCGAGCGCACTGAACAGCGTAAAGCCAGCAAAGCTGCTAAGTCGGGCAAAGCAAGCACTGATGCCACTGCGATACCTAATCTGTTTCACCTGCAGCGCCAAGCTCAAGGGCAACGCTCACGTATTTTAAGTCGGGTGTTATTGGAGTTGGACGCCGGCTATAGCAGTCGTTTGCGTCGTGCGCCTGATTTTAGTGCTGCTTGTACAGCAGCCTTTGGTGAGCTGGATGAGCACTGCCTGATCTCATTTCGCGATCTGCAAGGTGCTTTAGGCGCAGCGCAGTGGCGCGAGAAGGGCGTGCCGATTAGCAGTTTAGACCTGTCTATTTTCCCGCATTACGGCGTATTTGCGCCAACACGCCATGAATATGTGCAGTTGATGCTCGATGCGCCGCTGCCAGACACACATGATCTGGCTTTTGATATTGGTACCGGCACCGGCTTGCTGGCAATTATCTTAGCGCAACGTGGTGTTCAGCAGGTGGTTGCCATCGACCTGAATCCGCGCGCTTTGGCCTGTGCTGCCGACAACATTCAGCGCTTAGAACTGACAAATGTGCAGCTGCAACAGGCGGATTTATTCCCCACTGAACAGCCGTTAGCCAATCTGATTGTTTGCAATCCCCCTTGGCTGCCGGCCAAACCCAGTTCGCCGCTGGAATATGCGGTTTATGATGCCAATAGCGCCATGTTGCGCGGTTTTTTGCAGGGTGTGTCTAAGCATTTAGCAGCGCAAGGTGAGGTTTGGTTAATCCTCTCGGATTTAGCCGAACATTTACAACTGCGCAGCCGCGAAGAGCTACTGAGCTGGTTCAGTGAGGCCGGTTTAATGGTCAAATACCGCCTTGATACCCAACCCAAACACGGCCGCAGCCAAGATGCGACTGATCCGCTGTTCGCCGCGCGCAGTGCGGAAATCACCTCGTTGTGGTGTTTGACTCTAAGGCAGCAGACTGAATAAGCATTGCAGCTGGCCTGCCAGTTGCTCTATGGGAATAGATTAAGCAAAAGACGGGTTTAGACACTATTGGTTAACAGCAGGTTGGCCATGCCATCGAGTTTCTTTTTAGTTTTTTCCCATTGCGGCATCACCTGGTTCATCAGGCGATAAAAGCGTTCGCTGTGATTATGCTCGGCGATATGGCACAGCTCATGCAAGATCACATAATCAATGCATTCACGCGGTGCTTTAACCAAGTGCGGGTTGAGCGTTAAGCGTCCGTTAGGTGAGCAGCTACCCCATTGTGTTTGCATTGTCAGAATACGCAGAGGCGGGCGCTCAGTTACCCATAACGCTTGCTCAAGCATGGCATCAAGACGTTTAGCAAACACCTCTTTAGCGCGTGTTTTGTACCAGCTGTTCAATAAATCATGCACTTTATCAGGGTTTTTATGACGCAAAGACACTTCGAGCTTGCCGCGTAAGAGTTTTACGCCTTGGGCATTATCTGAAGTCTCTAAAACCTTAAGCACATATTGCTTACCCAGATAATAGTGACTTTCACCGCTGATATATTGGCGTGGAATAACCTGTTCCATCTGCTGGCGAAAATCGCGCAATTGCTGATAAATCCAGCGTCCACGTTTTTGTACTGCAGCCAGCACCTCATCATCGGCAACAGTAGGCGGCGCTGATACCACCACACGGCAATCAGGGTGAACTTTTATCAATACTTTGTCATCGGTTTGCGCGCGCACAACACGCTGAAAAGCAATGTGTTCATTGCCATAATTAAAGCTCAGCTTGTGCGCCGTATGCAGCAGACTGTTACTCATGTATCGAGACCAATACGGGTGATTTGCACGATCATCTCGACAATTTTCTTGGCTTGATTCATACCGCCGCCAATGTTTTTGCATTCTTGGAACATGCGCGGCAGCAGTTTTTTACGAATATCAGCTTCAATGTTCTGCGGATTGATTGAGTTTTCTTCCACGGCAAGCATGACGCCGCTGTCGACGGCAAAAGCCAGCTTGATCCATTTGTCCTGCACTTGCGCGTCATTAGCGTCAAACACGTCCGGTAAGATTTTTTTGAACACACCAAAATACGCTTGAGCATGGCGGTTATCACTGAAGGCATCTGGGATGTCATTGAGGCGGCGCTCTTGTACCTGCTGCTCAAAGTCGTGAAACAGCATGTATTGCTTAAGCGGGTGTTCAAAGAGTTTTTCTGCGTCTTCAATGGCCTGTCGTAATAGTTTTGAGAAGGCTTCTTGGGCGTAAGGATCGTCGCGCAATTGCTGTTCAATCATGCGCGTCACACGGGTTTTAATGATGTCTGTTTCGTTGCGGGTCTTGTCTTCGCTCCAGTCTTCAGGCTTTTGCTGCTGGCCCATTTTGCCCACTTCATAAACGCCATCAGGGTCGCGCACTTCCACACCGACCACATGCTTATCAAGCAGCTTTTTTACTTGCTCGGCATACTCGTCATAATCAATGCGCTCGCCAGCATCTTGCTGCACTAATTGACGCAAACTTGAGAGTTGTTTGACGGTTTCTTTGTAATGTTGACGGTCTTCGTCGCTAAAACTCGTGTCCTCAAAGAACGTAGCCGACTGCAAGGCGACTTTTAAACAGCTGGCAAACGCGCTTAACGCCTCATAAAAATCATCACGGACTTTGATATTGCTATCAAGCAGCTCACCGTTGACATCTTTCATGCGCGGCACTAAAACTTGGCGCAATTGCTCAATATCGTTTTTGTTTTTGACCTCAGAAAAAATCGCCCAAAGATTTTTATACAACTGCGGTAGGCGCTTGTACTCAGTGCTCATTTGGTTGTACATGCCAGCAATATCATTGATATCGTAGCCGCCTTGAGTGCGTGCGGCGAGATCCTGATATTTAGCAATGGTTGTATCAAGCTCAGATAAAATTCCGCGATAATCAATCAATAAACCGAATTTCTTCTTCGGGTGCAGGCGGTTAACCCGCGCAATGGCTTGGATTAAATTGTGCTCTTTAAGCGCCTTGTCGATATACAGCACAGCGTTTTTAGGCTCATCAAAACCAGTCAGTAACTTGTCCACTACAATCAGCATTTTTAGCGGATCGTTTTTATCAGCAAAACGCTCAATTAACTGCTTGGTGTACAGCTGTTCGTCTTGTGAACCGACGCTGTTTTTCCACCAGAGATTCACTTCAGGCATTGAGGCCTCATCCACCTCAGTATTACCTTCGCGGCTGTCAGGCGGGCTCATAACCACGGCCGATTCAAACAAAGCGGCTTCATCTAAATACTTTTTATACTTAATCGCCGAGGCTTTACTGTCACAGGCTAATTGGCCTTTTAGACCGTCATCGATGTTTTTCTCAAAGTGTTGCGCCACATCCAGTGCAATCAAACGAATACGATCATCAGCACTGTACACCTGACCTTTTTTAGAAAATTTGCGTTTTAGGTCAGCTTTTTGCTCGTCATTTAAACCTTCAGTAATACGCTCAAACCAGCTATCAATCGCACGCGCGTTAACGCTTAAATCTGGAACACGTTCTTCGTATAAAAGCGGCGTTACGGTTTGGTCTTCTACCGCGCGCTGCATGGTGTAGGCGTGCACAATGGGGCCGAATTTATTGGTGGTTTTGTCATCTTTTAATAAAGGCGTACCGGTAAATGCGACAAAAGATGCGTTAGGCAGCGCTTGCTTCATGCGGATATGATTTTCGCCGCCTTGGCTGCGGTGGCCTTCATCAATCAAGACAATAATATCGGCACTGGTGTTCACGCATTGCGGCAGCTTAGTTGCGGTATTAAATTTTTGAATCAAAGAAAAAATAATGCGCTCAGTACCGCTACCGATTTGCTCGGCCAAGCGCGTGCCTGAGGTTGCCATGGCTAAATCTTTATCTTTTTTACCCGAGAGCTCGCCGCCTGAAGCAAAGGTATTACTGAGCTGATTTTCTAAATCGACACGGTCAGTCACCACCACAATGCGGCACTGCTTCAAGTCGTCATGCAGAATTAACGCCTTGCTCAACAGCACCATGGTGAATGACTTACCAGAGCCTGTGGTATGCCAGATAACCCCGCCTTCGCGCCCGCCCGCGCTGTTTTTAATGCTGATGCGTTCCAGCAAACGCTTAATACCAAACACTTGCTGATAGCGCGCAACAATCTTGCCAGCTTTTTTATCAAACAGAATGAAGTAGCGCACCATTTCTAATAAACGGCTTGGCGTTAGCAAACTGATCAGCAGCTGATCTTGCCCAGTCACTGCCAAATCACCAGCGCCAATCAGTTTTTGATACCAGGCTAAATCAGCAGCGGGGCGGTGCTGAAATAGCCCGCTCACCTGCTCGCTGGTTAATGTGGTGTTTTTAAACGCCAGCATCTTAGCGTCGTTTATGTCTTCTTCACGCCAAGCCGCCCAAAACTTTTTAGGTGTGCCGCAGGTGCCATAACGGCCTTTATTGCCATTGATCGACAGCAGCAATTGGCTGTAAGCAAACAGCAGCGGGATTTCGTCATGGCGCTGATTGCGCAGGCTTTGCGAAATGCCTTCATCAACGGTCGGGCCTTTGTTGCTGTGGCCGTCGGGGCGTTTCGCCTCAATCACTACCAAGGGAATACCGTTTACAAAACAAACAATATCAGGCCGCCGCGACTCGATACCGCCAGAGCGAGTCACGCTAAACTCTTCAGTAAAGGTAAAGCTGTTATTGGCAGGGTTATGCCAATCAATCAGCGCCACAGTTGGATTGGCTTTTTTGCCATCAATAAACTCAGTAACAGAAATGCCATAGAGTAAATGGTTGTAGATTTTTTCGTTGGCCGTCAGCAGTCCTTCATTAAGGGCAGGGCTGCAGACTTCTGCGATTAAATTATCGATGGATTTGTCTGATAACGGATACGCCGTGCCAGCAAAGGTAAAGGTGCGCTTACCTAGTTCAGTACGCAAAATAGAGCGCAGCACCACCTCATCCAGTTTGCCACCACGCGCCTCTAGTGCTTGCTGCGGCGATAAAAACGACCAGCCCAACTGAGTGAGCAGCGCCAGAGCCGGTAGCTTAGCGCTGTATTCTTCCTGAAATTTTGGGGCGGGGTGCATAGGTGGATTCCTTACCTAGATTGCTAACAGCCCTCTTAGCGCAGAGACTGTTGGGGCTTGGGGATGCTTAAGTCAATATAAAGCTTGCTTGCAGATTTTTAACCAGTGCATCCAAGCTAAAACCAGCACGCTCACGTGCCCAGTTCAGCATATTTGGATTAACAAGTGCGACGCTCATAGTATTTCTATAAATTGTTTTACGGCTTACTTAACTAACTATTAAGCAGAAGCGGGGAAGTTGCAAGAGCAAAGCAAAGCAAGTTAGACCATGCTGCCGTAGCAAGTAAAGCAGTATTGCTTTAACGCATAAATATCTTCGACATCTATTATGATGGCGCTTTAATTACCCAAGCCAAAATTCTTCATCCAGCCAGTTTTCAGAAAAACCGTAATAGCTTGAGCTTGACGTCAGCCCATTAAGCTCATCATGAAGCTGATCGAGCCAGCTACTGCTAGGAGATATTGTTTTTAGCATGTGCCATACAACACAGACAAAATTAAAAAGGTAATTATTATCCTGCAAAGGCAAGTTTTTTGCATTATTAGGCGCTAGCGGAAGTTTACGACCAAACAGTCGACCATGGTGAGCACAAATATTGCGAAGAAATGTTAACGAGTGCATCCACGATTGGAGGGTTTTAGGTGATAAATCAAATTTTGTGGAAATACTTTTTCGATCTTTACTGCTGGATAGATGCTCATAGACTTTTGACCAGCTCCCAATTGACAGCACCTCTGCAACCATCCAGCAGGGTGGGTATTCTGGCGCATCGTACTCGCTGTAATAGTGATGAATAAAGATTTCACGCAGCTTTTCTTTATCACTGCCTGATTTAGCAGATTTGCCTGTGCTTCTGTGGATTTCTTTAAGAAAGCTCGCATGGCTAAATCTAGCGGTTTCTTTGAATAAAGAGGGGTCTGTAAACCAATGTGCAGAGTCATATTTACAGCACATTGAGTGATTAATTGTGTTGCGTACAGTAACTTCGATGCGCTCTATTGCACTGAGTAATAGGATTCTAATTTTGCGATCAATAATATATGCATTTAAAATCTGATCGAATGTGGTTTCATTTGTATAACGCCCAAGTCGTTGGCCACAGTTAAACTGTTCAAATGGTAAGCCGTAGCCGATAAGTCGGTAGTACCCGATGTTTCCAAGATACTTTTCAACCTTGGCTGGGTCATCAATCTGTAGCCCCCTGTCAGCGAGCTTCTGAGTAAGCTCTTGATAAGGGAAGGGTTTTTTATTGTATTGACGAATTTTAGGCATAAAAAAACCCGCACTGGTACGCTTGTTTCAGAGGCGTTGCGGGTGTTGTTAGGTGATAATTTATCAGCCCTCCCGTACCTCTGCAAGTGTAAAGCCGTTTCTTACAGAAAAAGCTTTCTATATAATTGCCGCGCTTGGCTTCGATGCGGGGGCATTCATCCAGCTCACGTAATTGGATAAGCAGTTGTGCTGGGCTGAATTCGCTCATGACTTAAAAGCCTCTGTTTTTAATGTAAACAGCACTGTTTGTACTTTTTGCCACTGCCACAGGGGCAAGGGTCGTTGCGACTTATTTTTGGTTCTAATCGGCGCAGCGGGATGTCATTTATTGATTTTTGCTTAAGCCAGTACACATAAAGCTCTAATGCGGCAGGGGTTATATCGGCAACTGTTTGTTGGTGTTCAGCGAGGCTGAGGGTGCCGAGTTTCTCGAAGTTTTCTTCCGTGCCATGCAGGCGAATAGCGGCTAAATGTGTATCGATTCTCTCAGGTAGTTTTGGCCACTGAGCGAACTCAACACCGCGCATATAGCCAAAGCACCAGTCTTCAGCGATATAAATATCTGCTCCACTTTCAGTGTTAGTGCTGACCATAAGCAGTGCTGCAAAATCTTCTGGGTAGATCAGCAGTGTGTTGGCTATAACGCTCATGTGGCGCTCTAATAAGGCGAGTAGCTTTTCTTGTTCTTTTGAATTTGACCACTGGGATTCATTGTCCGCACCATTCCAGATGGCTGAGTACCAGGTGTGCGGCAGCACTGTGTCTGGCCCGGTGACAATGGCGGTAAAAAAGCCATCCAGCTCAGAAAAAGTCAGGATGGAGTCGTCATTGCCGCGCTCTAATAATATGTTATCCACATATTCGATTTCGGCGTCTGTTAGGGGCGTGTTGATCATGAGCTATACCTTTACTCGTCGTTTGCCAGTTAGTAGCTGCTGCATCAGGGCTTTTTTCTCTTGATTTAGATGGGTAAGCTTTTGTTGTAAAGCTTCGACTTCTTGGTCGGCGGTGGATAGTACGCTGGCGATTTTTTGTTGTTCTGCATGTGTTGGGCAGTAAATATTAAGGCCAGCTACATCAGATGAGTTAATAGCTGGGTAGTTTGTGCCTACTACTAATGCATTAATTTGCCCTGTTATATGTGCGCTGAAGAGATACTGGTAAACATAATCACTACAAGTATTTTTTTTTGTGCTGAGCACTGCAAAGCCTGTTGAAACTACACAGTCAGAATGTTTTTTTGTGATTTTCGCAAATGCTTGAAGATTTGGGCGCACGGTGGCAAATAAAATGTCTTCTTCTGATACGATTCTACGCGCTCGACTGGGTGCGTTTTTATACGTGTGCCGCGCAAGTTCCTTGTTTATAGCGCCATAATTAACATCAGACAGGGATATGTAGTCAAACTTAAAGTCATCAGGTGTTTTTGAATTGATATTTACAGCGTCAATTTTTACAAGGTCTGCAAGTTTATAGCGCTTAAAATGGTCACTAAACCTAACTCCATTGTCATCCAGTAGCCGTTTTTTTCCGGTAAGGAGTTGCTGCATTAGAGCTTTTTTCTGCTGCTGGCTGTTGGCGATCAGTTGTTCGATGGTGGTGATGGCTTTGTCCCAAGTGGATATGATTTGAGCGATTTTATGCTGCTCAGAAAGCGGGGGTATTAGGCCGACTACTGAACATAAGCGGTTCGGTGACGTATGCTTGACCTTTGTACCTGTTGATTGTGCTGCGATTTCCTTTCTGTTAGAGGGGTCATTAAAAAATAAATACAAAAACTCTGAGCAAACTTGAGACTTGTCAACTATTTTAACGAGGCCAAGACGCTGGTTATGCAGGTACTTTCCCTCTTCGGGTACAAAAAGAGCGCTACCTAGGAGACCTTCTGCCTGCTCTGTCATTGCAAGCAGCAATGCTCCTTTAGGTAATAAATATTCTGCAGGAAATTCACCATTATAATATTTGGTTTTAGTGCTTTGCCCTTTAAAGCCACCTGTTTCGTAGAAGTTTCCAGGCGTTAGTAAAACCAAGCGCCCATTGCTATCGAAGTGTTCGCTTTTAAAAGCAAAGCCATGCTTTATAGATATATAGCTCTTTAAATCATTTCTTTGCCATCCCTCAGGCACCATATCCCAACTCCTCTAAATACATATCCATTTCCTGCTGTATTCCCAATGCCCACCAGTACGGCTTAAAGCTTTGCAGGCTGCTGTGTGCGAGTAGGTCTATAAATGCTTGGTAATTGTCTGTGCAGTGCGCATGGTCAAGGGTTTCGTAATAGGCGAGGCGTTGTTCGACTTGAATTAGCAGCGCTGGAAAACCGGCTTTCATGAGTTCCAGATTCATTAGCAAACGTGCAGTGCGACCGTTACCGTCCACAAAGGGATGGATTTTGACAAACTCGCCATGCACACGGGCGGCGCGTTCAATTGGGTGCAGTGTTTGTGCTTCGGATTGATACCAGCTTATAAAATTCTGCATCAATTCTGCTACTTGCATAGCATCAGGCGGGGTATGGGTTGCGCCGGAAATCAGCACGTTAATTTTTCGATATTGACCTGCGTTATCAGGGTCGATGTTTTTTAAGACCAGTTGATGCAAAGCTTTAATCTGCCATTCACTGAGCGGCTGATTTTGGCTGACCAGCTCTTCTACCATTAAGATGGCTTCGCGGTGATTGATCACTTCAAAGTGCTCACGCAAAGTTTTGCCACCAATGGTGATGCCTTCAAGCGCTACCTTGGTTTCTTTCAAAGTGAGGGTGTTTCCCTCAATGGCGTTGCTGTGGTACGTCCATTGCAGCACCAGCGATTCATGTAAATTACGAACAATTTCCGGCGGCAAAGGGCGCTGTGCATCCAGCTTGACCTTAAGCTGGTCCAGCACATCGAATAACTTACTCATAACCTAACTCGCTTAAATAGCCTGCCATTTCTGCTTCTAATTCTAACAGCTGTTTCTTCAGCTGTTCACGCTCAGCGCGCACTGTCATCAGGTCGATTTCTTCCTCTTCTTCAAAAGTGTCGACGTAACGGGGGATGTTGAGGTTGTAGTCGTTTTCTTTAATTTCTTCGAGGCTGGCTAAATACGCGTATTTATCGACATTGGCGCGTGCTGTGTAGGTCTCGACAATTTTCGCGATGTTTTCTTCACTGAGCAGGTTTTGGTTTTTGCCGGATTTGAACTCGCGGCTGGCGTCGATAAATAAAACCTTGTGGTCAGTTTTCTTCTTTTTGAATAACAAAATAGCCGCAGGAATGCCGGTGCCGTAGAAGAGTTTTTCTGGCAGACCAATCACGGTATCCAGTAGGTTTTCTTCAATCAATTGCTGGCGAATTCGGCCTTCGCTTGATCCGCGAAATAACACGCCGTGCGGTACGACCACGCCCATGCGCCCGCCCAATTTGGAGGATGAGCCGGGTTTTAGGGTTTCAATCATATGCAAAATAAACGCGTAATCGCCTTTGGTTTTCGGTGGTACGCCACGCTTAAAACGGCCGAAGGTATCGTTTTCTGCATCGCCATGGCCCCATTTGTCCAGAGAGAAAGGCGGGTTGGCAGTCACAACATCAAACAGCATGAGGTCGCCGTTTTTATCTAACAGCTTGGGGTTACGGATGGTGTCGCCCCACTCGATTTTATGGTTGTCTTCACCGTGCAAAAACATATTCATTTTCGCCAGTGACCAGGTTGAACCAATGGATTCTTGGCCGTAAAGCGCATAGCTTTTGCTATCGTGATTGCTGGTGATTTTCGCTGCGCATTTCATTAACAACGAAGCGGAGCCGCAAGCGGGGTCGCAAATGCTATCACCTGGTTGTGGGTCGAGCAGGGTGGCAATCAGTTCTGATACTTCTGGCGGGGTGTAAAACTCACCGGCTTTTTGCCCTCCGCTGGCGGCAAAGTTCTTGATGAGATACTCGTAGGCATTGCCAATGATATCCAAGCTGCCAACGCGGCTGGGTTTGAGGTTGAGTTCTGGTTTGGCAAAGTCTTCTAGCAGATCGCGCAGGATGGTGTTTTTTTGCTTTTCTTCACCCAGGCGGTCGGTATTAAAGCTGATATCTTGGAACACGCTTTTGCCAGCGTCTTTAAGTTTAGTGCCGTTGGCTTCTTCAAGGGCGTGCAGAGCTTGGTCAATACGCTCGCCGTTACCGGGTTCGTGACGGCTTGCATATAGCGTATAAAAACTCGAACCTTGGGGTAGAACAAAGCGTTCGTTTTTCATCATTTCTTCGATCAGCTCCGGCTCGTCGCCGTATTCTGCTTTGTAGCCATCGTAATGATCCTGCCACACATCAGAAATGTATTTTAAAAACAGCATGGTCAGAATGAAGTCTTTATAGGTGTCGGCGCTGATGGTGCCACGGAAGGTATCGCACGCACTCCAAAGGGCTTTGTTGATGCTGTCTTGGCTGACTGTGTCGTTCACGGGTTAGTCCTTATCAGTAGGGTTGCTCAGCTTTTTGGCGGCTGACGCTAATTTAAGTTCTGGAGACTTGTGTCATCGGCCAGTTCTTGGCGGCGCGTCTGTATGGCAAAGTAGGTTTGGCCTGCGGCAATCACCGGTTTGGATGGGTCGCCGTTCTGCACTACAAGGTAACAGGCGTAGCGGGAGAGCTTAATATCTGCTAATTCGCGCTCTGCGCCAGAGCCTAATGTGACCATTTTGGTGGCTTCAACGAAATGGTCGTTAACGTGCTGACCGCTACTGCTGCAAGCTTGAATTGATTTATCAATAACCTTTAAAAAGTTTCGCCAGTCGCGGTACTCCAAGACTGGGGCGAGCTCGCGAGCTGACCAATACTCTATGCCGTTTTCATCAGTTTGTTTAATCTGCTCAAAAGAGTGATGCTGATCGTTCATGCGTTAACCTCCGTGTTGGTAAATAAATCAGTGGCGATAAAATCCATTAAACGCTCGCCATTGCTGATGAGCTGCTGCAGTAAAGCTTGTTCTGTGCGTAAGGTGCTGGCCATGGCGGCTATAGTACGCTGCTTGGTTAGGCTGGGCAGCACAATCGGCATGCTATCCAATACGCTGCGGCGAATACTTTTGGCCATACTGCCCTCGGCGTTTTGTTCAAAGTAACGCTGGCAGGGTGCTTGATTGAGGAGCCAGACTAAAAACTCTGGCAGTACTTCTCGGTGCTTTAGACGAACGACAAAAAAATGCGGAGCAGCTACAGCTTGATTGCAATCGGCGTGCAGAATATCGCCGACCTGTACAGCGTAATTATGATTGCCTCGCGCCGCCACAAGAATATCGCTGGGCAATAAATAACCCGGATCACGTTTGCCGGTCAGCGTTGCTGGGGTGCAGCTGTCCCACATTATATGTGTGTCTGCTGAAATGTCTTTCATTTGCACGACCAGTACCGGGCTGTCTGTATCTGCTGCTATTTTCCCGCGAAATGGATAGCCAGCACGTATATCGGCAATGTGTTTAAGTTTCATTGTGATATTTGCCTCATGAGGTTTGATGCAGATAATAAGGCTATGCTTGTTATGAGTCAATTTAAAATTAATGCATCATTGATGGTGATGCTTTTGGTGTTTAACCTTAAGTACAAGCCTATTGCTGCATCTAATCATTATTGATCTATGACAAGGCGCTTCTGAGCTGTTTAGTTACTCTGAATTGATAATGTTGCGCATGGCTGTGTGCAACGGCGTTAAGTGAGGAGCTCAACATGCAGACAACACGCTGGCTGATGATTGACGGCAATGAGGCCACCGCAACCATTGCGCACCGTTTAAGTGAAGTGTGTGCGATTTATCCGATTACCCCGGCCTCGGCCATGGGTGAGTGGGCGGATGAGTGGTCGGCGCAAGGGCGCACCAACCTCTGGGGCACGGTGCCGCAGATCGCGCAAATGCAGAGTGAAGGCGGTGCGGCTGGTGCTGTGCACGGTGCGTTGCAGTTGGGCAGTTTAGCCACTACTTTTACCGCCTCGCAGGGATTGTTATTGATGATCCCAAACATGTACAAAATTGCCGGTGAGCTGACCCCAGTGGTGGTCCACGTGGCAGCGCGCTCGTTAGCCTGTCAGGCGCTGTCCATTTTTGGTGATCACAGTGATGTGATGGCGGTACGGCAGACTGGTTTTGCCATGCTTTGTGCGGGTTCGGTGCAAGAGGCCATGGATTTTGCGGTGATTTCCCATGCCGCCACCTTAATAGGTCGTTTGCCGGTGCTGCATTTTTTTGATGGTTTCCGCACCTCCCACGAAGTGGCAAAGATTCAAGCGGTGGGCGATGAGGTTTTACATGCACTGATCTCGCAAGAGGCTTTGCATGCGCACCGCGCTCGCGCCATGAGCCCTGATCAGCCAGTGCTGCGCGGTACTGCACAAAACCCCGATGTGTATTTCCAAGGCCGCGAAACGGTTAATACCTTTTATTTGGCTTTTCCAAAACTGGTTCAGCAGCTGATGGATCAGTTTGCGCAGCTGACCGGCCGTCACTACCACCTGTATGAGTACCATGGCGCAGCCGATGCTGAGCGAGTGATTATTATCATGGGCTCGGGCGCAGAAACCGTGCATGAGACGGTTGATCATTTGCAGGCTAGTGGTGAAAAAGTTGGTATTTTGCGTGTGCGCCTCTACCGACCGCTGGATGCGCAGGCATTATTAGCAGCTTTGCCAGCCAGCGTTAAACAGATAGCAGTGTTAGACCGTACCAAAGAGCCGGGTAGCGATGGTGAACCGCTGTATAAAGATGTGATCACCGCTTTGGCGCAAGCGCAGATGCAAGGTAACAGCCCCTTTACTGAGTTACCGACCGTGATTGGCGGGCGTTATGGCTTATCTTCAAAAGAATTTACCCCCGGTATGGTTGCGGCGATCTTTAAAGAGCTGCAACAGGATCAGCCAAAGAACGGTTTTACCATTGGTATCTATGATGATGTCACCCACACCAGTTTAGAGTGGGATGAGCACTTTCATACTGATGCCCACACGGAATCGGTGCAGGCGCTGTTTTATGGCTTGGGCTCGGATGGCACGGTCAGCGCCAATAAAAACTCCATTAAAATTATTGGCGAAACCACAGACCTCTATGCGCAAGGCTATTTCGTCTATGACTCGAAAAAGTCCGGTGCCATGACGGTGTCGCATTTACGTTTTGGCCCGCAACCGATTCGCTCCACCTATTTAATTGGTGATCACCAAGCGCAATTTATTGGTTGTCATCAGCCGCAGTTTATTGAGCGTTTTGAAATGCTTGATAAAGCAGCACCTAGCGCAGTATTTCTGCTCAATACCAGCCATGCGCCAGATCAGGTGTGGGATCAGCTACCACGACGTATGCAAGAACAGATCATTGAAAAAAATATCCGCGTGTATTGCATTGATGCTTACGACGTGGCGCAAAAAGCCAGCATGGGTAAGCGCATTAACACCATTATGCAAACCTGTTTCTTTGCTATTTCTGGGGTGGTGCCCCGTGAGCAGGCGATTGCTTCGATTAAACAGGCAGTGCAAAACACCTATGGCAGCAAAGGGCAGAGCATTATTGATTTTAACTTCAAAGCCATTGATGCAACCTTGGCCAGCTTGTATGAAGTGCCCGTGCCGAGTGAAGCGACCAGCACCTTTGAGCGGCCACCCTTGGTCGATGAAAATGCGCCAGACTTTATTGGTCGTTTCACCGCACGTTTAATTGCTGGCGAAGGCGATCGTGTGCCGGTCAGTATGATGCCGGTGGATGGCAGTTTTCCGCTGGGCAGTGCGGCCTATGAAAAACGTAAACTGGCGCTGGAAATTCCGGTGTGGGATGCCGAACTCTGTACCCAGTGTGGTAAATGCCCAATGGTGTGTCCGCATGCGGCGATTCGCAGCAAGCTGGTACCCAAAGACTTGGTCGCGGATGCGCCAGACAGCTTTAAAACCCATCCGGTGCTGGGCCGTGATTACCCAGATGACCATGTGATGATGTATCAAGTGTCACCGGATGACTGCACCGGTTGCGGCTTATGTGTGGATATTTGTCCGATTCGCGACAAGTCCAATGCCTCGCATAAAGCGCTGAACATGGAACCCATTGAGCCGATTCACACACAAGAGCAAGACAATTGGCGTTTCTTTGAGGCGCTGCCCGAGTACGATCGCAGTGCGCTCAAGCACAGCACCATTAAAGGTGCGATGTTGCTGGAGCCGTTGTTTGAGTTCTCCGGTGCGTGCGTGGGTTGCGGTGAAACGCCGTACTTAAAGCTGGCCACCCAACTGTTTGGTGATCGCATGGTGGTGGCCAATGCCACTGGTTGTTCCTCCATTTATGGGGCTAACTTGCCAACTACGCCTTGGACGGTGAATGCTGACGGCCGCGGCCCAGCCTGGAATAACTCTTTGTTTGAAGACAACGCAGAGTTTGGTTTAGGCATGCGCATTGCCATTGATCAGCAAAATACCTACGCACAAGAGCTGCTAGCTGAGTTACGCGACAGTATCGGCGCTGAACTGGTGGATGCTTTATTAACGGCTGAGCAAAACACTGAGCAAGAGATTGCTGAGCAGCGTGTGCGCGTTGAGCAGCTCAAACAACGCTTAGCCGAGTTAACTGATCAGTCGCGCGCCAAAGAGTTGCTCACCATTGCAGAGCATTTAGTGGTGCGCAGTGTATGGATTATTGGTGGCGATGGCTGGGCTTATGATATTGGCTATGGCGGCTTGGATCATGTCTTAGCTAGCGGCCGTAATGTCAATATTTTGGTGCTGGATACTGAGGTGTATTCCAACACCGGTGGGCAAACCTCAAAAGCCACGCCGCGTGGTGCGGTAGCCAAGTTCTCCAATGCCGGTAAACCCACCGCGAAAAAAGACTTGGCCATGCTTGCCATGGGCTATGAGAATGTTTATGTGGCGAAAGTAGCTTATGGTGCCAAAGATACGCAAACCCTGCGCGCCTTTATTGATGCGGCGGCGCATGATGGACCATCGCTGATTATTGCGTATTCGCCGTGTATCGCGCACGGTGTCGATCTAACCCATAATCACCGTCAGCAAAACCTGGCAGTCAAAAGTGGGCACTGGCCGTTATTCCGCTATGAGCCGTCTCGCGCTGAGAAAGGCCTGAACCCATTGCGTTTAGATTCTGCCGCTCCGTCGATTGATTACACCGAGTTTAGCTCCACCGAAGCGCGTTTTAGTATGCTCAACCGCACCTATCCAAAAGCGGCAAAAGCGTATCAAAAACAAGCGCAAGAGGATGTGATTGCTCGCTTTGCCCATTATCAGTCGCTGGCGGATTTGCCGGGTGCTGCAGATTTAGAGAAGAAGGAGTCCGGTGATGATTGATTTATCCACTGAGTATTTAGGTCTAAAACTGAAAAATCCGCTGGTGCCATCATCATCGCCACTGACCGGAGATTTAGACAGCGCCCGAGAGCTGGAGGATGCTGGCGCCAGTGCGCTGATCTTGCCGTCGCTGTTTGAGGAAAGCATCTTGGCCAGTGAAGCCGCTGCCGTGCGTTTCTTGCATGAGCAGGATATTGGCTTTGGCGAGGCGGGCAGTTTTTTGCCGATGCCCGATGAGTCGCTTTATCGCAGTGAGCTGGATGAATATTTGCACTATATTCAGACACTAAAAAACAGCCTGTCGATTCCCGTGATTGCCAGTCTTAATGGCATTTCCACAGAGGGCTGGACAGGTTACGGCAAACAGTTGCAAGAGGCGGGTGCTGATGCGCTGGAGCTCAATGTTTATTATGTTGCAGCAGATATGTTTGAGTCCGGTGCTGAAGTGGAAGCGCGTTACATTAATGTTCTGCGCGAGCTTAAACAGCATGTAACGCTGCCGATCACCATGAAGTTGTCTTCGCAGTTCAGCTCGGTGGGGCATTTTGTGCGCAGTTTGCAAGACGCTGGCGCGCAAGGTGTGTCGCTGTTTAACCGCTTTTACCAACCGGATATTGATCTGCTCACTCGTGAAGTGGTGCCCACTCTAAGCTTGTCCTCTTCCTATGAAAGTTTGTTGCGTGTGCATTGGGTGGCCACTTTGTTTGGCAAAGTGGACTTGTCTCTTGCGGTCACTGGTGGCATGCACAGCGCCACTGATGTGATGAAAGCTTTAATGGCCGGTGCTGATGTCACTCATTTATGCAGTGTGCTGCTCAAACAAGGTCCGCAAGCGCTGGCAGAGATTGAGCAAAGCATGCGTGAATGGATGGCGCAGCATGAGTACCAATCCGTGCAACAACTTAAAGGCAGTGTTTGCCGTGATAAGGCAATTGATCCCAGTGCCTATGATCGCGCTAACTATGTGCAAGTGATGCACAGCCATCGCAGTGCGCGTGGAGTTTGGCGTTAAGAGTGACATGCTAGATTTGTTGCGGATACAACCTGCTCGATAGGGGCTGCAGATCTGCTCTTGTATAAGCGGGTCACAGGGTTTGTCTAATCGGTGCGACAACTCAAGAAGAGCGCTGTTTGCAAAATAACTATCGCGGATGCGCCTCTCTTGTACGGTGTCTGAGCCTTGCCGGCTGGCGCTGCGCTTAGGTAGGGATAGCTAAAGGCTGTGGAGGGGAGAGAGTTGCACACAGTTATCCACAGAAGCTGTGGATAACTGTGTGGGTAAGATGGTTGTAGATGGCTGCAAGGCTGATGCTATGGGGCTGTAGCTTAGATTGATGAAAAATCAAACGCCATAAAAAAATCCTTTACAATCAATGTGTTAAGAAGTTTTAAAGCATCTGCTAAGGTGCTTGCCGAAAAAATAATAAATACAAAAGTCAACCGCTAAAATGTGGACAAGTTTATTTGTTTGTTCTGAAAACGACTTGACAGCAGTCGTTTGGCAGGGCTAGGGGTAGCAAAAAGACTGCTATCTAATTCGAGGTTAAGCACCTTTCAGCGGTAGTATAAATGTGCGTTGTTCGCATCATTCTGTAGGACATGGGTGAGTGTTCGATTATCTCTTTGCGAGCCAAGTCAGGCAAAGCGTAGTATATTGACAGCTATACACATTCTTTAGATTTAAAGCGTAGCGAACATGACTGTTAATCCCCTAAATCCAGACCATTTTGAGCAGTATGACGATGATTTAGCCACGGCACCGGCCAAACCTGAGTTACAGCCACCGCCGATGTACCGTGTATTAATGCTTAACGATGACTACACACCGATGGACTTTGTGGTCGAAGTGTTAGAAACCTACTTTGCCATGAGCCGTGAGCAGTCCACACAAACCATGCTTGCGGTGCATCACCAAGGGCGTGCTGTATGTGGTTTGTATACGCGTGATATTGCTGAAACCAAAGCACATCAGGTCAGTGAATATGCGCGAGAGTGCCAGCATCCTTTACTGTGTGAAATAGAGAAAGACGTATAAATAGGCACATTGTTTTAAATGAGGTGAAACCATGTTGAATTTAGAACTTGAGGTCACCCTCAATCTTGCATTTAAAGATGCACGCGTCAGTCGCCATGAGTTTATGACGGTTGAACATCTATTGTTGGCTTTGCTGGATAACCGCGAAGCGTCAAAAGTTTTGCGTGGCTGTGGTGCAAATCTCGATGCATTACGAGAAGAGTTACGTGCCTTTATTATCAACACCACCCCTCTTTTGCCAGAGCATATCCAAGACGTTGATACCCAGCCTACGCTTGGCTTTCAGCGCGTTTTACAGCGTGCAGTGTTTCATGGGCAGAGCTCGGGTAAAGAAGAGATTGGTGGTGCCAGTGTTTTGGTGGCAATCTTTAGTGAAGCCGATAGCCATGCGGTGTATTTACTCAGAAAATATCAAGTGCAACGCCTTGATGTGGTCAGCTACATTTCGCATGGCTTAGCTGCTGAGCATGACAGCTCTGCTGCAGATGATGCAGACGCTGAAGCAGGCGAGCCCAGTAGAGAAGCAGCGACCAATCCTTTGTTGGCATACGCGCAAGATTTAAATGAGCAAGCACGTCAAGGCCGAATTGATCCATTGATTGGTCGAGAGCATGAGCTTGAACGTGTGGCGCAGATTTTAGTACGTCGCCGCAAAAACAATCCTTTATTGGTGGGCGAGGCGGGTGTTGGTAAAACAGCCATTGCTGAAGGCCTGGCGCGGCGTATTATTGATGGTCAAGTACCTGAGATTTTGCAAGAAAGCGTGGTGTATTCGCTGGACTTGGGTGCGCTGTTGGCTGGCACTAAATACCGCGGTGATTTTGAAAAACGCCTCAAAGACTTGCTTAATGAACTGCGTAAACGGCCTAGCGCAATTTTGTTTATTGATGAAATCCATATGATCATTGGTGCTGGTGCGGCGTCTGGTGGTGTCATGGATGCGTCCAATTTGCTTAAGCCATTGTTGTCGTCTGGGGAAATCCGCTGCATTGGTTCAACCACCTATCAAGAGTTTCGTGAAGTGTTTGAAAAGGATCGGGCCTTGGCGCGACGCTTCCAAAAAGTGGATATCACTGAGCCGTCAGTGGATGATACTTATCGGATTCTGCAGGGCTTAAAAGAACATTTCGAGCAGCATCATCAGATCAGTTACACCGATGCAGCGCTGCGTGCAGCTGCTGAATTAGCAGCAAAGCACATCAATGATCGCTATATGCCCGATAAAGCCATTGATGTGGTCGATGAGGCCGGTGCTTTTCAGCGTTTACAGCTTGAGGGCGAGCGTGCTGAATGCATTGATGTCACGCAAATAGAAGAGATTATTGCCAAAATTGCCCGTATTCCAACGCGGCAAGTCAGCAGTTCTGATAAAGAACAATTACGCCATCTTGAGCGTGATTTACGCTTGACTGTGTTTGGTCAAGATGCAGCGATTGATGCCTTGGCGACAGCAATTAAACTGTCCAGAGCAGGGCTTAAGTCGGCCAACAAACCGGTTGGCTCATTCTTGTTTGCAGGCCCTACTGGTGTCGGTAAAACCGAAGTGGCTAAGCAGTTGGCTAATTCGCTGGGTATTGAGTTGGTGCGCTTTGATATGTCTGAGTACATGGAACGCCATACTGTTTCGCGTTTAATCGGTGCACCACCGGGCTATGTCGGTTTTGATCAAGGTGGTTTGCTCACCGAAGCAATTACCAAACAACCACATTGTGTGTTGTTGTTAGACGAAATCGAAAAGGCCCATCCAGATGTATTTAACCTATTGTTGCAGGTTATGGACCACGGCACGCTGACTGACAATAACGGCCGTAAAGCTGACTTTAAACATGTAATTTTGGTGATGACCACCAACGCTGGGGCAGAGTCTGCAGCGCGCGCTTCGATGGGCTTTGCCCAGCAAGATCACAGCAGTGATGCGATGGAAGTGCTGAAGAAAAGCTTCAGTCCGGAGTTTCGTAACCGCCTCGACAGCATCATTCAGTTTGGTCGCTTAAGTGCGAAAACATTAGAGTCCGTTGTCGATAAGTTCTTAACAGAGTTGCAGGCGCAACTGGAAGAGAAACGGGTACAGCTCGACGTGAGCACCGCCGCGCGCCACTGGTTAGCCGAGCATGGCTATGATCAAGATATGGGTGCAAGGCCCATGGCGCGCTTGATCCAAGAGCATATTAAGCGTCCACTGGCGGAAGCAATATTGTTTGGTGATCTAGCTGAGAATGGCGGTATTGCCCGAATAGATGTTGCAGAAGATCGCTTAGTATTGACCTGTGCAAATGAACAGAGCGTAGAACTGGCTTAGGCTGGCTCTGTTTCCGGGATACATGCCAAAAATGGAGTTTTTGGCATGTATCCTGCTTTGTATGGAGCACATGTGTCTGCACAGGGTATTGTTGTCAAAAAAATAACGCCAAAAATACGACTTGTTCTTTTGCGAAAAAGAAATATATGCCAATTTTAAAGTATTTCTTTAGTTGCTGTTGTATTTGCCGATACTTAACTCTGTGTATGATAGTAAAACTGTGAACAGGTTATCAGTTTGTGGTGTCTGGGTGATGCAGGCATCAATAATTTAATTTAGCCGCCTTGGGGTTAACAGCTATGGGTCACGAGTCTGCAAAACGACAGATGTCGGTACAAACAAAAATTAATATTGCACTGTTGTCGGTGCTTTCCGTGGTGATGTCAGCGGCACTGTTCTTTTCTGTTTATAACGAAAAAACATTAGTACTAGAGCTTGTTGAACAGCAGACCAAGGATACTGCAGACAGTTATTTCGATAGCATTAATACCATGATGCTGACCGGAACCATGGCGCAACGAGGTGTCTTGCGCGATAAAATTCTTGCCCATCCTAGCGTGACAGATGCGCGCATTATTCGTACTGATGCTATCAACTCAGCGTATGGCCCTGGTTATGATCATCAGGCCCCTGCTGATGAGCTTGATCGTCGCGCGTTGCTTGGTGAAGAAGTTGTTGAAATCTCAGAAGACGCAAATGGCCGTCTGTTAACGGTGCTTAACCCGATATATGCCGAAAAAGATTATCGCGGTACCGATTGTTTAGTGTGCCATATTGTTCCTGAAAACTCTGTTGTGGGGGCGGTACGCATCAGCTATTCGCTGGCTGCACTTGACAGCCGTGTTGAACGCAACTTATGGACAGCCGCTGGTATTCAGCTGCTGTTGTTGCTGGCGGGGTTAGCCATTATCGTATTTATTGTACGACGCACAGTAGTAAGACGTATCAACGCCATGCGCCATACGATGGAGGCGATTGCTGAAGATGACGACCTAAGCCACAGTGTAAAGATTGAAGCACGCGATGAGGTGGGGGCAGTTGGACAGGCTTTCAATGACATGATTGCCAAGTTTAAGAACAGTTTGCACGCGGTGTCTGATGTCACTCAGCAACTCAATAATGTCTCCGATAGGGTTGCTAGTGTTGCCGACTCCACTCTGCAAGCCGTTATGGAGCAGCGTACTGAAACTGACATGGTTGCTTCAGCCATGAATGAAATGAGCACCACAGTGCAAGAGGTTGCTCGTCATGCCACGCAAACAGCTGCAGCCTCACAAGGTGCAGATGATGAGTCCAAGGCAGGTGTTTTAGTTGCAGAGCAAGCCATTGCAGGAATTAAAGAGCTGATCACTGAAATTGCAAGTGCGGCGCAAGTGGTGCAGCAGGTGGAAGCTGATACAGAGAGTATCAGTGCAGTCTTAGATGTGATTAAGAGCATTGCTGAACAAACCAACTTGCTGGCTTTAAATGCGGCCATTGAAGCGGCGCGGGCCGGCGAGCAAGGTCGTGGTTTTGCGGTGGTTGCTGATGAGGTGCGCACATTAGCATCGCGAACACAAAAATCGACTGAGGAAATTCAAAACACAATTGAGCGATTGCAGCAGGGCGTAAAAAATGCTGTAGGTGCTATGTCTGGCGCGCAAGGACGTGCAACCTCAGGCTCAGACTGTGTAGAAAAAGCCGCGCATAGTTTGCACGTGATTGCTGCTGAAGTGACGACGATTAACGATATGAATATCCAGATTGCAACTGCAGCAGAGGAGCAAAGCGTTGTTGCAGAAGAGATTAATCGCAATATTACGGCGATCAGTACAATTGCTGATACGACCTCAAGTGGGGCGACGCAAACGGCGCAGAGCAGTGAAGAGTTGGTACGATTAAGTGTTGAGCTGCGCAGGTTGGTTGATCAATTTAAACTGCAGTAAGTGGTTTAAATAGTCAGGACAAAAAAACACGCTACGGCGTGTTTTTTTGTAAGTTGAGTACTTGTTTTTGCAATGTGGTGATGGTGCGATTGGTCTGTGCACGATAGGCGTCAAAGTCAGCAATGGTGGGACCAGTATGGCTTACAGGTGCGGGCTGGTTATCGACTTGGCTACGCAAGATCAGTAGCTCTTGTTGTATGCGGGCAATATCATCATTAAGTGCTGTGTTCTTTTGCAGCGAGCTGAGCGCTGTAGATACGCTTGTTAAACGGGTGTCGAGCTCTTTTAGTTGGGCCAGTTGTTGTTGGTTGGCTTCTAGCGTGCTGTGTAAGTCTTGCAGTTGTGTTTGCTGGGCTGTGAGGCTTTTGCTCAGTTCTGATTGTGCTGCATTGGCTGCATGAACTGCTTTTTCTTGCTGTAGTGCCGTGGTTTTTTGCGCTTCTAACTGACTGCTTAGATTGTTGCTGCGCTCAGCTAGGGAGGCGAGCTCAGCACGGAGTTTGCTCAAGTGTGTTGAGTTTTCAGTTAAGCTGATTTGCTGCTGTTTATATGTGTCTACTGTGCTGCTCTGTAGAGTATTAAGCTGTTTTCTTAATGCTTCGTTATCGCTAAGTACTGTGTTTTGCGTGGCGCTGACTTTGCCGGTGATCGCGTTAATACGGCCTGCAGCATCTTCATTGATTTTTGAGAAGCTGTCTTGTGTGGCTATCAGTTGCTGTTCTAATAATTGCATGCGTTGCATGCTCCACCAAGCAAAAGCAGTGCTTGAGCATGCAATAGCAATGGTCACGGCTGATAAAATGCCGAGAGCTTTGTTCGAGCGGTTTTGAGTGTTTGTTGGGGGTGTAGCATTTCTGTGACTGTCGATTAGCGTTGTATGCACTGCCGAGGTATCAAGCCGTGGTTCTTTGCGCTCGGATGTTAATTTTGGGAGTTCGTCAATGTCATCTTGTGCATCATTACGCATAGTCAATAAACCGTTTTAAAGGCTAATGTAGGGTTGAGTGTAGTATAGCGGAAAATGCTTAGTTGCTAGCTGTGGATACTTTAGATGCGTGTTTTAGCTGGGGTTCAATTGTGTTTGTCTGTGCTGGCTGGGTTTGTGTGGGTTTCTTGTCGTCTCGTCTGCAATGCAGTTTTGCGTGAGTTGCTAAATGCAGGCATTGTGCATATGGCGCACTGTGCTAAGTCTGTTTTTCCCTTAACGAGCCCATCCGGGGTTCATCGACGGATAAACACCAATCCTGAAGTACGGCATACACCGCACTCAACTGCGCCTTGCGTCATGCACTAACAGTATGGGGGCGTGCTGTGTTGTTGGCGGGATTTGCGTAAGTCTCATTGCTGTTGCATCGTAATGTGCTGCTGGCTAAGAGCTAGATCTCAACTTCAAACCCTACAACCTATAAACAATGGCATCTGCTTGTTCTAGCGATTAAACTGCGGTTTTGTGATGACAGCCAATGGAGCGTCCGATGAGTTTGTTTTTAGTGGGGTTATTGATTGCCGCTATTTTAGTGCTGGCTTGGGGCGTCAGTTTATACAACGCCTTGGTGCGCTTAAAACACAGCGTGACTAAAGCATGGTCCAATATTGATGTACTGCTTAAGCAACGCCACGATGAGCTGCCAAAACTGGTAGAAACCTGCAAACAATACATGCAGCACGAACGTCAAACCTTAGAAGACGTCATCAGTGCGCGCAATGCAGTATCCAATGCCCGTGAGCAACATGATATTGGCGCATTAGGTACAGCTGAAACCGGTTTGCGCTTAGGCTTAGGTAAGTTATTTGCTTTGGCAGAAAATTACCCTGAGTTAAAAGCCAACGAAAGCTTCCAGTTTTTACAACAACGCATCAGTGGCTTGGAGAATGGCATTGCTGATCGCCGTGAACTGTACAACGAAGCGGTCAATCTTAATAACGTGCGTATCGAACAGTTTCCAGATGTGTTCATTGCTCGTTATTTTAATTTTGCCGCGGCTGAGCTGTTGCGTTTTAGTGATGCTGAAAAAGCGGACGTTGATATTAAAAGCCTGTTTGGTTAAGCCTGCGTGGATATTGTTGGCATTGGCCTCACCTTAGGGCTCACCACGCTTGGTAGTTTTGCCAGTGGCTGGTGGAGCATCTATAAATTAAAAAAAGCGCGTTACCTGCTGGATACTCCAACCTCCAAAATACGTTCAGCGGCACAAGGTTATGTTGAATTGTACGGTGTGCTCAAGAACGGCGTAGGACAATTAAGTGCGCCTTTAAGTGGTGAGCCCTGTGTCTGGTGGTTATTTAGTATTGATGAGCAAATACGCAGCGGTAATAACAACAAACGCTGGCAACAAGTCGAGAAAAAAAGCAGTGCAGCGCTGTTGTGCTTAAACGACGGCACCGGCGAGTGCTTAATTGATCCTGTCGGCGCACATGTCATTCCTATGACCAAGCGTGTTTGGTACGGTATTGCGCGGCATCCTCGTAAGGAGCAGCTGCGCAAGAGTTTCCTGCAAAGCATGCTCAGTGGTGTGAAACGCTACCGCTATACAGAGCAGCGCTTGCATGTAAATGAACCGCTGTATGCTATTGGTGACTTTTTTAGCCGTGGCGGTGGCGGTGATGCGTTTGATTTGAATGCCAGTCAGGGCGCGCTGATCCGTGAATGGAAACAAGACTATGCGGGCTTGCTGCGCCGTTTTGATCGTGACCGTAATGGTCATCTCGATCAGCAAGAGTGGCAAAATGTACGTGACAGTGCAAAAGTCGAGGCGCAGCGCTTGCATCGCATACGCAGCAGCGATCCTGCACAGCACTATTTACGAAAACCCGAAGAAAAGCAGCCGTTTATTTTGTCAAGTTATGGTGAGGATGACATTGCTAGACGCTTTTATTGGCAAGCGATACTCGGTGCTTGCGTTTGTATTGCCTGTGCGTTGGGCGCTGCCTATATTATTAATACCCAGTTCTAGCGCTGAGGAGGACTCGGCAAATAGTGATTTTCTAAGGTGTCCATCAGTACCCGTACTTTTTGAATTGACTCTTGATATTCTTCGTCGCTATTGGAGTCATAGACAATGCCGCCGCCACCCCAGCAACTGATCTCACCATTATTTGCCAACATTGTACGAATGCTAATTGAGCTGTCCATTTCGCCACGCGTATCCAGATAAAAAATACTGCCGCAATAAATGCTGCGCACGCTGGCTTCAAGTGATTGGATAATCTGCATAGCGCGCTGCTTCGGTGCGCCGGTAATTGAGCCGCCAGGAAAGCTGCCGATCAACACATCCAAAGCGTCAAATTGCTCGGCCAAGGTGCCAGTAACACTGCTGACCATGTGGTGCACGTTGGGGTACGTTTCTAGGGCAAACAGTTCAGGGACGCGAATGCTGCCAGTGCTGCAGTAGCGGCCTAAGTCATTGCGCAGCAAATCGACAATCATTAGGTTTTCGGAACGGTCTTTAGCACTACTGAGCAACGCATCGGCTAGAGCTTGGTCCTCTGCTGCAGTTGCACCGCGGGCGCGCGTGCCTTTTATCGGGCGACTTTCGACTTGACGTTGACGTACTTGAATAAAACGCTCAGGCGATAAACTGACAATAGCTTGCTGCTGATTGACGCGGATAAAGCTGGCAAACGGAGTAGGGCAGCGCTCACGCAAACTGATATAGGCTTGCCACGCATCGCCTTGATAATGACTGCTAAAACGCTGCGTGTAATTGACTTGGTAGCAGTCACCTGCGCCAATGTAATCGTGAATACGCTGTAGGTCGCTGTGGTACCGCTCTGGGCTAATCTGTGCTTTGAATGGCTCGGTCAATTGAAAACGATTGTTATCATTGGCAATCTGATCGCACTTGGTCTCGGATTCAAACAATAGCTGCAGTTCTTTTTGGCGTTGCCTGCTCATGCTTGGGTGACAGACCAGCCAGCAGCGTTGCAGTTGATGGTCATTGATCAGTGCCCAGTCATACAGACCCACTGTTGCGCTGGGTAAACCTTCGACTTCAGTGCATTGTGCAAGGTTGTTGAGCTCATAGGTTAAATAACCCAATAAGCCGCCAGTAAAGGGCAGTTCCAGCGCATCAGGTGCTTGGCAGACTGCAAGTTGCTTGAGCAATGCTTGGCAGCGCTGACGAAAGCTGTCGATGGATTCAGCAGCGTTTGGCGTAATAGAAGCCAGCGGCCAAGCACTGAGAATGTCAAAACGACCGCGCTGGCTGCTTGGTTGTCCTGAGTCCAGCAGAACAGCACCACTGTGTGCATGCACTTTTGCAAAGTGATGGGCGGGATCGGTATGGTAATCAAGCGCAAACAACTGGCAAGTGAGCATAGACAGTGGGTGACGCTAAGTCCCATAGGATTTAGCGTCTTAGGCCTTTTCAGTGATATTAAGGAGGGCTGCTGGCAAATAAATTCTGTGAAAAACGCACACGTTCTTCAACTGATTCAGTGATGCCTTGACGTTTTAACTCAGCGAGGTGATTTTCTACGGCATGCGCGCGCAGAGTCAGCCCAGCATTGTTAGCAATTTGAATATTCAAACCAGGACGGGCGTTGAGCTCTAAAATCAATGGCCCTTTTTCTTGATCAAGCACCATATCCACACCAATGTAACCTAGCCCGCACAGCTCATAACAACCGGCTGACAGTGTCATAAAGCCATGCCAATCAGGCAGCTGCACACCTGCCACATGATTGCTGGTGTCAGGATGCTTACTGATTTTGTTATTCAGCCAAGTGCCTTGCAGGGTGAGCCCCGTGGCTAAATCAACACCAACACCAATTGCGCCTTGGTGTAAGTTTGCTTTACCACCAGATTGACGGGTCGGCAAGCGTAGCATGGCCATAATTGGGTAGCCCATCAGCACAATCACGCGAATATCCGGTACACCTTCATAGCTGATACTTTTAAACAGTGGATCAGGTGTCACGCGGTACTCAATTAACGCGCGGTCACGTGAGCCTCCAAGTGAGTACAGGCCAGTTAAAATACTGGAGATTTGGTATTCAATTTCTTCATGGCTGATGATCTTGCCAGAGACTGTTTTATAACGATCCTCAAAGCGATCAGCGATCACTAAAATGCCGTCACCACCCGCGCCCATAGCCGGCTTGATAACAAAATCTTTACGTCCACCAATAATTTTATCGAGTTTTTCGATTTCTTTTTCGGTGGAAATAATGCCGTACATTTCAGGCACATTAATACCGGCGGTAAGCGCACGTTCTTTGGTGAGGATTTTATCGTCCACCAGTGGATACAGATGACGCTTATTGTACTTAAGCACGTAATCAGCATTGCGCCGGTTGATGCCCATGATGCCTTTGGCGCTGAGCTCGCGCCACGTTTTAATTAACCCAAACATGGCATCAGTCCTTTAAGAAGGCTTTGAAGCGGAACAGTTCTGTTAAGCGGTAGCCGCGGTAGCGGCCCATCGCCAACATAAAGCCGACCATAATCAACAGCACGGCAGGGAAGGTAAAGATAAAGTAGTTGAGCTCAGGAATGCTCATCAGGTAGTGCGCTAAAGCGGCAGCAAATAATGTACCGATTGCGACTTTAAAGGCATGGTTGCCGCCGCGCTCCTCCCAGGTAATGGACAGGCGCTCGATGGTCATGGTTAAAATCACCATAGGGAATAAAGCTACAGATAAGCCGCGCTCTAAGCCAAGTTTGTGGCTGAACAGGCTGATCACTGCAATCAATACCACAACAAAGGTCAGAACCACCGAGAGTCTTGGCAGCATTTGTAATTTCAGGTGCTCTAGGTAGGAGCGCAGTGATAAACCTAAGGTGGTAATCACAGTAAACAGCACAATACCAAAGCCCAGTTGGGTTTCACGGAAGGCGAGGGCAATCAGCACTGGAGTAAAGGTACCCAATGTCTGCAGGCCGCCAAGGTTACGCAAAATCAGAATGACCATAACGCCGAGCGGAATCATAATCATGATTTGGTAAGTCTGCTGAGTTTGCAGCGGCAAACCGTACAGGGTGTAGTCTAAAAAGCTGGCATCAGCGTTTTCATTGCTCAGTTGCGCTAAACGGATCGCGTTGATCTCACTGTTGTTAAGCGTGAAGGTTACTGCAGCCTTGCTGCCACCCTCTAAGCCGACTAATGGCTCATCACCAAACCACCAGATCATACGGTCGCTGGGCAGACCTTGTGCGCCTGATTGCGGGTTAAAATACAGCCATTTATCGCCATTGAAGCTACGCAACCACAATTCAGGCTCTTGCGCGATATCAGCTTGCAAGCGAATGGTGTGCAAACGCTGCATGGGTACGTGGGCAATTGATAGCAGCAAATCGACGACATCTGCCTTGCGTTCGCTCGAGGTGTCACCACCCAGCAGCAGGCGCACATTGTCATCGCTGGTATTATTGACGCGCTTAATGGCTTCGCTAATAAAAGTTTCGACATCGGCAGAGTGCTGGCGAATGGGCGCCAATAGAGCTTCTGCCGCTATTTTTTCAGCACCCTCGATAGGCAGGGTTTCGCGGTAAATTGGGCCTTTTTCTTTAACTTGAGCCGAGCTATAGCGCTTGGTCATCACCATGCGGTAATACAGGGTTTGCTTGCCTTTGGCGCGTCGCGCAGACCAGGTTACGCGACGGTTATCATCAACGACATTGACACTGACACCATAGTTGTTGGAGATAAAGCTTTCATTGAGGCTGACATAGGCTTGATTGAGTGGCGGTACAAACATCTGCAGCTTAACCGGCTCATTACCATTGGCATTAAAGGCAACTTTGGCATCGATGTTCCATAGGTTGTCTGTTTCATCCGCTGATACCGGGATACCCAAAACATATACTTGGTAGGCCGTAACCGATGCTCCGATGATGACACACAGAGCGATTAGTATTTTTAGATGCAGTGTTAATGAGCGCATGATAATTACTCAGCAATGGCGATGGTAGTGTTTTGGGTGTCGCACTGTGGTTTGCCCACAGAATATTTTAAGCTTGGATCAACCAGTGCGCCAAATTTTTTCAGCGCTGTTGAGCCCAATAAAAATGGGTACTGGAAGGTGCTGCGGTCAGTTAAGTTCACTTCAATGGTTTTCAGTGTGCGGCCCATGCATACTGCCATTTTGACCACGGGGCGCGGTGTATAACTTTTATCTTCTTCGGGGTCATAATCGCCTGAGCGACGCTTAATCTTACTGATGCGGGCAATGGGTAACTCGAACGCGTGTTCGTGTGCTTCATCCAGTGCTAAATAAAAACGCACCCACGCTTCGCCATCACGCTTAAAGCGCTCAATATCGCGCGCGCTAAGAGAAGCGGTTTTGGCGCCTGTATCCAACTTGGCTGTCATGTGCATATCAATATCGGCGATATACACATGCTCGTTTAAACCATAGATGTTTTTTTCGTTTGCTGTAGTCATAGCAGGTAATGCAACAAGGCACATTAAAAGTGCAAATATATTAAATCTCATAATGCTCGCAAATATAAAAAACTGAGTGTGCCCTAAGCTGTGCTGTCGGCCAGCCTCGGGAGGTAAAGCGTTAACCTTATACCGCAGAGTATGACAGGCGTGGGCAGCGTATTCTAATCGGCAATGCTAGAAATAACCATTTAATCCTTTGTTGGCGCTGCTTTCCTTTATCAAGCTGCTATAAGGCAGGGGTTAATTCAATCGAGTAGATTGACGTTAATCAAAAGCAGATGTTCATTTATTCGACCTTGGTCGCTAGATTGTCGACAATGCGCTTTGCTTTGTTGACATGTGCTGGGCTCGTATGTAGCTTTTAGCTATTGATTGATCAAAGGTGTCGACACTGTGCCAGAGCTTATTGAAGAGATAGCGCGTACCAGCGGAGATTCTGCAACCTTGTCTGAACAAGTGTTTCGCAGCATTCAAGCCGCGATCGTCTGTGGTGATATTGCGCCTGGCAGTAAAATCTCTGAACCTGAATTGGCGCGCACCTACGGTATCAGCCGTGGGCCTTTACGCGAGGCGATCCATCGTTTAGAAGGACAACGTTTGCTGGTCAGGGTTCCGCATGTCGGCGCTCGCGTGGTGTCATTATCGCACGCTGAGTTGATTGAGCTGTATGAGATTCGTGAATCTTTAGAAAGCATGGCCTGCCGTTTAGCAGCAGAGCGCATGAGTGCCAAAGAAATAGATGGGTTGCGTGCGGTGCTCGATACCCACGAGCGTGATGCAGCATTCCAAGCAGGCGTCGGCTATTACCAGCAAGAAGGTGATTACGACTTCCATTATAAAATCATTCAAGGCAGCGGCAACCAAATGTTGGTCAAGCTGCTCACGCAAGAACTGTATCAGTTGGTGCGTATGTACCGTATTCAGTACTCAACCACGCCCAATCGTCCCCAGCAAGCGTTTAAAGAACATCACGGCATATTAGATGCCATTGCCGCAGGCGATGGTGAATTAGCCGAGTTATTGATGCGTCGTCACATTGCTGCCTCACGGAGCAATGTTGAGCGTCATTACCAAGGTGCCAATAACACCGTCCAACCCCTACGAGGTAAATTATGAGTCGTACAACTCCCGGTCAACGCTTTCGTGATGCTGTTGTAGAAGAAAGTCCACTACAAGTTATCGGTGCGATCAATGCCAACCATGCTTTATTAGCGCAGCGTGCTGGCTTTAAAGCTATTTACCTGTCTGGTGGCGGTGTTGCTGCTGGCTCACTGGGTATTCCTGATTTAGGCATCACTGGTCTGGAAGACGTGCTCATTGATGTGCGTCGCATTACAGATGTTTGTGAACTGCCACTATTAGTCGATGTGGATACCGGTTTTGGTGCTTCAGCGTTTAACGTTGCACGGACTGTGCGCTCAATGAGTAAAGCCGGTGCTGCTGCGATTCATATTGAAGACCAAGTTGGTGCCAAACGTTGCGGCCACCGTCCAAACAAAGAAATCGTCACCCAGCAAGAAATGGTTGATCGCATCAAAGCCGCAGTGGATGCGCGCACCGATGACAGTTTTGTGATTATGGCGCGCACTGATGCACTGGCCGTGGAAGGTTTGAATTCTGCGTTAGACCGTGCTGCCGCCTGTGTTGAAGCCGGTGCCGATATGGTATTTCCGGAAGCCATTACCGAATTGGAAATGTACAAACTGTTTGCTGAGCGTGTGAATGCGCCGATTTTGGCCAATATCACTGAGTTTGGTGCAACCCCCTTGTTCACTGTAGACGAGCTTAGAGAAGCCAATGTGGGCTTGGTACTGTACCCGCTGTCTGCTTTCCGAGCGATGAACAAAGCAGCAGAAAATGTCTACAACGCGGTACGCCGTGATGGCACACAGAAAAATGTCATCGACACCATGCAGACTCGCATGGAGCTGTATGACCGTATCAACTATCACGCTTTTGAGCAGAGTTTAGACGCTTTGTTTGCTCAGAAAAAAAGCTAATCTCAAATTAATCGCTTGTTCGAGTGATAACCAATAATAAAAGTAAGAGGAATAATCTGATGACTGAAGCAAAGAAGAAAGTACTCAGTGGTGCAGGCCTGCGCGGCCAAGTTGCTGGACAAACCGCACTCTGTACTGTTGGTAAAGAAGGCGCTGGTTTAACTTACCGTGGTTACGATGTTCGCGACCTAGCTAAACATTGCAAAACCTTTGAAGAAGTGGCGTATTTGCTGCTTTACGGCCACCTGCCGAACCAAAGTGAAATCGATGCCTATCAGAAACGTTTACATGGCATGCGTGATTTGCCCGCAACACTAAAAGAAGTCTTAGAGCGCATTCCTGCTGATGCTCACCCGATGGATGTGATGCGTGTGGGTACCGCGATGCTGGGTACGCTAGAGCCAGAGCTGAGCTTTGAACAGCAGCTCGATGTGGTTGATCGCCTACTGGCTGCTTTCCCTGCCATTCTGTTGTACTGGTACCATTTCAGCCATGAAGGCAAGCGCATTGAGTGCACGACTGACGAACCTGATATTGGTAGCCACTTCCTTGCTTTACTGCATGGTAAATCACCCAGCCCGTTGCACCGTGAAGTGATGAACGTTTCACTGATTCTCTACGCAGAGCATGAGTTTAACGCCTCAACTTTTACTGGCCGTGTTTGTGCTTCAACCTTGTCTGATTTGTACTCATGCATTACTGGTGCAATTGGTTCGCTACGTGGACCACTGCATGGCGGTGCTAACGAAGCAGCGATGGATCTGATTGATCGTTTCAACTCGCCAGAAGAGGCCGTTGAAGAGCTGCGCGCGATGATCGCTCGTAAAGACTTGATCATGGGCTTTGGTCACGCTATTTATCGTGACTCTGATCCGCGCAACGAAGTGATTAAAGGGTATGCCAAGAAGCTGGCGGATGAAGTGGGTGATACAGTGATTTACCCCGTTTCAGAAGCTATTGAGAAGTTTATGTGGGACGAAAAGCGCTTGTTCCCCAATGCTGACTTCTTCCATGCCTCGGCTTACCGCTTTATGGGCATTCCAACTAAGCTGTTTACGCCTATTTTTGTTTGCTCGCGCGTGACCGGATGGGCTGCGCATGCCTTTGAGCAGCGCGCCAATAACCGCATTATTCGTCCAAGTGCGGAATATATTGGTGAAGAACAACGCCCAGTACCAGCGCTTGAGGCTCGCTAAGCGCTTGCGCGTTTAAGTTGATCCAGCAGCCAGCTGTGTTAAAGCACAGCTGGTTTTTGCGGTTGAGCAATTGGCGTATACATGTATATCTGAGGGATTTTAAAACATTATGAATACCGAATTCCGTAAAAAACTACCTGGCACAGCACTCGATTATTATGATGTGCGTGAAGCGGTTGATGCCATTGAACCGGGCGCTTATGCCAAGCTGCCTTATACCTCGCGCGTATTAGCCGAAAACTTAGTGCGCCGCTGCGAACCCAGTGAGCTTACGGATTCGCTCAAGCAGCTGATTTATCGCAAAAGTGATTTGGATTTTCCTTGGTATCCAGCGCGTGTTGTCTGCCATGACATCCTTGGCCAGACTGCATTAGTTGACCTTGCAGGTCTGCGCGATGCCATTGCTGACCAGGGCGGCGACCCCGCTAAAGTCAACCCTGTGGTGCCGACTCAGCTGATTGTTGACCATTCATTATCTGTTGAGCATGGTGGCTGTGATCCTGATGCCTTTGATAAAAACAGAGCCATTGAAGATCGCCGTAACGAAGACCGTTTCCATTTTATTGAGTGGACTAAAACTGCATTTAAAAACGTTGATGTGATTCCAGCCGGTAACGGCATCATGCACCAAATTAACTTGGAGAAAATGTCTCCTGTGATTCAGGTGCGTGACGGTATTGCTTTTCCTGATACCTGTGTTGGCACTGACAGCCATACGCCACACGTGGATGCTTTAGGCGTCTTGGCCATTGGCGTCGGCGGCTTAGAAGCAGAAACGGTGATGCTGGGCTTGCCATCGATGATGCGCCTGCCTGATATCGTTGGTGTCAAGCTATTAGGTGAGCGCCAGCCAGGCATTACGGCAACAGATATTGTTCTAGAATTAACCGCGTTCTTGCGCAAAGAGCGTGTAGTGGGTGCGTACCTCGAGTTCTTTGGTGAGGGTGCAGCGAGCTTATCGATTGGCGACCGTGCCACCATTTCCAATATGACCCCAGAGTACGGCGCAACCGCTGGTATGTTCTATATTGATGGACAAACCACTGAATACTTAACCTTGACGGGCCGCGAACCAGAACAAGTGGCTTTGGTTGAGAATTATGCCAAAGTGACAGGCCTGTGGGCTGACGACTTAAAAGATGTTGAGTACGAGCGTGTTCTGACCTTTGACCTGTCTAAAGTTGGCCGTAATATGGCCGGTCCTTCTAACCCGCATGCACTGGTTGCCACCAGCGACTTAGCAGCCAAGGGCATCGCTGGCGCGTGGGAAAAAGAAGAAGGCTTAATGCCAGATGGCGCAGTGATTATTGCTGCCATTACCAGTTGTACCAACACCAGTAACCCCCGCAACGTAGTGGCAGCGGCATTACTGGCCCGCAATGCTAATAAAATGGGTTTGCAGCGTAAGCCTTGGGTTAAATCCTCGTTTGCGCCTGGCTCTAAAGTGGCAGAACTGTACCTGCAAGACTCCAACTTACTCGGTGAGCTTGAGCAGCTTGGTTTTGGAATTGTTGGTTTTGCCTGTACCACCTGTAACGGCATGAGCGGTGCGTTAGATCCGGTGATTCAGCAAGAAATTATTGACCGTGATTTGTACGCAACCGCGGTATTGTCCGGTAACCGTAACTTTGATGGCCGTATTCACCCTTACGCCAAACAAGCATTCTTGGCTTCACCACCGCTGGTGGTTGCCTATGCGATTGCCGGTACTATCCGTTTTGATATTGAAAAGGATGCGTTAGGTCATGATAAAGACGGTAATCCGATTACCTTGAAAGATCTGTGGCCAAGTGATGCAGAGATTGATCAGATTGTCGCGGCCAGTGTTAAACCTGAGCAGTTCAATCAAGTCTATATCCCGATGTTTGATCTGGGCTCGATCAAGCAAGCGCCGAGTCCGCTGTATGACTGGCGTCCAATGAGTACTTACATCCGTCGTCCGCCCTATTGGGAAGGGGCTTTGGCTGGCGAGCGCACGATGAAGGGGATGCGCCCCTTGGCAGTTTTAGGTGACAACATTACCACTGACCACTTGTCGCCATCCAACGCGATTATGATGGACAGTGCTGCTGGTGAATACCTGCATAAAATGGGTGTGCCAGAAGAAGACTTTAACTCCTACGCAACCCACCGTGGTGACCACCTCACGGCGCAGCGTGCAACCTTTGCTAACCCAAAACTGTTTAACGAAATGGTCTTGGATGAGCAGGGTGAAGTGCGTCAAGGCTCACTTGCACGCATTGAGCCAGAAGGCACAGTGACGCGTATGTGGGAAGCCATTGAAACCTATATGGAGCGCAAGCAGCCGCTGATTATTGTCGCCGGTGCTGACTATGGTCAGGGTTCATCGCGTGATTGGGCGGCAAAAGGCGTGCGTTTGGCCGGCGTTGAGGTGATTGCTGCTGAAGGTTTTGAACGCATCCACCGTACCAACTTGATTGGCATGGGCGTGTTGCCGCTGCAGTTCTTTGACGGCACTACCCGCATCACCCTAGGCTTGGATGGTACTGAAACCTATGATGTGGAAGGTGAGCTTAAGCCGGGTAACACCATGACCTTAATCATTACCCGTCGTGACGGTAATATCGTGCGCGTGCCAATGCTCAGTCGCATCGATACTGCGGCCGAGCAGGTGGTTTATGAAGCAGGCGGTGTGTTGCAGCGCTTTGCGCAAGAGTTCCTTGCGGCAGAAGGTGCCGGTGCGTAATTTGCACTGATGCATGACCCAACCCGTTAAGTGAGTGTTCCTTGCTTAGCGGGTTTTTTCTAGTGAGCATTAAGTGCGCTCACTGCTATGTCTATATTTAAAGTAGGGCGTTTTCATTATGAGTCAGGTCCCACAAATTAAGATTCCTGCCACTTATATCCGTGGCGGCACCAGTAAAGGTGTTTTTTTTCGTATTGAGGATTTACCAGCAGCGGCGCAACAACCGGGAGCGGCACGTGATGCGTTGTTGCTGCGGGTGATTGGCAGCCCAGACCCTTACGGTAAGCAAACCGACGGTATGGGCGGTGCAACATCGAGCACCAGTAAAACTGTACTGCTGTCGAAAAGCAGCCAAACAGATCACGACGTTGACTATTTATTTGGCCAAGTCTCGATTGATAAGCCCTTTGTAGACTGGAGCGGTAACTGCGGTAACTTAACCGCTGCGGTGGGCTCTTTTGCTATTTCCAATGGCTTAGTCGCAGCCGATAAAATCCCAGAAAACGGCATCTGCACGGTGCGTATCTGGCAGGTCAATATTGAAAAAACCATTATTGCTCATGTCCCTATGACTAACGGCGAAGTGCAAGAAACCGGTGATTTTGAGTTGGACGGCGTGACGTTTCCAGCTGCTGAAGTGCAGATTGAATTTCTCGACCCAGCCGATGGTGACGGTGATGATGCCGCGATGTTTCCAACGGGTAATGTGGTTGATGATCTTGAAGTGCCAGGTGTTGGTACGCTTAAAGCCACGCTGATCAATGCGGGCATTCCAACCATTTTTGTCAATGCACAAGACATTGGTTACACAGGCACTGAGCTGCAGTCAGCGATCAATAGCGATAAAGAGGCATTGGCCAAGTTTGAACTGATTCGCTCACACGGCGCAGTAAGAATGGGCTTGATTAACGACGTTACCGAAGCGGCCGCGCGTCAGCACACACCAAAAGTGGCCTTTGTTGCGCCGCCAGCGAGCTATACATCTTCCAGCGGCAAAGAAATTAAAGCTGCTGATATTGATGTGTTGGTGCGTGCTTTATCCATGGGCCAGTTGCACCACGCAATGATGGGGACGGCAGCAGTGGCGATTGGGACTGCTGCAGCGATTCCAGGCACGTTAGTGAATCTGGCAGCTGGTGGTGCGGATCGCCAGGCGGTTAATTTTGGCCATCCATCGGGCACCTTGCGTGTTGGTGCAGAAGCTGCGCAAGAAAACGGCAAGTGGGTGGTGAAAAAAGCCATTATGAGCCGCAGCGCTCGTGTGCTGATGGAAGGTTGGGTGCGTATTCCAGGTGATTCGTTCTAAAGCAGGGTGTGTACATAGTTGATTTGTCGCCCACCGTCCGGGTGGTGTTTTCTCGTTAATGGGATCTGCTGCGCATGCGATTATCGTAGGGTGGGCATTTATGCTCACGGCTTCTAATCGCGGGCACGAGTGCCCGCCCTACCGTCCGGGTGGTGTTTTCTCGTTAATGGGATCTGCTGCACATACGATTATCGTAGGGTGGGCATTTATGCCCACGGTCCTAATCGCGGGCACAAGTGCCCGCTCAACCCCCCGATCTGCCATTTCGTAGCAAAATTAATGATTAAAATAGGTGCAGAATATTGGCTAGGCGCCTTACTTTTGCGGCTCCATTGGAAACAGCTTACCGGACAATTTCACATACCATGCTGCTGACTGCACTTGAATAATATAGGCCAAGGCAATCAGTAGTGCAGCTTGTGCACCAGCCTCACCGAAAGCAGTCATGGATAAGGCTAAGGCGATAGATAAGTTGCGCATTACTGTACCGTACACCAAGGCAATGCCATCACCGCGGTTTAAGCGCTTCTTAGCAATCACTGTACTGATAACATAGTTGATGCCATACAAGAGTAGCAGCGGGATAAATAAGCGTAGGATCAGGCTTGGTGAGTCGAGCAAGTCAGGGCCTTTCAGTGCCATAGCAACAAAGACAATGCCAAGTACACCTAGGCTAGAAAAAGCTGGGAATTTAGGTGCATAGTTTTTTTGAAAGCCCTCCACACCGTGTTTGCGTACCAGCAGCGTGCGGGTGATTTGTCCAGCGATTAAGGGAATGGCAATAAAAAGAATAATTTGCTGAAACACCAGCATAAGCTGCACTGGTATCTTTGAACCAAGCAAAAACTGCACATAAAAAGGTGTCAGCAACGACCCCATAAATAAACCAATGATGGTTAGCTTGATTGCTGCCGGTAGATTGCCTTTAGCAAAACCCGTCCATGAAATTGTCATGCCGCTGGTGGGCAATAGTGCAGCTAGCAGCAAGCCCAATGCTAATTCTGGCTGCTCTGCAAAAAAGATGCGACCTAAAAAATAGGCAACAAAAGGGATGCATAAAAAATTGATGGCGATGGCCCATAGCTGTACAGCGTTGTCTCCGGCCACCAATAGCTGCTTGGGCTTCACGCCGACCATCATCGGATACACCATTAAAATGGTTAAGGGCGCAATCAAAATACTGAGACTGGCTGTTGGTAGGGTCATGCCTGCTGCTAAACCCAGCAGTAAAAATAAGGGAATACTTAGGCTTAAATTTTTACTCAGCCAAGTGATGTACTTCATTTCGAGCTCCAAGTCATGGTTGTGTGGGTTACAGCTGCGCCACATAAATCAATACAGACAAATAGTATACATTTTAATATAGCGAGTATGTGCACTTTACAGCGCTCAATTAGCCTGTTAACTGTCTAATCCTCGTCCGCTATCAATAGGCTTAAGCTGCACATGTACCTCTCTAGGTATACAATGCTACGCACATATATGTGAATGTGCTAAATAGTCACAGGATGCTTGAGCTTAACGCTTAAAGATTATTGTGTAAGCCGTATGCTGGAGCATAGACCGAATTCTTAACCTGCTGGGTGTTCTTATTGTTTACTGACTTATCGTTTGAAGAGGGATTTAGCAAAGTGGATGCTGAACTGGATGTCATTTACGTACCAACCGATGAGCTCGTCGTAGAGGCTATGCTTAAAATGGCTGATGTCACAGCCAGCGATATTCTCTATGACCTGGGTTGTGGTGATGGGCGAATTGTTGTTGCAGCAGCCATGGAGCGTGGCGCCCATGCAGTGGGCGTTGATATGGACCCGCGGCGCATTGCTGAAGCCAACGCGCTGGCTGAAATGGTCAATGTTGAAGGCCGCGTGCAGTTTATTCAAGACGACTTGCTGACTGTTGATTTCAGTGAAGCCACAGTGGTGACCTTGTATTTGTTGCCATCGCTTAATGTAAAGCTCAAAGCACGAATTTTAAATGAGCTGCAACCCGGTGCTCGTATCATTGCGCACGCTTTTAATATGGGCAGGTGGCAGCCAGATGCCAAGCGTGCGATGGGTGGTGTGTATTTGTATAAGTGGGTTGTGCCTGCGCCGATGCAGGGCACATGGGAGTGGCTCAGTGCTAACGGTAAAATTTATCGCGTGGCGCTTGATCAAACGTTTCAAATGCTCAGTGGTCAGGCTTGGATCGATGATCAGCAGGTCGAGCTGCTAGAGGCTAAAATACTGGGCACTCGCGTTCGCTTAGTGATTCAAGCGGCTGTTACCGATGAGCCGGAGGTGTTTATGTCCTGTTATCAAAACGGTGTCTTACTGCCCGCTATTGATAGCAACCAAGTTTCTGCAGGCGTGAGAATGGAAGAGTAGGACCAAGTTCAAGTCGCTCTAATTGACTGTTGGATTTATGAGCATAGTAAGCTGTGCAATACGGCTGGTCATGTTAAATTTGAACGAATAAAAAAATAGCATAAATATATACGGATAATTACTTATAACTCCTTTGTTAAAAGTCTGCTGCGCGCGCAGGTGTATTATAATCAATTGTAAATTATGCAGTAAGTTGGTTGCGGATTATTAAGCTGATATCAAGAAATAATATAATCCCGTGTTTTAACTATTTACTGTAAGCTGGCTTGATCAACAATTGAGTCAGTGCTACACAAAGCTTACTGCGCCTGTTAGCGCTTTTTTTGATAAAAATTCAAATAACTCAATATTTCGATTACAAACATGTAATTGTGACTATTTGTGCGCCCTAGAAATGTTTGTATTGCTTTTTGTCATGTTTTAACCTAAAAACTGCCTTTTTTTAACAGAAAACCGTCAGCAATTTTGCAGGCATAGCATCAGTCGAGCATGTGATTTTGCAAAAAAAACAATCTTAGCAAAGCAGGTTTTATATAATTTTTGAATACTAATTATATAAGCTAAATCCGATAAAGAGACGAGCTAAAACGTCTAATATATTTTTATTTATATAATGGTTTTTAATGTGGTAGTGATTTGCTGCAATTGAGATGCTGCTTTTTTCATTAGCTCAAAACTTGGACACATAGCCTGATAAGTGTTTTAATTGTTCGCGTTATAGACAACAGGTTAGGCACATGACTGATAAAGTCGTCATTAAAAATGTATTCAAAGTCTTCGGAGATAATCCTAAGCAAGCAATAGAAATGGTCAAAGAAGGTGTTCCAAAGTCTGAGATTTTTGCGCAAACGGGGCAAACTGTAGGTGTTATGGATGCCTCTTTCACCATCAAGCAAGGTGAAATTTTCGTCATCATGGGCCTTTCTGGCTCAGGCAAATCAACGCTGGTGCGCTTACTCAATCGCCTGATTGAACCCAGTGCAGGTCAAATATTGATTGATGGACAAGACATTTCAGCGCTCTCAGATAAAGAGCTGCGTGAACTGCGCCGCCGCAAACTCAGTATGGTTTTCCAGTCTTTCGCGTTAATGCCCCACCTTAATGTTCTGCAAAATGCTGCCTTTGGTTTAGAACTGGCCGGCATGGATATCAAAGAGCGCAACCAGCGCGCCATGCAAGCCTTAGAGCAAGTCGGTTTAGAAACGGTGCACATGAGCTACCCTGATCAGCTGTCAGGCGGTATGCAGCAGCGTGTCGGCTTGGCTCGCGCTTTGGCCAACGATCCGGAAGTGATGCTCATGGATGAAGCTTTTTCGGCGCTTGATCCTCTGATTCGTACAGAAATGCAAGATGAGCTGGTTAAGTTGCAGAGCAAAGCACGGCGCACCATTGTTTTTATCTCGCATGATCTTAATGAAGCGATGCGCATTGGTGACCGTATTGCCATTATGGAGGGCGGGCGTGTAATTCAAGTGGGTACGCCAGATGAAATTCTCAATAACCCTGCCGATGATTACGTGCGTTCATTCTTCCGTAATGTTGATGTCACCACTATTTTGTCGGCTAAAGATATCGCCAGTAAGCAGCATGCGACTGTGATTGATCGTGAGGGTTTTGGCCCCACCGCAGCGATTGAGCTGTTGCGCCACAATGAGCGTGATTATGGTTACGTGATGTCGCCTAAGGGTGAGTTCTATGGCGTGGTGTCGCTAGAGTCTCTACTTAAAGCGGAAAAAAGCAGAGGAAGGCTGTCTGATGCCTTTATAAACGGCTATGAGCCACTGCAGCAAGATACCTTGCTCTGTGAAGTAATCGGCCGAGTGGCTAAATCTCCTTTTGGCTTGCCAGTGATTGATGAAGCAAAGCGCTACTTGGGTGTGATTACACGGGTTGCCATGCTGCGCGCACTTGATCGGGAGGAGGATTAATCATGACTGACACAACAACAAGTAATCCGTGGGCGACTACTGCAGACGTGAGTGAGTCTGCTGAGCCAGCTTCTAATCCGTGGGCGAGCAGCGACACAGCCAATGAACCAGCTGCCGATGCCAGCAACCCATGGGCCAGTGCTGATAGCGCGCCTGCTGCTGAAAGCGATGCCAGTAATCCGTGGGGCACAAGCGCGCCTGAAGAAACAGCTCAAGCAGCTGAGCCCGCAATGGACTGGCTCGCTGCAGTGCCGCAAGAAGAAAAAAGCTTCAGTTTACTGAACCCTTTTGATCACTACACCATCCCGTTACAAGACTGGGTTGAGTCAGGCTTGGGCTGGTTGGTGGATAACTTTCGTGGCGTGTTCCAAGCGGTGCGAGCGCCTGTCGATACGGTGCTGACCAGCGTTGAATCAACCCTTGGTGCTGCACCTGCGGTCTTGGTGATTGCCATTATGGCGTTGCTGGCTTGGCAGTTGTCGAGTAAGCGTTTAGCGCTGGCAACTGTTATTTCATTGACCCTGATCGGCTTTATTGGGGCATGGCATGAAGCCATGATCACCTTAGCCTTGGTGATTACCTCGCTTATTTTCTGCATATTGATTGGGCTGCCGACAGGTATTTGGCTGGCCCGCAATGATCGGGTTGCATCAGTGATGCGGCCGATACTTGATGCCATGCAGACCACGCCACCTTTTGTCTACTTAGTACCGATTGTGATGCTGTTTGGTATTGGTAACGTGCCAGGCGTGGTGGTGACCATTGTCTTTGCCTTGCCGCCTTTGATCCGCTTGACCAACTTAGGTATTCGTCAAGTACCAGAGGACTTGGTAGAAGCCTCGCGTTCCTTTGGTGCCAGTCCGCGGCAATTGTTGTTCAAAGTACAACTGCCACTGGCGATGCCGACCATTATGGCTGGTGTCAACCAAACACTGATGCTGGCACTGTCGATGGTGGTCATTGCTTCAATGATTGCGGTTGGCGGCTTAGGCCAGATGGTTTTGCGTGGTATTGGTCGTTTAGATATGGGTCTAGCCACTGTCGGTGGTTTAGGGATCGTGCTTTTGGCTATTATTTTAGACCGTATGACTCAAGCCTTAGGTGGTGATGAGCGCAGTTCTGGTGTGCGTCACTGGTACCAGCGTGGTCCCATTGGCTTAGTCATGAAACTGTTCGGCCGTCCTTCAGCCGATGCACCATAAAACGCTTGGGTTATTGCATAGCAGCTTGCTTGCGCTAACCCTGTGTTTAATAAATATAAATAAAATTAGGAGAATAATATGACTTCATCATGGTTAAAAACAGCAGGTTTAGGCCTGCTCGCTGCCGCAATGACCGCAAGTCTGAGTGTGCAGGCCAATGATAGGCCAGGCGAGGGTGTTGTTGTGACCCCGCTGAAGAGCTCCATTGCTGAAGAAACCTTTCAAACCTTGCTGGTCAGCCGTGCGCTGGAAGAGCTGGGTTTTGAAGTAGAAAAAATTCGTGAGCTCGAATACCCAGCAGCGCATATTGCGATTGCAAATGGTGATGGCACCTTTTTAGCTGACCATTGGTACCCGATGCACATCGACTTTTATGAGAAAGCCGGTGGCGATGACAAGCTGTTTCGTTCTAACGTCTATTCAGGCGGTGCTTTGAGCGGTTATCTGATCGACAAGAAAACATCAGATAAATACGGCATCACCAATATTGGCCAGCTTAAAGATCCAGAAATCGCCAAGCTGTTTGATAGCAACGGCAATGGCAAGGCTGACCTGACCGGTTGTCCTCCAGGTTGGTCATGTGAGCAGATCATTGAAAACCACATGGATGCCTATGGTTTACGTGACACAGTTGATCACAACCAAGGTTCTTACTCAGCCTTGATGGCGGGTACCATCGCTCAGTATGAGCGTGGTGAGTCAGTTCTTTATTACACTTGGGTTCCATACTGGATCAGTGCGGTGATGAAGCCTGGTGAAGATGTAGTTTGGATTCAAGTGCCATTCTCATCCTTGCCAGGTATTGGTACTGAGGCTGATACGTCATTGCCTGATGGTTCAGACTATGGTTTCCGTCCTAACACCCAGCACATTGTTGCTAATAAAGCATTCGTAGAAAAGTACCCTTCTACCCAAGCGTTATTTAATGCAATGGAGTTGTCGAGTGCCGATATATCTGCACAGAACTTGGTTATGCGTAATGGTCAGGATAAAGAAGCAGACCTTATCCGTCATACCGATCAGTGGATTAAAGCCAACCGTGCCACATTTGACGGCTGGTTAGCAGCAGCGCGCGCAGCGGCTAAATAAGCCAAAGCTGAGGCAACTTAAAAACCCCATTGCCGCGAAATTAATGTGGCAATGGGGTTTTTTATTGGCTGGCTTTGCTCGCTGCTGGTATTGCTTGATAGCGATAGAGTAGAGCGAGCGCAGAGGCTGGCGTAGCTTTAGTCTGTTTTGAACTGTTTAACATTTTGCTCTAGTGATCGCGCCAATGTTTCGAGCTCCTTGCTGGCAGAGGTTATTTTTGCAGCTTCTTGCTCGGCCAAAATAGCAGATTGAGTGATTTGACTAAAATTATCACTGATCTCGTTAGCCACGGCTGATTGTTGCTCTGTGGTTTGCGCAATTTGTTGGTTCATATCGGTAATACGGGTCACCGATGAGTTGATCGTATTCAGTGATTCGCCCGCACGACGAGCTTGGTCAACACTTAAACTGGCCTGTTGTTGGCCTTGAACCATAACCGTCACAGCTTTACTTGAGCCGGCATGCATCTTCTCAATCATTAGGTGAATTTCACGGGTTGAGTCTTGCGTTCTTAAGGCGAGGTTGCGTACTTCATCGGCAACCACAGCAAAGCCACGGCCTTGTTCGCCAGCACGGGCTGCTTCAATCGCCGCGTTTAATGCCAGTAGGTTTGTTTGCTCGGCAATTTCCTCAATCACCTGCATAACTTTACCAATTTGACTGCTGTCTTCAGATAACTGGTCAATAACCTCAGCAGCCTCTAAAACTTTTTCTGCCAAGTCATTGATACTGGTTTGCGTCTTATTAACTTCTTCTTGACCGGCATTGAACTCGTTCATTGCCACTTGCGCCAGTTGTGCCGCCTCACTGGTGTGCCCTGCAACGTGCGTTACAGTGTGAGACATTTGTGAAATAGCCGCCGCACCTTGCTCGGTTGATAGTTTTTGGTTGCCTATCAAGTCTTCGTTTTGATGAGCGGTTAGCAATAAGCTTTCTGATGCGCTTAGTAGCTGTTTTGCAGTGTGCATTGAGTTTTTCGTCAAGGCAGTTAGGTGCGCACTCAGGTCTTTTACCGCACTGAGAATACTATTGCTGGATAGAGCGTCTATCTGCACGGTTAAGTCGCCTGATGCGATTTTGCGAATAACAAATGCAGCTTTTTCTGGCTCGCCACCGATAATTTTTTTCAGACTGTTTACCACGCTCAGTGCCACAGCAATACCCACAATGATTGCGAAAAAAGTAACAATAAGCATGATGGTCTGAAAACTGTTGGTCTGGCCTACAGCGGTGCTGACTTCTTTTTGTATGGAGATTTCTTGGTAGTCAATTAGTGCGTTAATACGCTTAAGCCATTCGCTGTAGGCCGGTGAGACTGTGCCTAATAGCAACGTTGTAGCCTCATTAAAGCGGTTGTTGTTGATCAGGTTGAGTAGCTTTTCTGTTTCAGCAAGGGTGCTGCTTTCGATGTTTTTAATCGCTTGCAGCATGCTTTTTTCTTCAGCGGTTTGAGTGGTGTTTGCATACATGCTGTCTAAGGTAACAGCTGCTTTTTGATAGAAATTATTAAGCTCAATGATATTGTTTTGATGAATAATAGATTTTTCAGTGCTGCCCACTAGAACAGCATCGCGTATAGCGATAGCTCTGTCGTGCACACTGCCACGAAAGTTAATGGCTTGGCGCTGCTCAACGGCTGTTTGCTTGGAAAGCTGATTTAGATTTTTATCGGCAATGCTGATTTTATATAAGCCCAGTACGTTTATGGCCAACATAATAAGCAAAAGAACGCCGAAGCCAGCATACAGGCGGTTGGTGATTTTCATGTATCAATCCTTAAATTCTGGAATTACTTAGTGGATGTATCGCCCATTATGCTTAAAACTGTAATAGTTATGTGGTTGTTTACTGGCTGTAGAAAATTGCGCATACGGCGTCAGGTAAATTGACTGAGCAGGGTACAGTAAAGAGCTGCGCAAGATAAGCCATGCTTTGTCGGCTATGGATGGCGCTTGCCTTTAGAATTGGCCGCTAAGAGTTAACCTCGCACTCAAGGTGCGAGGTTTTCTTTAGGGTATGGATGGCTAGATTTTAAAACGCACGACGAGGCTGTGTAGCTCCTGTCCTAAGCGTGCTAACTCAAGTGACGAAGCAGCTGTTTCTTCTGCTGCCGCTGCCGACTGGTCAGCAGCGCTATTCACATTCACCACGTTGCGGTTGATTTCTTCTGCAACCAAGCTTTGCTCTTCCGCAGCAGTAGCAATTTGTGCGCCCATAGCCTGCATCTCAAGCACCACGCGCGCAATAGCTTGCAATTCATTGTAGGCTTCTTGCACTAATTCCAACGTAGAGTCGGCAAGGGTACGGCTACTGTCCATCATAGCCACCGCATTGCCTGAGCCTTTTTGCAGGCTGTCAATGAGGTCTTCAATTTGTGAAGTTGACTCTTGCGTGCGATGGGCTAAGTTGCGTACTTCATCGGCAACCACAGCAAAGCCACGGCCTGCTTCGCCAGCGCGTGCAGCCTCAATAGCTGCGTTTAGTGCCAAGAGATTGGTTTGATCGGCAAGACCGTTAATGACCGTCAGCACTGCTGAAATATTTTTACTGTCTTCATTTAAACGGTGCATTGCGTCTGCACTTTGCTGCACCTGAGTCGTTAAACGGTTATTGGCATCTAGTGCGCCTTGCAACACTTGCTCGCCATTTATCGCCAAACGATTGGCTTTTTCACCGGATGCCGCAGCGTCTTCTGCATTTCGAGCCACTTCGTGTACTGTTGCAGTCATTTCATTCATTGCTGTCGCAACTTGCTCTGTTTCTTCACGCTGACCAAGCACTACTGCACTGGTTTGTGTGGTGACAGCAGATAATTCTTCTGCGGCAGAAGCAAGTTGTGACGTAAAGCTATCTACTTCTCCTAAAGCGTCACGTAGATTTGTGCGTGTTTGATCCAGCGCATTTAATAAAGCACCAAACTCATCACGGCGTTGCTCCACTCCGCGTCCTGTCATGTCGCGATTACCAATGGCCTGAGCAATAGTAATGGCTTGGCTTAGAGGCTGAGTGATTTGTTTGATAATAAGCCAGCCGATCACAGCACCCAGTACAATTGCTGCTAAAGTTAAGCCTGTTGCAATTGTTTTTGAGTCGCTTATTCCTTGAGCGCCTACATCAATGAGAAAACGCATGCGATCATCAGTTGCATCACTCACGCGCATATAGATGTCACTCATGTTTTTTACAGTTTCAATTTGTATTTTTGTCAGTGGGATCATATTGCGTAGCAAGTCCATATACATCGCAATACCCGTTACACCTTCTGTTGCTAACTCTGCTGCTTTGCCTGAAAGTCGTGGTTGCAGTTTGGCTGCTATATCTTGAATTGTGTTATAGCCTTGTTCTAAATCTTTAATGCTTTGCTCTGTCCCTTCCATCAAAAAGACACGTGCTGTATACGCAAGCATGCGCCGCGCTGCAACAAAATCAGTAACTAAACGTCCCGTCACTGTGCTAAAAAAGTCAGTGTGAATAACAGGTTGCAGCGTTGTGCCATTTATTAAGGTATCAAGTTCAGCAAGTATTTTTTGGCTGTCTGCACCGCTGCTTACCGCTGCAGCAAGATTCATATCTTTATTTTTCTGTGCCTTAGTGTAGCTAGCAAATGATTGCTCAAACTCTTCCGTGTCAAGCACTACTTTATCCATGGCTTGGTCACTACTAACGGCAGCGAGTGTGGTTTTTGCCTCGCTTGCAGTTTGCTTTATCTCATCTGCAATTGATTGCACTTCTTGGATGTAATTATCTCTAGGAGTTGCTTGATATTTTATGCTTGCAATATACAAAGCATTAACGCCGTTATTTATATATGCGATATTACCAGTGTTAGTCGTGCGAGTAGTAATTTGATTTAAGCTACTAAAGTTATTAGCTGCCAGTATTATTAAAAGTAATAATATTGAGCCCATTCCAATAACTAGTTTTGCTGATACTTTAAGATTTTTCATTGATCATTTCCTGTGATCTTGCAAGCCTTGAGTTTTACCACTCACTGGTAAACAGCAGAACTAAGCCAAGCAAATCTAATTAATTGCATACACGTGTTTTTGTGTAAGCTTAGCGCATGCTTAGCTCCTAAACTGATGACTCCAATCAATTTAGTTGCAATCTCGTTCTTAGGGGCTGCACTGCGTAAGCTTTTTAAAGTTTTGAATTATAAATCTACGTTGTAGAGCAATTCAATCACATAATACTAATGATATTTTTTAAAAGTGTTTTCTATCGTGTTTCGCTGGCCAGGGACCTGTTTAAAATGCAAAGAGTCCGGTAACTTATGCTTTTTTGTGCTGATTAACAGGTTCTAAGCATCAATGCTTATAACATTTACCCTGCATTTAAATGTGCGCATGTTTTTGCGAAGGGGTGCGGGCTCTTTTACTGAGCTGATAGCAAAACGCATTTGATATCTGTGCAGCAAATACGCAGATGCTGATTTCACTGCCTAGCATGTTTTTAGCAATGCAGCAGCTGAGGCTTAGAGGTGTTTTGTTATTAGCTGTGGGCGGCGAGTGAGTCGATAGGGCAGCTAAGTGTTGCAGATGAAACATGACACGAAGCTTTACAGCGGCGCAGCCAATTGGATGCGCCGCTGCTTCAGCGTTTAGTTGTCTTCCGAGAGGAACAACCAAGTATCCAGTACTGAGTCTGGATTGAGCGATACGCTTTCGATGCCTTGCTCCATCAGCCAGCGTGCTAGATCAGGGTGATCAGAAGGGCCTTGGCCACAAATACCGATGTATTTACCGGCTTTATTACAGGCTTGGATGGCCATTGATAGCAGTTTTTTAACCGCAGGGTCACGCTCGTCAAACAGGTGCGCAATAACGCCTGAATCACGATCAAGACCTAAGGTCAGTTGCGTCATGTCGTTGGAGCCAATCGAGAAACCATCAAAATGCTCAAGGAACTCATCGGCCAACAGGGCATTGGATGGCAATTCGCACATCATAATCAGACGTAAACCATTTTCACCACGCTTAAGGCCGTACTCTTCGAGTAGGCTGACCACCTGTGCCGCTTCGTTAGTGGTGCGCACGAACGGCACCATCAGCTCGACGTTAGTCAGGCCCATCACATCACGTACACGCTTCATCGCTCGGCATTCGAGCTCAAAGCAGTCGCGGAATGATTCGCTGATATAACGCGAAGCACCACGGAAACCCAGCATTGGGTTTTCTTCAGTCGGCTCGTAGAGTTTGCCGCCAATTAGGTTGGCATACTCATTGGACTTAAAGTCAGACAAGCGCACAATAACTTTTTTCGGCCAGAATGCAGCGGCCAAGGTGCTCACGCCCTCAACCAGCTTATCGACATAGAAATCAACAGGGCTGGCATAACCGGCAATGCGTTTTTCAACACTGTCTTTAATATCATTTGGCAGGCTATCAAAGTTGAGCAGCGCTTTAGGGTGCACGCCAATCATACGGTTGATAATAAACTCAAGGCGCGCTAAGCCAATGCCTTCGTTGGGTAGCTGAGCAAAATCAAAGGCGCGGTCAGGGTTACCCACGTTCATCATAATTTTGAACGGTAGGGCTGGCATGGCATCAATAGAGTTGGTGCGAATATCAAAATTCAATTCACCTTCAAAAATAAAGCCTGTATCACCTTCAGCGCAGGACACAGTAACGCCCTGGCCGTCTTTGAGTAAAGCGGTGGCATTGCCGCAACCTACCACAGCAGGAATACCCAGTTCGCGTGCAATAATAGCCGCGTGACAAGTACGACCACCACGGTTGGTGACAATTGCACTGGCGCGTTTCATCACCGGCTCCCAATCAGGGTCGGTCATGTCAGAGACTAAAACGTCGCCTGGTTGCACTTTATCCATTTCTGAAACATCACGGATGATACGCACAGGACCAGAGCCAATACGCTGGCCAATTGCGCGACCTTCGACCAGAACAGTGCTTTGCTCTTTAAGCAGGTAGCGCTCCATAACGTTAAGGTTGCTGCGGCTTTTAACGGTTTCTGGACGTGCTTGAACGATATAGAGCTTGCCATCGTCACCGTCTTTGGCCCATTCAATATCCATCGGACAGCCATAGTGCTGTTCGATGATCACTGCTTGCTGTGCGAGGTTGGTGACCTCTGCATCAGTCAGGCAGAAGCGCATACGCTCAGCCGGATCAACATCAATAGTGTTGATCGACTTACCAGCGCTAGCATCGCTGCCGTATACCATTTTCAGCGCTTTACTGCCTAAGTTACGGCGTAATACTGCGGGGCGGCCGGCAGCCAGTGTTTGTTTGTGTACATAGAATTCATCAGGGTTAACTGCCCCTTGCACAACCGTTTCACCGAGGCCATAGGCACCAGTGATAAAGACCACATCACGGAAACCTGATTCAGTATCTAAGCTGAACATGACTCCAGCTGTTGCCGTTTCTGAGCGTACCATGCGCTGCACACCAACCGATAAAGCTACATCGCGATGGTCAAAACCTTGGTGCACGCGGTAAGAAATAGCACGGTCATTAAACAGGGAAGCAAACACTTCTTTAGCGGCATGAATAACGTTATCAACACCACGAATATTCAAAAAAGTTTCTTGTTGACCGGCAAAAGAAGCGTCGGGCAAATCTTCTGCAGTCGCAGAGGAACGCACGGCAACCGCCATATTGTCATTGCCATTGGCCATTTCGGCAAAGGCGCTACGAATATCGCTGTCCAGTTGTGCAGGGAAGTCGCTGTCTAAGATCCATTGACGAATTTGCGTGCCGGCTTTAGCGAGCGCGTTAACATCATCAATATCTAAGGTATCCAGTAAGTCATGGATACGGGCGTCAAGATTATTAGTGTCAATAAAATCACGGTATGCTTGCGCAGTGGTAGCAAAACCACCTGGCACTGACACACCAGCGCCTGCAAGGTTGCTGATCATCTCGCCTAGGGAGGCGTTTTTGCCCCCTACACGCTCAACATCATGATTACCGAGCTTATCGAGGGAAACTACGTACTCAACCAAGGTGATCTCTCCACGTCTGTATTGAAAGGGCCAGTGTAATCTATTGGCCTTAATTGGGGAAAATGGGTCACAATGCAGCCTGACAACATGTCTGGCAAAAAACCAGCCTATAATAACCGAGAAACGTTCACGACTTAAGGCTTTTGGCAATTATGAAACGTACAGCTTTTTTTATTTCAGATGGAACGGGTATCACTGCTGAAACACTTGGTCAAAGTTTATTGGCGCAGTTTGGCAATATCAGCTTCCGCCGTCTAACCCGACCTTACATTGATACTGTTGAAAAAGCACAAGCAATGGTACAGCAAATTAATGAGGTTGCGGAAGCAGAGCAATTTCGTCCGATTGTTTTTGACACCATTGTTGATTCCGGTATTAGCGATATCTTATCCACTGCCAATGCATTTAAAGTGGATGTTTTTGCCACGTTTATTTCGCCATTAGAAGAAGAACTCAATGATCGCTCATCGTATTCAGTGGGTACATCGCACTCAATCACGCATAGCGCCAATTATGTAGAGCGTATTGAGGCAGTGCATTTTGCCCTTGATAACGATGACGGCGGTCGTACTCGGCATTATGACAGTGCTGATATTATCCTTGTCGGTGTCTCGCGTTGCGGTAAAACGCCAACCTGCTTGTATATGGCGATGCAGTATGGGATTCGTGCAGCCAACTATCCGCTGACTGAAGATGATATGGAAAGCCTGCAGTTACCCAGCTCGCTAAAGAAATACAAAGAAAAACTATTCGGTCTGACCATTGATGCGGATCGCTTGGCTGCGATTCGTAATGAGCGTAAACCCAACAGCCGCTATGCCAGTTACGCGCAATGTGAGTTTGAAGTGCGTGAAGTGGAAGCTTTGTTTAAGCGCGAAAATATTAACTTTATTAATACCACGCATTTTTCTGTTGAAGAGATTTCTGCAAAAATCTTGGTAGAGAAAGGTATCGAGCGTCGCTTTAAGTGAGGCTTGAGATTTAACTGAGCAAAAATAACGGGCTGTACGCAAATGAGTGTACAGCCCGTATTTGTTTCAGGGTAAAGGCGTGGCGTTTATTCGAAATCGTCCCAGCCGCCCATTTCCTTCCAGCGATTAACAATGCCAAAAAACAACTCTGCAGTTTTTTCAGTGTCGTAGCGAGCATTGTGCGCCTCGCGCGTATCAAAACTGATATGGGCTGCTTCACAGGCTTTGGCTAAGACTGTTTGTCCGTAAGCTAAGCCGCCGAGCGTGGCCGTATCAAAGCTTGAGAACGGGTGGAAAGGGTTGCGCTTAATGCCGCAGCGTTCAACTGCTGCATTTAAAAAGCCCAAATCAAAGTGGCTGTTATGACCCACTAAGACAGCGCGCTTACAGCCGCTGGCTTTCAGTGATTTGCGCACACTTTTAAATATTTCAGCCAGCGCGTGCTCTTCAGAAACGGCCATGCGCAATGGGTGATCAAGCTTAATGCCGGTAAAGTCTAATGCGGCTTGCTCAATATTGGCGCCAGCAAAGGGCTCAACACGAAAAAACAAGGTGTGTTCGGCATAGAGCAGGCCTTCGTCATCCATGGCTGGTATCACTGCGGCAATTTCCAGTAAGGCGTCGGTTGCGCTATTAAAACCACCGGTTTCTACATCGATCACAACGGGTAAATAGCCACGAAAACGTCGTGCCATCGCTGTTTTTAAACCACCGCTGTGTTTGTCGCTGCTGCCATTGTTTTCGTATTCGAACTCGTAGTCTGGAATATCCTTGCTCATGTTTGAGCTCCTAATACGCGCCAGTTTATCGTTTCACCGGCACGCAAAGGCACCAACTGTTGATCAGCAAACTCTAAAGAGGATGGAGCAGTCCAAGGCTCGCGCACCAGAGTGATGCTGTCTTGGTTGCGTGGTAAGCCATAGAAGTCTGCGCCAAAATGGCTGGCAAAGGCTTCAAGTTTATCCAGAGCGTTACGCTGCTCAAAAGCTTCAGCATACAACTCAATGGCAGCATAGGCGGTATAGCAACCGGCACAGCCGCAGGCGATTTCTTTAGCATTTTGCGCATGTGGGGCAGAGTCGGTGCCTAAGAAGAATTTAGACGAACCGCTGGTGGCTGCATCGAGCAAAATATCTTGATGGGTGTTGCGCTTCAAAATCGGCAAGCAGTAAAAATGCGGACGAATACCGCCAGCCAGCATATGGTTGCGGTTATACAGCAAATGATGGGCGGTAATAGTTGCTGCCACCTTGTCACTGGCTGCCGTGACAAACTGCGCGGCATCGGCGGTGGTAATGTGCTCAAGCACAACCTTTAAAGCAGGGAAGCGACCGACCAAGCCCACCAGTTGCTCATCAATAAAGCGCTTTTCACGGTCAAAAATATCAACATCGCTGCGCGTCACTTCACCGTGCACCAATAGCGGCATGCCAACCTCGCTCATGGCTTCAAGTGCTGGGTAAATGGCTTCTATGTTTGTTACGCCGGAATCTGAGTTGGTGGTTGCGCCCGCCGGGTAGAGTTTGGCCGCGTGGATAAAACCACTGGCTTTGGCCTCTTTAATATCCTCAGCAGAGGTATGGTCGGTGAGGTAAATGACCATTAATGGCTCAAATACACTCTGGCTGGGACGGGCACTTAAAATGCGCTCACGGTACTGCTGCGCCTGCATGGTGTTGCGCACCGGCGGAACTAGATTGGGCATAATAATCGCGCGGCCAAAGTAGCGCGCTGCATCGGCAACTGTGTTTTTTAAAACCGCGCCATCGCGCAAATGAATATGCCAATCATCGGGCCGCAGCAAGGTAAGACGGTCAATCATGAAGAATTCCAATCAGTGGATTTAAATACAATAGATCGAATGCTACCGTAAAAGTGCGGTGCGGGCATCCGCTTTAAAGTTTTCTTAACTGTAACCGATAGCATAATAAGTATTCAGGTGATGGGAGAGCGCAATGCGCTTAGCTGTGTTTTCAATTTTGGCAGGTCTGGTGACAACACCCGCGCTAGCGCTGACTTTTCAAACACCTTTAGAAAGTGTGCAATGGGTTGTTGCTGGCGATCGCTTTGAATGCCGCTTGACACAGCGTGTTAAGGGCTTTGGGCAGGGTGAGTTTGTGCGCCGTGCCGGTGAAAGCCCTGTGTTCAAAATGCAGTCACAAGAACGCTGGCTCGGACGCGGTTCAGCGACCTTGCTGGCGGCGGCAGCGCCATGGCGAACAGGTGTGAACGATATCAATTTAGGCCCTGTTGTTGTAGCACATACGGGGGATACACTGCAGTCTTCGCAAGTCCAGGCAGGGCGATTGTTGGCCGCCTTAATTGAAGGGCGAGGACCAATGATTCGTCATCGCACCAGCGAAGGTGACGCCCTTGAAGTACGTCTGCTACCCGCGCATTTTGCTGATGCGTATCAGCGTTATTTAACCTGCACAGCAGACCTATTACCTTATAATTTTGAGCAGCTCAAGCAGACTCGTATTGCTTTCGCTGATACCAACATGGTTCTCAGTGAATCTGCTAAAGGCCGTCTCGACTCAATTGTAGAGTTTATAAAAGAAGATCCGACGGTCAATCAAATTGAACTCGATGGCCACTCAGACAGCTGGGGTAATCGCTTGAGTAATCGTGATATCTCGCGCCGTCGTGCACTGACCGTTAAAGCCTATCTGGTAGAGCAGGGCATAGCTGAAGAACAGATTATTGTACGCTTTCATGGTGAGCGTTATCCGTTAAAGCCCAACAATAGCGCAGCCAACCGCGCACTGAATCGCCGTGTCAATGTCGCCTTATCGCGGGTAGCAAATGCTGAACTTAATGCAGCCAATGAGCAGGACAATGATTAACGTCACGCACTTAGTGTTGAGCAAAATGATCTTTTGTGAGCTTGATCACCACTGGGCTGAGCACCAGTAGCGAAACTAAGTTAGGCAGCGCCATTAAGCCGTTGAGGGTATCTGCCAGTAGCCATACTGTGTTGAGCTGAGAGATTGCGCCCAGCGGTATAACGGCAACCCAGATTAGACGGTAGGGTAAAATGGCGCGTGCACCAAATAAAAACTCCCAGCAGCGTTCACCATAATAACTCCAACCCAAAATTGTGGTAAAAGCAAAGATAACCAATGCGATGGTCAATAAATAGTTGCCTGTGCCAGGCATGGCGGATTCAAACGCAGCAGAGGAGAGTGCTGCACCGCTTAGACCGTTGCTCCATACACCTGAGCAAATAATTGCCAGACCAGTCATGCTGCAAACAATCAGCGTGTCAATAAAGGTACCCATCATACCAATTAAGCCAGAGGTAACAGGGTCTTTGCTGGTGCCTGCAGCTTGAGCAATACCGGCGCTACCTAAACCTGCCTCATTAGAAAAAACGCCGCGCGCCACACCAAAGCGCATCGCTGCAATCATCGCTGCACCGGCAAAACCACCCACTGCCGCATGGCCGTTAAATGCGGAATCAAGGATCAATAGCAGTGCCGCTGGGATGGCTGCATAGTTGACGATCAATACGAAGGCTGCTGCTAGAACATAGGCCAAACACATAAAGGGCACTAAGGTTTGTGCAACCGCGCCAATACGTTGAATACCGCCTAAAATCACCAAGCCTACCAAGGCCATAATGCAAAGACCGCTGAGCCAAGCAGGGATGGCAAAAGAAACAGTAAGGCTGGCCGCCATGCTGTTGACTTGCACCATATTGCCAATACCAAAGCTGGCTAGTCCACCAAACAGCGCAAAACAGGCGCCAAGCCAAGCCCATTTGCGGCCAAGGCCGTTCTTAATCGCGTACATGGGCCCGCCAACAAAATGGTTTTGCCCGTTTTTTTCACGAAAATGCACCGCCAATACCACTTCACAATACTTGGTAGCCATGCCTACTAGTGCTGTGCACCACATCCAAAACAGAGCACCAGGGCCACCTAAAACAATCGCAGTGGCGACGCCTGCAATATTACCGGTACCTACGGTAGCGGCGAGCGTGGTCATGAGGGCGGCAAATGGGCTGATTTGCCCAGTGCTAGCATCACCCTTGGCGCGGCCCTGCCAAATTTCTAAGAAGCCACGCTTAATATTGCAGATGGGCATAAATTTTAATGACAGCATTAAGAACAGGCCACTGCCTAAAATAGCAATCAGCATGGGCGGGCCCCATACCAAGTCATTGATGGTGCTGACAATTGTGTTGAATGTTTGCATAAGACGATTAAAAGATGCTGTGCTGTATGGAGGGGTCAGCAGATAACTGCAGGGTTTATTTAAGCCTGCCGAAAAAGGGCTGGATGTTCAGTGGGGGGATGATAGATGGCTGATGCTTGCAAATAAAGCATTTTTTCTAGGCTTTTATTACTGTAGACGCAGCTTATGCGTGTTGATGCGTTACACTGTTGCGGTAAATTGAAGGGGCAGAGACGATGAGAAAACTTACATTACTGCTGGCGCTGATGTTTCCAGTCGCAGTACTTGCATTTCCATTTGATGTTGAAAAAACGCTCAATGGTGCGCAAATTGCCGTTGATACCTTGGCTTTAAGTGATAATTTAGCTTCGGCTTCTTTAAGCAACTACGGCCAGCGTGATGCCGTATGCAAAGTGCGCTTTCGTAACGGCCCTGAAGCACCACGCACTCGAAAAACACGCGTGCGCGCCGGTGAAACTGCGCATGTGACCGCACGCTTTAATTCAACAGTGATTCGAATGCGGGTCAATGTTGAATGCAAGCAGGATTAATTCTAGGATCACTTGGCTTAGTGCTCGGTATGGGTCGAGCGGAGTAGGTAGAAAAGAGTAGGTAGAGAAAAGTATGGCGGCAATTGTTGAAGCGTTTTGGAAGCGTAAAAGCTTAGCAGAGCTGGATCAGGAAGAATGGGAATCGTTGTGTGACGGCTGTGGTTTGTGCTGCTTGCAAAAACTTGAAGATGAAGACGATGGCGCGGTGTATTACACCAATATCGCTTGTAAATTACTCGATTTAGATACCGCACGTTGCAGTAATTATGCGAACCGCAAAACGTTTGTGCCGGATTGCATTCAGCTGACCGCTGATCAGGCCGGTGCATTTAAGTGGTTACCGAGCACCTGCGCATACCGCCTCGTATCTGAAGGTAAAGACTTGTTCGTTTGGCACCATTTGGTCTGTGGCAATAGGGATGCAGTGCATACTGAGCGCATCTCACAACTGGGGCGTATGGTCAGTGAGTTGGAGGTGGCGCAAGAGGATTGGGAAAAGCACCTGATATTTAGATCAGGCTAATGGCGTATTTGCGCAAATCATTGCGTACTAAATGCTGCTCAATTAATGCTGCTAAATTTAAGTCACTACGCAGCATCAGTGCCGCTGTATTAGAGCGTCAACATCAATATTTAAAAACTGTATTTTGTATGCGTCAGCTTTACTCTTGGCAGCGCTGATGCGCAATGAACTGCAACGTCGCTTTTCTTAGTTCAGGAAATGCGAATGACATAATATGCGGGCCTTTGGAGTCGAGCCAGCATAGTTGTTGCTCAGGATGAGCCTGTTGCCACTTTTTATAGAGTTTTTTGCCCTGTTTATATGGAATAATTTCGTCGTTTGGGCTGTGCATAATCAGCACAGGAAGATTGATGCTTTCTATATGCTTTATTGAGTCCCACCGACTAGGAATTAAGACGGTAAAAGGCCAAATAAACCAGCCAACGATATTGCTGCTCATGGCGCTGCGGGCGGTTGCAGCAATACTCATCAGTGGCGCATCTAAAATCAAAGCGTGAATGTCATACTTTTGCGCAGCCTGCGCAGTAAAGTTGATTGCTAGAACTGAACCAATACTTTGCCCCAAGATGATAAGTTTTTTTCCTGGGTACTCTTGCTTCATCCACAGTGCTGCGGCTTCGAGATCTTGCAGCATTTCAGGTAGCCGAGCTTTGCCTTCAGAGGCACCAAAGCCACGGTAATCGAGAGACAGCACGCTGACGCCGCTTTTGGCTAACCAATAGATACTGTGGCTGTGGCTGGAGATATTCTCAGCGTTACCGTGTAAATATAACACCATGCTATTCGAGTCTGGCTCGCTGCCCTGTGCTGGTATCCACCATGCATGCAGATTTGTGCCATCTTCTGCTTTAAGCCAGACATCTTGGTACGCAAGCCCAGCGTCTTTCGGGGTTGAAATCAAAGTTTTTTGTGGGTAGAAAAACAACGCTGATATAGATGTACAGCCTGTAAGAGCGATAACGCTAACAAGGGTGGATAATTTATAAAGTAAACTACGATGTAGCTTTATAAATTTAGTGATAAGGGCTTTAATAATACCAGTTGAGACCAATTCCCACCTCATGCTGTTCGCTGGTGTGTTGATTGAGTTTGAAATGCTGGCTTTTCGCTTCGAGCTTTAGCTGTGAGTTGGTTGATAATCTCCAGCCTAAATGAGCTTTAATTTCGGTGCGTTTGGTTTTATCCAACCAGCTTAGTCCCTGCCAGTTTGTTTCCAGCTGAGCTTGGATTTGATCGCCTTGCCACAACCAGCCTAAACGAGGCCCGATGCTAAATTGAGCACCTTTACGAAATTGATTATCAGCCATCAGTTGCACGTGTGCCAAGCTGTAAAAACGTCCCGCAGATGTCAGCCAAGCCTTGCCAAAACCTGTATGCAAATAACCATACAACTCTGCATCGGCACCAATAAAGCGATCTAAACCACCGCTTACTGACCAAGCAATAGGGCGTTGAAAATGGGTTTGATGAGTCAGCGAAAGAATATCGACAATTTGAAGTTGCTGAAGCCTTACCGCACCACCATCCCATAACCTCAAACTTAAATTACCCATCTGAATTTGCGAGCCAGGTACAAAACCTTGTGGCGGATCCATGACTTCATGAAAGGCCGCACGGTAATTAAGGTCAATAAAACCTAAGTGATCTGCTCGAGCGCCGCTGCGCGTATCAGACAGCGTACTGCCGCCTTTTACACTTATGCGCTGGCTAAAATGACCTTGGTCATCGCGGTAGCTGGGCATGGGAATCGCATCAAAACCAGCAGAGCTAGAGTACTTGGCACGTGCTGATAAAATATCCAATGTGCGCTTGCGCAAGACAGGATTAGCCTTCCTTTTTTGTACGGCTAAATAACGTGCATAGGCATAAGCGAGCTCTAATGCTTGTATTTTCTCTTGCTCGTTGAGCTTAAGCATTGAGGATTGAATATCATCAGGCTGCTCAACCAATGTGCGTGCCGTCTCTAGTACATGCTTAGCCACGTGCTCACTTTTATATTCCATCGCACTGGCGGCAGAAGGGCGGTAGTCAGTATCCTCTACTAAACCGCGTTTTTGTAATGCCCGTATGGTATCCACAGGTATGGCGGTGAAAGTAAAGTCATCGGTCACATCAATGCGCTCAGAACTGGCATCTAATAAGGCGAGTAATCGGTAAGAGCAGTTTTCATCAAAGAAAAAATAATCAAAAAAAGTATCTTTGGTTTCCCAAATATGACGGACAAATTGGTCGGTTTCGTCTTTGTTGAGATTGAGTTTATACTCCCAAATATCTCGATACTCCATATGTGAGTATTCGTTGGTTTTCGCATAATACGGCAATACCGAAACTACGCCTGGATAACCGCCAGTTAAACCCTTCCAAGAAAATACCAATTCATTATCGTTAGGGTCTGCATCAGCGGCAAAGTTGACGCTATAAGCGAGCAACTTATTGCTTGCAGCGTCTTTTTTATCTAGACGAATAAGCGTATGGCCATACATGGAAGAGGGTGAATTAATGTGAGAGGCGGGAAATATTAGAGTTAAATATTCAGCGCTTAGCTGCTTGCGCCACTGCTCAAGCTCTGAGCAGGGTTGATCAATAAACTTAAGCTCGGGTAATTGTTGTTTTAGCCAATAGTAGCGAGCTGGAAACTGGCACTGTGCCGATTGATTATCCGCTAAGTTAGTCTGTAAAAACTGCTGTAAGTTTGCCTGCAGTTCGGCAATTAATGAGCTTTTACCGTTTTCAGCTAAAAAGAAATTAGAGCTATCGTTTTGGCTAATATAGCGCCCTGTAAAAGGATGCTTGCGATAATGGAGAAGATGCGACCATTGCTTGCTATTGGCAAGGGGTTGGAGTCTATCTGCCGCAGGTATGGAGGTATCTTGGGCAAATGCTGAATAAGAAAAAAACAAAAAGCTAGCAATTAAAGACCTAGCTATCATGCTAATACCCTTTATGTTGGCAATAAAAGAAGCCCGCTTAAGCGGGCTTTAGATGCATAAGGAAAAATTAGCCTAAGTATTTCTGTAGGTCTAAATCTGTAGCCATAGCAGATGTCATTGCTTCAAATGCTGTTGATGAAGTGGCATCAGCGTTAAACATAACGTCAAAATTAGATTGTATGACGCGATTAAATGCTGCTTTGTCTTGAGCTTGAACACCCATAACTTCAGCTAAAGCAGCTAAGGTTTCACCTTGACCAGTCGCCGCATCTGCCGCTAGCTGATCCATATTCTCATCCATAAATACTTGTGCGGATTTCAAAGGGCCATTGGCCGCCTCACACCCTAAAGTACCGGATGTCATGCCAAAAGTTTGATTGCCAGAGGTCGCGTTAGTAGTGGCGGCCATTACATGTTGATACCACTTATCAGCATCAGGGAAAATAACCGTTGAGCCAAGTCCACAGCCTGCTGGACCGCTAGCATTAGCTAAAGCAAAGCTTGATGCGGAAGCTAAAATGACACCTGCAATAATTTTTTTCATGGTAGATTTCCTTTGTTTGCCAAAGTTGTCGTTTTTATTGCTGTAGTCTACTTCTTAGACTGACAATTAAAGATAGTCATCTTCTATGGAGGTGTCTAGCATAAAAAATGTTATTTTCTTATACAACAGCAGTTATATTCGCGACGCAATAACTGCCAGCTTGGTTTGTATCTAAGCTAAAAAAGTCTACTGAGTCTTTTCTTTATTCAATAAATCAGCCAAGCCAGCCAGACCTTTGAAGGTTTGTTGCGGGCCTTTTTGGCCAGCGCTTTCTTCTTTTTGGTAGTGCATATCAACTTGGCGTTGGTGCTCATTATCGTGGCAATACAAACACAGTAATTCCCAGTTTGAGCCATCAGATGGGTTATTGTCGTGGTTGTGGTCACGGTGGTGCACCGTGAGCTCACTCAATCCTTTGCCACTGAATTCACGACTGCAGCGGCCACAAAAATGCGGGTACATTTTTAACGCTTTATGGCGATAACCGCTTTCACGCTCTTGGTAGGACTGTGCCAGTATTTTATCAAGCTTGCTGGTGCTCATTGAATTGGCCCCTTACATATATGGCTTAATGGGTTATTTACCGCAAATGATTTAGTTTGAATGCCGGTCACGCTGCTGGCAGTCAAGCGCGCAGAGTGCATGTCTGAGAACGTGCGCGCAGCTGTAGTATTAGTAAATAAGTCAATGCTATCGGCTTCTTGAGTGACGGGCGGGGCTGTGCAAATTTCCAAGAATAAACGAGGTTTTTGGCTGGTTAATTCAGCAGAGGACTGCACGGCTTGCTGTGTCCGTGTAGCGAGCGGACCAGTAAATGGACAATCAATTTGCAGTCGAGTGTGCATGACTAAGCTCTATTACTATTTAAAATAATAATAGAGCTTAGTTGGGTGATGCTCAAGGTGATTAATTGTAATTAGCTGGCGGCAGGCATGGCTTCTTTGCCCAGTGTTTCAATGGTTTTCCATAGCCAGCTGGGTAAGTCATCAGAGTCGAGGCTGTCGATCATGTTTTTCACCGCTAAACCCAGCTCTGTATCGCCATCAATCTGTAAGCGTCGGCGAAAGAATAGAGTGTCCGGATCTTCTTGACGGCTAGCCAACAACAAAAACTCACGCCAGTTACCACTGATAGTGACCTCGGCTGGTGCGTTATCTTTAATTAGCAAGCGGTTGCTGTGTGGGTCTTTGCTAAGGCACCAAGATAGGTTTAAATCGCTGACTTGCAAGCGCATCCAGCGTGACTCGAGCACATCAAATAAGCCATCTTGCATGGCATGAGCAAACACCTGATTTAAACTGCGCTGCAAGGCTAGGCGCTGTACGAAAAAAGGCAAGTGCGTAGCCAATGGTAAAACGCGATCGCCTGCGGATAATAAAAAAGGTGCTGCGCGACTTAACATAAACCGACCTCCTCAACGCTAACCATGCCTGGGCGGCCATGCCAGTAGCCGTTACAGCCTTGGACGGCTAAAGGAGCTGGTTCGCCACGGCGAACATTATCCCATGCAGCAATGACATCATTCATGCCTTGAGCGCGCGGGCTTAAGCGAGCAATATCAACACCGGCGTTTTGTAATGTTGGGAAGTCAGCCAGTAAGTTATTGACCTCGGCCGACATGGTTTGAATACCGTTGATGGTAAACAGCGCTTGGCCTTCTTGGCTCAATAAAGGAATGCCTTCTTCGTATTTGATACAGCACAGCTCGCAATCATCTTTTGGTCGGTTTTCTGAGCGTGCAGTAAAGCAGCGAGCAGAGTAGGCCAATGGCAAATGCCCGTAAGCAAAAACTTCAACTTCTGGGCGAGTAACGCCCAGATCATCAAGCTGCTGTAAAGCGGAAGAAATAATATTCGCTGAACACTCAACGGGTGGTGACCAGCGCATCATCCCGGCTGCAATAAATTCAGCCAGCGTATGACCATTGTAAATATTTAAAGCAGGGCCACCAACAAAGGGGATCTTTTGTTCACTTAAGAAATGTACCGCTGCCATGTCATTGGCTTCTACCAAAAACTCACCGTTATTGCACATGCGCTTCAGGCTAGAGAGTTCGGAGGCGGCTTCAACCAGGGTTAGGCCTGAGACGACAACCTGCGCTTTGCTTTGTTGTTGCATATCACGTGCTAAGCCCAACCAATCATCCAGTGATAGCGAGCGTCGCTTTGAACACACAGTCTCACCCAAGTAGATAATATCCAGTGGCTGTTCGGCCATTTCGGCATAAAACTGCATTAAGGTGTCGCGTTCCCAAAAAAATAATACTGGGCCTAAAGAAAGCTTCATCATGCTTACCCCTATTGCCATGAGCGGTGGTATGCACCGAGAGTGGTTTGGCTGCCTTCTGATAAATCAGCCAGTGTTTGCCGCCAGCTAGGCTCGACTTGGAAGCGCTCAGGGGCTTTACGGTGGCTATCGAGTGCCGCACGCCAGACGCGGGTGACTTGTTCTGTATAGGCAGGGCTGCGTTGGCGGCCTTCAATTTTAACCGCGCTAACACCAATTTTTGCCAGCTCAGGGATTAAATCCATGGTGTCGAGGCTGGTCGGTTCTTCAAGGGCATGAAAACGCTGCCCATTGACCATAAAACGCCCTTTGCATAGGGTCGGATAACCAGCGGATTCACCTTCACTGTAGCGGTCAATGAGAACTTCGTTGAGACGTGAAGTGAGTTCACCGTCTTCATTGCTCCAACGCACAGCTTTCGCCGGTGAGCAGACACCGCAAAGGTTTGGTGATTCACCGGTTAAATATGATGACAGGTGACAACGCCCTTCAGCCATGATGCATAAACTACCAAAGGCAAACACTTCGATAGGCACTGAAGTCTGGCTGGCAACATGCTTAACCTGAGCCAGCGACAGTACCCGTGGTAATACTGCACGCTTAATATTGTAACGGTCTTGATAAAAAGCCAACGCTGCGGCGTTGGTTGCCGAGCCTTGTACAGATAAGTGTAAATTGAGCTGAGGATGGTGTTTGCTGGCATAGGCTAGCACGCCAGGGTCGGCAGCAATTAAAGCATTAACGCCTAGGTCAGCAGCCTGATCAACAGCGCGTTGCCAGCGATTCCAACCCTCTGGTTGGGCATAGGTATTGACCGCAATATAAACATGTTTGTTATGTTGCTGAGCGAATGCAATGCCGTTTTCCAGCTGCTTGTCATCAAAGTTTAAGCCAGCAAAGTGACGGGCGTTGGTGTCATCGCGAAAACCAACATAAACAGCATCAGCACCTTGGCGAACAGCAGCTTTAAGGGCAGGCAGGCTGCCTGCAGGACAAACCAGTTGCATGTGATCTCCTACGGTTAGGTATGAATCCAATTAAGCTATAGAGCTACAGATCCAATTTAATCCATGCAATTTAAGCAGATTGGTGCGCGGAGGCCTTGACGATGATCAATTTATGGCGGGATGAGCTGATCTTCAAGCAAATTATTTGCAGTTAAAATCAGGCTAACTGCAGCTAACATGCAGTAAATACTAGGATTTGTGCATATTTAAACGACGCTAACAGCGCTTCGTTATTGCTGCTAATCGTTATTGATCCTGGGCGCACGATACCGTGGCTGTTTTTAGCGCATTGTAGGTCTGAAAATAGCCTTGTTTGTTGCCAGCTCGTCAGCGCTGGCTCTGCTATAGATTTAGCCAGTGATAAGGGCTAGAGCGCTGATTTCGCTGCAGGTTGAGCCCGCTCACTTGATCCTTGAATGCACTGATATATCAGCTTTGATAACTGCCGTGGACAGCAGGCAATTGCATGCTAATAAAATATTTATGCTCTGTTTTTGACTGGCTAGTAGCCGATGGTATATACCATGTTTTGTGCTGTACCGTTTAAGGTTGCGCATCAATTGAGTGAATCTCATTTACTTGGTTAAACCCCTAAGATGATCCGGAGTATGCTTCATGCTAATTTTCTTTATTAGTCTTACTGTGCTGATACTCGGCTATAAGTTCTACAGCCCCTTTGTTGAAAAACAAGCAGGCATAGATCCTACAGTCCAAACCCCTCAGCAGCGCTTAAGTGATGGTGTTGACTATGTGGCTGTCCACCCTGTGCGAGCGTTTTTAATTCAGTTTTTGAATATTGCCGGTGTTGGTCCTATTTTTGGTCCTATTTTGGGTGCTTTATATGGCCCAATTGCATTGGTTTGGATCGTTATAGGTAACGTTCTCGGCGGTGCAGTGCATGACTATTTTTCGGGTGTTATGAGCTTAAAAGAAGATGGTAAAAGCTTGCCTGAAATTGCTGGCCACTATTACAACGTGGTTTTCAAAGGCGTAATGTTGCTCTTTACCTGCATGCTGCTGTTTTTTGTGGGTGTGGTTTTTATCATGAGCCCTGCAGGCTTGTTGAGTAACCTGTCTTTTTTTGAAGGCACGTTTTTAGCCGGTAATACCTTTTGGGTGCTGCTCATTCTGGCTTATTACTTTTTTGCAACATTGCTGCCGATTGATAAAATCATCACCAAACTGTACCCGTTTTTTGGTTTGCTCATGATTATCATGACCACATCAATTGCCGTGGCAATTCTATTGGATGCGCCAAACCTGGGTGAAGTGAATAATATTTTCTCATACTTCACCGATGGTCATGATCACAGTTTATTACAGCGTAACCCTGATGGTCTGCCAGTCTGGCCGTTGTTGTTTGTAACGATAACCTGCGGTGCTATCAGTGGTTTCCACTCCACTCAGTCACCTATGATTGCCCGCTGCCTAACCAATGAAAAATATGCACGTCCGGTGTTTTACGGTGCAATGGTGTGTGAAGGTATTGTTGCCTGTGTATGGGCTATGGCGGGTATTGCTGCTTTCCCAGAGGGCTATGTTGGTTTGAAAGCCATGCTTGCGCAGGGTGGCCCTGGCTTAGTGGTTAATCATATTGCGACCACTTACCTTGGTGTGTTTGGTGGGGTTATGGCCATTTTAGCTGTTGCTGTTTTCCCGATCACCTCAGGTGATACTGCATTCCGTTCATTGCGCTTAACAATTATGGATGCGTTTAATATCTCACAAACAGTTGTCAACAGACTTGCTTTGGCTCTGCCTTTGTTGGGTGTCGGCTACCTGATGACGTTCTTGGACTTCTCTCTAATCTGGCGCTATTTCGCATTCTCGAATATGTTGTTGTCGACCAGCGTGTTGTGGCTAGCGACTAAATACCTGTTTGACCGCGGCACTTTCCATTGGATTGTTAGTATTCCTGCGGTGATTGGTACTGCGATTAGTGTTTCGTATATTTCCACTGCCAGCATCGGACTGAACTTCCCGCTGGATTACAGCAAGTGGATCGGTATAGCAGTGGCTATCGCTTGCATGACTGGATTGGTAATCCAGAATCAAAAACGTACCATTAAGGCAGCAGCTGCAGCCTAAAGAACTCGGATTCAACTGTTTTGCTAGCAAGAGCTTGACAAGGTGGCTGAATCCGAGAATAATGCGCGCCAAGTTGGCTACATAGCTCAGTTGGTTAGAGCGCAGCATTCATAATGCTGATGTCCCAGGTTCAAGTCCCGGTGTAGCCACCAAAATTTTTAAAGAGTTAGCGAAAGCTAGCTCTTTTTTTTTGGATGCGTTTTATGCCTGTTCAGCTAGATTAGGTGCAGGCGGCCGTTTGAGTGTCAATAAAACTCTATCTACCGTCAAACACAGGCGGCTGGTAAGTAAGGTAGAGCTGAGCGCTCGCAATAGGGTCAGGCTCTGTGCTTATGCTGTGTCAGCCAGCTGAGCGTATTTAAGACTCGCCGGCGATAGGGGCGCAGTAAGCCAATCACTGTGCTGTTCTTGAAGAGGAGTTTGTGATTCAAACTCTGTACCTAAGACACTACAGAGCGGGTTACTGTTAGCGCATGACTGAGTTTAATGACTATCTAGAATATCGTTGCTGAACACTGCGCGGTCACGGCCGCTGGCTTTAGCTCGATACAGTGCTTCATCAGCGCGTTTCAGCCAAGTATCTACTGTTGTGCCTGGCACCCAAGGTGCAACACCAAATGATACGGTAACCTCCTCGCCACCTGGTGCCTTAAGTTTGCTTTTTATAGCTGATCTAAGGTTGTGGATAAACATGCGCTGCTGTTTATGGTTAACGTCAGGAATCAAAAGTACAAATTCTTCGCCACCAAAACGGTAAAGCCGATCGTATTTACGAATACTAGCCAAGGTGATAGCGACGAACTGCTTCAATACTTTGTCGCCAGCAGCATGGCCGTATTTATCATTAACACTCTTGAAATGATCCATATCGATAATCGCTAACAGTTGCTCAGTATTGTTGCGCTCGGAGTTGGACAAGGCTGCTTGTATATCTGAGGTTAGAGCTCGGCGGTTGAGTGCGCCGGTTAGTGGATCAATGGTATTTAAAGTTTCCAGTAAGCGCAGTTGTTTCTCATTGTGGCGAGCATAGGCAAGAGCGCTCAATGACAAAACAACGCTGGTCATTACATAGGAATCTAGAGAAATTACATCCAAAATATCAGACAGAGCAACTAGAGAAACGCCTGCAGCGAGACAGATACAAAAGGCCACAAGCGGCTTTGTCAGAAAAAAAGTTGTTGCGAAGACAGGGTACACCCACAAAAAACTATTGATACCGTTAGTGACAGCCATCAACACCACGCCAGCATTAACAAATAATGCAATTATTATGCTCGCGCTTTGTGGTTTGCTGGAGCGGTGTGCATACGCCACTAAGGCTATGATGCCCAACGCTAAGGCTGCATTAATGATTGCAGCTAATAGATTGCCCTGCAGGTAACGTATAACGGCAAAGGGCAGGACACCGAGCACAGCTATAATGCCGATGAGCGACAGTATTGACAGCTGGTATTTTACCTGCAAAGGGTTGTTCATAAAGCACTCGTAAAAACTCTGCTATGCAACGCATAAGGGCGCATTATGTATAAAGTGATGGCACATTAATATTATCGAGTCTCTTTTTGCTTGGGGATGTGAAGGCCGCCACACTTTGACTGGTCTAAACGTACACATATTGCATTTTATTCCAAGTTTCGGGTCAGCTACAGTGACTAAGTAGATGCTCATATATTTAGTAAAACCGCTGTAAACCCTTGCCCGCAAGGGCGTGGATATAAGGCAGGGCGCGCAGCGCAGAAGCCACTAGTAAGTGCGAGTAAGTGCACACTGTGTCATTTTTAGGCCACTTGGGTGTAATCTAGCTGCGACAACCTCTACATTTACGGAGCAGATCATGGCAGCTAAAAAAATTCTGATGTTGGTGGGTGATTACGTAGAAGATTACGAAGTCATGGTGCCATTTCAAGCACTACAAATGGTGGGCCATACAGTGCATGCAGTGTGTCCTAATAAAAAAGCTGGCGAGTTTGTGCGCACAGCAATTCATGATTTTGAGGGTGATCAGACGTACAGCGAAAAGCCAGGGCATAACTTTGTTCTAAATTTTGATTTTGCTGATGTCAAAGCAGAAGATTATGATGGCTTAGTTGTGCCGGGCGGTCGTTCGCCAGAGTATTTGCGTTTAAATGCACAGGTGCTGGAATTGGTACAGGCTTTTGATCAAGCAGATAAACCGATTGCTGCTGTGTGCCATGGCCCGCAGTTATTAGCTGCGGCGGGTATTTTGGATGATCGTGAGTGTGCTGCGTATCCAGCCTGTGGGCCTGATGTTGAAATGGCTGGCGGGCACTATGTTGAGCTAGAGGTTACCAGTGCGCACCTTGAAGGTAACTTGGTGACTGCACCCGCTTGGCCTGCACATCCAACTTGGCTGGCTGGATTCCTTATGTTACTGGGTACTAAAATTACGTTATAAACAGTGTAGTGGCTGTGCCGTTGTATGCGGCACAGCTGTGCTCTGTGGCGATTTTATTCTTATTGCCGCATGCCATCGCTTCTAGATGCTGTGGTTGTTTTACTAACAAAAAACTTATCTCGACTATAAAAAGGACATACACATGACGACTGTTACTTTTAAAGGCACACCTGTGCGCGTTGATGGCCATTTCCCGCAAAAAGGTGAGCAGGCGCCAGCGTTCAGCCTCGTTAATAAAACCCTCGATGATGTGAGTTTGTCGAGTTTGGCTGGCTTGCGTAAAGTGCTCAATATTTTCCCAAGCATTGATACGCCAACCTGCGCTACCTCAGTACGTCGTTTCAATGAAAAAGCAGCAGACTTAAAAAATACGCGTGTCTTGTGTATCTCTGCTGATTTGCCCTTTGCTCATGCGCGTTTTTGTGGGGCCGAAGGTTTAGACCGAGTGCTGAGCTTATCGACTATGCGTGATCCTGATTTTTTCCAGTCCTATGGTGTTGATATCGCTGAAGGTCCTTTAGCAGGTTTAGCGGCGCGGGGCGTTATTGTTTTGGATGAGAATGATAAAGTTCTCTACAGCGAACTGGTGCCTGAAATTGCTGACGAGCCAGACTATGATGCTGCTTTGGCGGTATTGAAATAAGTACACAAGATAGGCTTGCTGCGCTGTTAGTTTGATTAATAGCGCAGCGCTCATTGATAACTGGTATTGGGTTGTTGGCATGCACCGCAGTACTATAAAACTGAATAAATAAAAGAGCGTTCTCTCGCTGTAATGTTTTTCAGGGGCGGTGTATGCGCAATATATTTTATAGCTTTGCTGTGTGTGTGCTGCTTGCAATAGGCGCCACATTTTTAGGTATTACTAAAGCTTCGTTGCCTGCAGAGCAAAGAATCACCTTACAGGAAAGCGTCATACTCACGGCTGATGAGCAGGTTCTGATCCGCTCTTTGCCTACGCTCAAGGTGAGTGCATATCGCAGAGCCCCGCCCTTATCTTTATACAACAAGCGTAAAAATCAGTATGAAGGCATCAGTATTGATGTTTTCCGCTTCATTGCTGACCAAATCAATTTGCCCTATGAGTTTATTCAAACTGAACACACATCGTTTAATGAGAATATGCAGCAATTTGAACAGGGCCTGGTTGATGTGCTGATACCTGCGAGCTACTTAGCAGAGCGCGAGCAGATGGGAGTTTTTACTGATGAGTATCATCACGGCTTTTATTCTGCGATTGCGCTTAGAGAGGAGCAAATAAGAATATCCAGCGCAGAACAATTGCAACAGTATCGAGTGGGTGTAGTAACAGCAACGGCAGTGGAGTTTTACTTGCAAAGCTTAATGCCAAAAGAGCAAATTTTTTCATATGATAGCGGTGCTATCTATGAAGCGCTGCGGCGCAAAAAAATAGATATTGCGGTGTTTAATCATGGTGTCTTTGCCTATGACCGAATTCATTTTGAACTGTTTGATATGCAAAATATATATACCTTGTATGAATACCCTCGAGGGTATTCATTTTTGTTCAAACGATCCCCTGAGCATCTAAAACTGGTATCGATTTTTAATCGCTATATTAAAGCAATTGATAGTCGTGCTTCAGTGCTCTTGCATGAAGATGACGAGCGCCTTTTAATTGATAAATATATTAAACAGAAAAACAAACAACATCTGTTATGGATCGTGTTAGTAGCATCGGGCATCTTTTTGTTTGTGTGTGTTAAATGGCTACCGCAGTCGTCAGCGCATGGTTGTTCAACTGGGTGAGAGTCATGCGCGTATTGTGCAGCAGCATCAAGCCTTACAAGAGGCAAATGATAAGTTAGAGCGTTTAAGCCAAACTGATGCGTTGACTGGATTAGCTAATCGACGCTTTTTTGATCAGCAGTTCAGTCTCGAGCACGCGCGCTATATGCGTGGTGCCGGCGCTCTTTCAATTTTGATGGTGGATATCGATTACTTCAAAAGTATCAATGATCACTATGGTCATGCTGTAGGTGATGGCTACTTGCAGAAAATTGCCGCTGTGTTGTTGTCTGAGATGTCGCGGCCGAACGATTTGGCGGCGCGCTATGGCGGCGAAGAGTTTGTTTGTATTTTGCCTGAAACTGATTTGCCTGGTGCGCTAATGGTTGCCGAGCAGATTCGTGAGGCGGTGATGGCTCTGCATTTAGCTAATACTGAAGACCCGCCCCAGCCACTGACTGTAAGTGTGGGTGTGGCTACATTAGAGGGCACGCACAGCAGCGCCGATGTTTTGTTAAAACAAGCGGATGTCCAGCTGTATCGAGCCAAGCAGATGGGGCGCAATCGCGTGTGTGGCGTTGTATTAAGTGAACAGACGGTGCAAGCAACTGATGACCTGCGTGAAAAGTCATTACACTAGGCCGTAGTCAGCCATACAGGTGAGCATGATTGTTAGCGTTGCGCTGTGCTATTTATCGCGTGTGCGGCATACCGCCATACGCTTTTATAGGAAACTATTCAGATCGTAAAGTAAATTGATCGTAAATACACTGCCAAACAGTTCGAAGGCTGCTATCTTTCAAGCTTCCAAGGACTGTGACTAACTGATATGCCTGAATCCTCTATACATCCTCGTAAAAAAAATACACTAACTTTTTTCATTGTTCTTTTATTGCTATGCGCGGCTGGCTTTGCTGCATGGTGGTGGCAGCAAGACAGCTCTGAGCCAGAACAGCAAAGCCCTCGCCGTGGCGGCAGTTTTATGGGGGCGGTGCCGGTTAATGCCCAGCAAGTGCGTATCGATCGTTTTGCTGTGCAGCTCAAAGCGCTGGGCACGGTTACACCTTGGAATGCAGTCAGTGTCACCAGCCAGGTGGCTGGCGAATTGGATAAGGTGCTGTTTAGCGAAGGGCAGTTTGTTGAAAAAGGCACTTTGCTGGCGCAAATTGATCCGCGTAATTATCAAGCAGCATTGCTGCAGGCCGAGGGCGCACTGCAAGAAACCCGCGCACAATTGGCCAGTGCCGAACTGGACCTTAAGCGCTATGAAGGCCTGTATAAAGATGATTCAGTTGCTCGGCAAACCTTAGAACAGCAGCGCGCCATGGTGGCGCAGTACAAAGGCACGTTAAAAATGCGTCAAGCACAGCGTGATGCGGCACGCTTGGATGTTGAGCACACGCGCATTGTTGCACCGATTGCCGGCCGCTTGGGTTTGCGTGCACTGGATGCCGGTAACTATGTATCAGCAGGTTCAACTGAGCTGGTGAGCATTACCCAGGATGATCCTATTGCAGTGTATTTTACGATTCCTGAGCATGAGTTACAGGCAGTACTGCAAGGCTATCGACAAGGGCAGCCGCTGCCAGTGCAAGCTTGGAACCGTGATGAAACTGAGTTGCTGGCTGAGGGCGTGCTTGCGAGCATTGACAACCAAGTGGATGTCAGCACCGGTAGCGTGCGCTTAAAGGCGCGCTTTACTAACCCTGAGCAGATTTTATTTCCTAACCAGTTTGTCAATGTGCGCTTGCAAGTTACGGTGCATGAAAATGCGCTACTGTTGCCTGCTGATGCCGTACAGTTTGGCAGCGAGGGTCGTTTTGTTTGGCAGATCAAAGACGATGATACTGTTGTCATTCAGCCGATTGAGATCAGTACCAGTGATGGTACGCGCAGCATGTTGCGCTCAGGTTTAGAGGTCGGTGATTGGGTGGTGGTTGAAGGCGTAGACCGTTTACGCAGCGGCAGCAAGATTGAGCGGGTTGTGCCAGCGGGCACTGAGCCTGCGGCCACAGGACATGATTCTGCAGACGCTGCCTCCGCTGCTGAGAAACCATCCGCAGACTCAAATAAGAAGCCGTCGCAGAAGCCCGCGCAATGAACATCTCGCGTATCTTTATCCAGCGTCCGGTAGCCACCACGCTGCTGATGCTAGCGATTTTTTTAGCAGGGGCCTTGGCTTATCGCTTATTGCCGGTAGCGGCCTTGCCGCAAGTGGATTATCCGACCATTCGCGTGCTGACGCTGTACCCAGGTGCCAGTCCAGAGGTGATGAACAGCGCGGTCACCGCGCCACTGGAACGCCAGTTCGGGCAGATGTCGGGGCTTGATCAAATGTCGTCTACCAGTTCCGCTGGTGCTTCGGTGATCAGCTTGCGTTTTAGCTTAGACCTCGAACTGGATGTCGCCGAGCAAGAAGTGCAGGCGGCGATTAATGCGGCCACCAACTTACTGCCGCGAGATTTACCCGCGCCGCCGGTGTACAACAAAGTTAATCCAGCAGACAGTCCTGTGCTGACCTTGGCGATTACCTCAGACAGCGTGCCGCTGCCGCAAGTCAGTGACTTGGTGGATACACGCATGGCGCAAAAAATTGCACAAATCAGCGGTGTCGGTTTGGTCAGTGTCGGTGGTGGTCAGCGCCCAGCGGTGCGTATTCGTGCTAATCCACAAGCCCTAGCGGCTGCTGATTTGACCTTAGCTGATGTGCGCAGCATGATTACGCGCTCTAACGTCAATCAGCCCAAGGGCAGCATTGATGGGCCATCGCGCATCACCCAGCTGGATGCCAACGACCAGCTGCGCTCAGCCGAAGACTATGCACAACTGATTATCGCCCATGCTGATGGCCATGTTTTAAAGCTGGCCGATGTTGCCCAGATTGTTGAAGGCGCGGAAAACAATCGCTTAGCGGCCTGGGCTAACCTAAATCAAGCAGTATTACTCAATATCCAGCGTCAACCCGGTGCCAACGTGATCGAGGTGGTGGAAAATATTGAAGCCTTGCTGCCCAGTATTATTGCCACCTTGCCGGCCAGTGTTAGCGTCAGTGTACTGACAGATCGCACACAAACCATTCGTGCCGCGGTCAGTGATGTGCAGTTTGAACTGCTGCTTGCCATCGCCTTGGTGGTATTGGTTACATTTTTATTCTTGAAACGGCTGACAGCTACGTTAATTCCCTCGATTGTGGTGCCATTATCTTTGATTGGCACTTTCGCTGTGATGTATTTGGCCGGCTTCTCGCTGAATAATCTCACCCTAATGGCCTTGACCATTGCCACCGGCTTTGTGGTGGATGACGCCATTGTCATGTTGGAAAACATTGCCCGGCATATTGAGCTGGGTGAAACACCGATGAATGCGGCGCTTAAGGGCGCGAAGCAGATCAGTTTCACCTTAGTGTCGCTGACTTTTTCACTGATTGCGGTACTGATACCCCTGTTGTTTATGGCCGACGTGGTGGGGCGTTTATTTCGTGAGTTTGCAATCACCTTGGCCGTGGCGATTTTAATCTCGCTGGTGATTTCTCTGACCTTAACGCCAATGATGTGTGCGCGTTTATTGCGTGCTGGCAAAGAAGAAAAGAAAGACGATTGGCTCAGTCGCACGATCGACCATTACGGCACCGGTTTGCGCTGGGTGTTGAAGCATCAAGTGCTGACCCTATGGTTTGCTGTGGGCACCTTTGTGCTGACAGCAGTGCTGTGGATGTGGGTGCCAAAAGGCTTTTTCCCTGAGCAAGATACTGGGGTGATTCAGGGTATTTCTGAAGCGCCACAAAGCATTTCCTTCGCCGCGATGAGCGAGCGCCAGCAGCGCTTAAGCGCGGTGCTATTGCAGGACGAGGCGGTGCAGAGTGTGTCCTCACAAATCGGTGTGGATGGCGATAATCCCACGCTCAATAGCGGACGTATGCTGATTAACCTTAAGCCCTTTAGTCAGCGCGATGTTTCGGCGGGCGAGGTGATCGATCGCTTGCGTCCAGAGCTTGATCAGGTGTTGGGCATTCAGTTGTTTATGCAGCCGGTGCAGGACCTCAGCATTGAAGATCGAGTCAGCCGCACGCAATATCAGTTCAGCCTTGAATCCGCTGATGAGCAGGCATTAAATACGTGGGTGCCAAGATTGGTGGATGAATTACGCGCGCTGCCGCAATTGCAGGATGTCGCCAGTGATTTGCAGGCCAGTGGCTTGCAGTATTACCTCAATATTGACCGCGATTTAGCAGGACGCCTGGGGATCAGTATCGCCACCTTGACCGATGCCTTGTATGACGCCTTTGGTCAGCGGCAAATTTCTACAATCTTCACCCAAACCAGCCAGTACCGTGTGGTGTTGGAAAGCAGTAGCAATCCTGACGATGCCATGGCGGCCTTGCACGATGTGCACGTGCGCGGTGCCGATGGGCAAGCGATTCGTTTGGCCAGTTTGGTTAAAGTTGAGGAAAAGTCTGCCGCGCTGTTGCTCAACCATATCGGCCAGTTTCCGGCGGTAACGGTGTCGTTTAACTTAGCGCCGAATGTGTCGCTGGGTGAGGCGGTGGCGTTGATTGAGCAGGCGCAACTGGATTTAGCCATGCCTGAGTCGATTCAAAGCAATTTTCAAGGTGCGGCGGCGGCTTTTCGGGACTCGTTATCCAGTACATTACTGCTGATTCTTGCTGCTGTGGTGACCATGTACTTGGTGCTTGGTGTGCTCTATGAAAGTTATATTCATCCGCTGACGATTTTATCGACCTTGCCATCAGCGGCGATTGGAGCCTTGTTGGCGCTGTTGCTGACCGACAACGATTTAAGCCTGATTGCCATTATCGGTATTATTTTGCTGATTGGTATCGTCAAGAAAAACGCGATTATGATGATCGACTTTGCCTTAGATGCAGAGCGCCATCAGGGCTTAAGTCCAGAAGAAGCGATTTACCAAGCAGCTTTATTGCGTTTCCGTCCGATTCTGATGACCACTTTAGCGGCGCTATTTGCTGCGCTACCGCTGATGTTTGCCAGCGGCTCCGGTGCAGAGTTGCGCCAGCCCTTAGGCTTGGTAATGGTCGGCGGGTTATTGCTCAGCCAAGTGCTAACGCTGTTTACCACACCAGTGATTTACTTGTTCTTTGATCGTTTAAGTGCACGCAGCAAAGCACGCTTTAAGTTGGGCGCAGCGTCGTGAATCTCTCGGCACCCTTTATTCAGCGCCCGGTCGCCACCATGCTGCTCAGTGTGGCGATTATCTTGCTGGGGATTTTGGGGTATCGCCTGTTGCCGGTGGCACCGCTGCCGGATATGGATTTCCCTATGATTACCGTGCAGGCCAATTTGCCGGGTGCCAGTCCGCAGGTGATGGCCGCTACTGTGGCTACACCGCTGGAGCGCTCGCTTGGCAGTATTGCCGGCATCAGCCAGATGAGCAGCTGGAGCAGGCAGGGCAGCACGCGGATTATGATTCAGTTTGACCTAGGCCATGATATTAATGCTGCTGCGCGTGAGGTGCAGGCCGCCATCAACGCGGCACATGAGCTACTGCCCAGCGGTATGCGCAGTATGCCCACCTACCGCAAGATGAACCCCACCCAAGCACCGATTATGGTCTTAGCACTGAGCAGTGAAGTGCTGGATAAAGGGCAAATGTATGATTTGGCGGACAGCATCATTGCGCAAAAACTGTCGCAGGTGCAGGGCGTGGGCGATGTGCAGATTGGTGGCAGCTCTTTGCCGGCTGTGCGTGTTGAGTTGGAGCCACGGCGTCTAGAGCAATACGGCATTGCACTGGATGATGTACGGCAAACCATTGCCGATGCCAACCAGCAAAAGCCTAAAGGTGAAATTGAACAAGGCAGTCGTCACTGGCAGATTCAGGGCAATGATCAGCTGCACCGTGCCGCCGATTATGCGCCGCTGATTATTCGTTATGTCGATGGTGCAGCGCTGCGTTTGCGTGATGTGGCGACAGTCACTGACAGCGTGGAAAACCGCTACAACAGTGGTTTTTTTAACGATGAAGAAGCGGTGCTGTTGGTGATTAACCGTCAAGCCAGCGCCAATATCATTGCCACCATTGAAGCGATTCAAGCTGAACTTCCAGGATTGCAAGCAGTGATGCCTGCCAGCGCCAAACTGGAAGTGGCGATGGACCGCTCATCGGTGATTCGCGCCACCTTGCATGAAGCGCAACGCTCGCTGCTGATTGCTACCGCTTTGGTGATTGGCGTGGTGATGCTGTTTTTAGGGCATTGGCGCGCAGCAGTGATTCCTGCATTGGCGGTACCTGTGTCGCTGATCGGCAGTTTTGCCGCGATGTACATGATGGACTTTTCTCTGAACAACCTGTCGCTGATGGCGCTGATTATCGCCACGGGACTGGTTGTCGATGATGCTATTGTCGTGCTGGAAAATATCGCACGGCATATCAATAACGGTAAAAAACCGCTGCAAGCGGCGATTGATGGCTCGCGTGAAGTGGGCTTTACCTTGCTGTCGATGAACTTGTCGCTGGTGGTGGTGTTTGTTTCGATTTTGTTTATGGGCGGTTTGATTGAACGTTTATTTCGCGAATTCTCGATCACTTTGACCGTGGCGATTCTGATTTCGCTGTTGGTGTCGTTAACCCTGACGCCGATGCTTTCGGCGCGCTGGCTGCGTCCTGCTGTGGCGGCTGAACAGCAAAAACCCAATATCATCCAACGTTTTGGATTGCGCATTGCTGCTGGCTATCAGCGTTCGCTGGCCTGGACGCTGAATTATCAGCGCTGGATGCTGCTCGGTTTACTGCTGACCATTGGCCTGAATGTCTGGCTGTTTATTGCCGTGCCCAAGACTTTTATGCCGCAACAAGATACCGGTCAGTTGATGGGTTTTATTCGTAGCGATGATGGCTTGTCATACCACACCATGCAGCCAAAAATGGAAGTCTACCGTCAGACTCTGCTCAAGGACAAAGACGTGCAGACTGTGGCTGGTTTTATCAGCGGTGGCAGCAATGCCTTTTTAATTGTGCGTTTAAAACCTATCTCGGAGCGTACAGAGTCAGCGCAGGAAATCGTCAATCGGCTACGAAAAAAAATTCCACCCGTGGCCGGATCGCGACTGTTTTTAAGACCTGAGCAAGACCTTAACGTGGGTGGACGTGAAGGCAGCAGTGCTGAAAATGAATACGTGCTGTTGGCCAGTGAGCTGGATGATTTGCGCATTTGGCAGCCTAGGGTACGTGATGCCCTGAAAGCCTTGCCTGAGTTGGTTGATATCGACAGTAAAGAAGGCCGTGGCGCGCAGCAAGTGACCTTGCATGTGGACCGTGCCACTGCTGCACGCTTGGGTGTGGATATGGCGATGGTCACCTCGCTGCTCAATAATGCCTTTAGTCAGCGCCAAGTTTCGACCATCTATGAAAGCCTTAACCAGTACAGCGTGGTGCTAGAAATTGATCCGCGCTTTGTTGGCTCGCCGCAGGTGTTGGAGCAAGTGCAAGTGATTGGCGCAAATGGCGAGCGTATTGCCTTGTCAGCTTTTACCCACTGGCAATCAAGTTTAGAGCAAGACCGTGTACAGCACGACGGCCAGTTTGCGGTTGAGAGTATCGGCTTTTCTTTAGCACCTGGGGTGAGTTTAGAGCAGGCCAGTCAGGCGATTGAAATGGCGATGGCAAAAATTAATCTGCCCAATGAAGTACAAGGGCGCTTAGGTGGTACTGCTGGCATGTTCAGTCAAAGCCAAGGTGCGCAGGGCTTAATGCTGCTGGCGTCGATAGTGCTCGTCTATTTAGTCTTAGGCATTTTGTATGAGAGTTATATTCATCCACTGACCATTCTCTCAACGCTGCCCTCGGCAGGGGTGGGAGCCTTGCTAGCGATTCAGTTGACCGGTGGTGAGTTCAGTCTGATTTCCTTGCTCGGCCTGTTTTTGCTGATTGGAGTGGTAAAGAAGAACGCCATCTTAATGATTGACTTGGCGTTGCAATTGCAGCGTGAGATGAAAATGAGCGCTGAGCAAGCCATTCAAAAAGCCTGTGCGCAACGTTTTCGCCCAATTATGATGACCACCATGGCTGCTATTTTAGGGGCTGTGCCGTTGCTGATCAGCAGCGCTGAAGGCTCTGAAGCACGCCAGCCGTTGGGCTTGGCGATTGTCGGTGGTCTGTTGCTCAGTCAGTTGCTGACCCTGTACAGCACGCCCGCCGTGTATTTATTTTTTGACCGTTTAAGCGCCCGTGTTCGGCGTAAGAAAACGCACAGAACAATGGAAGTAGCCCATGAAACAGATGCTTAAATTCAGTGCCTTGACCATGGCTGGTGTATTACTCAGTGGCTGCATGCTGGGGCCAGACTATATTCGCCCAGAAACGTCCGTGGCGCTTGAGTTTAGGCACACACCGGGCTGGAAAGTGGCGCAACCAGCTGATTTAGGTACTTCTGTGGCATGGTGGTCGTTATACCAAGACGAACCTTTGGCTGACTTGCTCAAGCAACTGGATGCCTCAAACCAAAACTTACGTGCAGCAGAAGCGGCGTGGCGTGAAGCGCGCGCCTTAGTCGGTGGTACGCGCTCTGCTTTGTACCCCAGCGCCACAGCGCAGGCGGGAACAAAACGTATAGGTAGTTACGATAAGAGTAACAATACAACGACTACAGAAAAAAGTAATAATCTCGAGTTGGGCCTCAGCTGGCAGTTGGATATTTGGGGGCAGGTGCGTCGCCAAGTGGAGTCCAGTGAAGCCAGCGCGCAGGCCAGTGCAGCAGAGTGGGCGGGCACACGTCTAAGCCAGCAGTCAGAGTTGGTGCAAAACTATTTACAACTACGGGTGATCGATGAACAGATGCGTTTGCTCGATGCTACTGTGACGGCTTATCAGCGCTCCTTGCAGCTGACTGAGAACCGCTATAGGGCAGGCGTGGTAACCCGTGCCGATGTCAGCCAAGCGCTGACGCAACTGAGAAACACCCAAGCGCAGCGCCTTGATCTGGATTGGCAGCGCGCGCGTTATGAGCATGCAATTGCCTTATTAGTGGGCAGCACGCCCAATGCGTTACAGGTTGCCAGTGTTGATAGCTTGCCGGCATTGCCCGTCTTGCCGATGACTGTTGCCTCGTCGCTGCTTGAGCGTCGTCCCGATATTGCTGCAGCAGAGCGTCGAGTCATGGCGGCTAATGCGGAGATTGGCGTGGCTGAGTCAGCGTATTTCCCCGACTTAACCTTGAGTGCGTCTGGCGGCTACCGTGGCAGCAATTTAGCCGACTGGATCAGTATGCCCAATCGTTTTTGGTCGATTGGCCCACAGTTTGCCATGAGCTTGTTTGATGCAGGCTTGCGCCGCTCGAAAGTGGAGCAGGCCGAGGCGCGTTATGATCAGCAGGTAGCGCGCTACCGTCAAACGACATTACAGGCGATTGGTGAAGTGGAAGATGCTTTGGTACAGCTCAACGTCTTAGACGAGGAAATTGCCGTACAGCGTGAAGCCTTAGTTGCTTCTCAAGACACACTGCGCTTGATTGAAAACCAGTATGAGGCGGGTATGGTGGATTTTTTAGCAGTAACCAGTGCGCAAACTACCGCGTTAAACAGCGAACGTACCTTGCTGAATTTGCTTGGCACACAGCTGACCGCCAGCGTGCAGTTGATCAGCGCATTGGGTGGTGGTTGGCAGCTGGATGAGGGTCAGGTTGATTAAATTTAGAGCCCACACTTAATCACTCTTTTTCTTATCTGGCTATATATCTGGAAAGACTATGAGTTGGCTGTACGGATCATAGGTGCATTGCGCACTGCGCTAAGTCTGTTCTTCCCTTAACGAGCCCATCCGGGGCGCGATGCGGGCGCTACGCCATCCATGGCTTCGCTGGCCACAGACCCAGCACAGCACGCGTTGATCATTTGTATGGTTTGCTGGGTTTGCGTAAGTCTCTTCTTTTTCTGCGCAGACGAATAACCCTAGGTACGGCATGCACCGCACTTAACCACGCTTCGCGCAAATATCTACTAGTCGAGTAACAGCTTTTGTTTGTATGCTCTGTAAAACTGCCAAGGCTATTTGGTGGAAGAACGAATTATAAAGGGTGCAGGTAATGGATGAAGGTTTTTGGCAAGCGCGCTGGGAACGTAATCAAATTGGTTTTCATCGCCAAGATGTTAACCCAGGCTTGATTAAACATTGGCCGACTTTGCAGGTAGCGCAAGGCAGCTGTGTGTTTGTACCCTTAAGTGGCAAAAGCTTAGACCTGTGCTGGCTGGCGGAGCAAGGCTACTCAGTATTAGCTGTAGAACTGATAGAGAAAGCAGTTGTTGATTTTTTTGCAGAGCATCAGCTTAAGCCAGACATCACACAGCATGGTCCATTTATACGCTATAGCAGCGGGGCCATTACTATTTTATGTGGTGATTTTTTTGCACTTACTGCAGAAGACCTAGCCAGTGTAGATGCCTTTTATGATCGGGCTGCTTTGGTCGCTTTGCCTGAAGACTTGCGCTGCCGTTACGCAGCACATCTAAGCCAGCATTTACCGAAAAACTGTACAGGGCTGCTACTGACATTGTATTACCCACAAGCAGAAATGAAGGGCCCTCCATTTTCCGTGCCACCAAAGCAAGTTGAGCAGTTTTTTGCAGATACTTTTACCCTCGAACGTATCGGCGAGCATGATGTGCTTGGTCAAGAGTGGCGCTATAAAGATGTGGGCGTGACGTATCTGTATGAGTATGCCTACTCAGTTAAACATCGCGGTTTATCCTAATGCTTGTGGGCATGTTCCGTTAAGGCGTTAAGGCGTTAAGCAGTTAGCGGCTGAACATGCTCCTAATGCAGCGGTCTTTGAACATCTGCGGCGTAGCCCTGTCTATTGGCTGAGGCGCTGAAAAAAACGCAGATACAAAATATAAACGATGTAAGTTTAATTGGCCATGCACCCGCGACCGCGAGCGCTGCAAATTCAACACTGTTTGATTTAACAACAGTTTGGCTTGCCGCTCGTGGTGTTAGGAATTATCCACTGGGTGATGAGTTATTTTTGATTCATGCGTCCAGTGGCGCTATCCATCGTCTGAATGCCTGCGGTAAGGTTGCTTGGCAATTGCTGCAGCAAGAACCCTTGTCGGGGTATGCCTTAAGTGATGTTATTGCAGCGTATTTCAACGTACCGCTTGCTGAGGTAACAACGGACATTGCTCGATTGCTGATGGCGCTGTCGCAGGCGGATTTGGTTATAAAGCAGCAGTAAGCTGACTACAGCATGCACATATATCCCGTTTCAAGCTCAGTGTCTTCTAGCAGCGCAGTCATTAGAATATTGCGTGCAAAATATATTATGCATATAAGTATTGTTTTGGCGGCCAAGCACTAGGCTTTATGTGCTAGCGTAAGGATGGTTTCAGCTATTGGAGATTAGGATGTCTAAGCAAATGAATGTTGATGTGGCGATTATCGGTGCAGGAACGGGCGGCATGTATGCCCTAAGAGAAGTTCGTCGTACCAAGCAAAGTTTTGTATTAATTGATAGTGGCCCGCTCGGCACCACCTGCGCACGGGTTGGTTGTATGCCGTCTAAAGTGGCACTGCACATTGCTGAGTACTGGAATTCACAGAAAGAGTTTGAGCGTTATGGCATCAGTGGTTCAGAACACTTACGTTTAGATAGCGCTGTCGCTTGGCAAGCGTTGCGCGATCAGCGTGATCAGTTTTCTGATGGTGCTGCAGGCAATGCTAAAAAAGCGGCTGGCGAGCATTTAATCATGGGCCGTGCGCGCTTTTTAGAGCCCACCTTGTTAGAAGTAGAAAGTGAGTCAAGCACGCAGCAGATTAACGCTAAATCAGTGATAATCGCTGCTGGTTCGCGCCCTGTTATGCCAGAATTCTTACAACCCTTTGCTGAGTATTGCATCACCACTGATGAGTTTTTTGAGATGCAAGAACTGCCTAAATCCATTGGCATTCTAGGTTTAGGCGCGATTGGTCTAGAAATGGGTTTGGCGCTGGCGCGTTTAGGCGTTGAAGTGCACGGCGCGGATATGGCGCAAACTGTTGGCGGCATCACCGACCCAGAAGTGAGCAATGTTGCTTTGGCAGAGTTTGGCAAAGAAATGCAGCTGTATTTAGGAGCGCCTGCTGAACTTGCTAAAGCAGAAAAAGGCGTACTACTTAAAGCGGGCGATAAAGAAGTGCTGGTGGATAAAGTGCTGGTGGCTTTGGGTCGTCGTCCGAATACCGATCAACTAAACTTAGCTGAAGCCGGCTTTGAACTTGATGAGCGCGGCCAGCCGCTGTTTAATCCAAACACCTTGCAAGTGGGTAAGCATCCAGTATTTATTGTCGGTGATATCAACGGTTACCGTCCGTTAATGCATGAGGCTGCTGATGAAGGCGCTATGGCTGGTTATAACGCGACACAAAGCACGCCCGTGGCCTTTAAGCGTAAAACATCATTGGCTATCGCTTTTACCAACCCTGATGTGATCAGTGTCGGTGCGCGTTTCGATGAACTCAATCAGGATGATGTTTTGATTGGCACAGCAACCAGTCAAGCCAATGGCCGTAGCCGCGTTATTACAGATCGCCAAGGCGTGTTGCGCCTGTATGCTGATAAGAGTAGCGGTACGTTATTAGGCGCCAGCATGGTGGGTGTGCGGGCTGAGCATGTGGCGCAGTTATTGGCTTTGGCCATTGAACGTAATGAAACGGCGCATAGCCTGTTGCAGTTGGCGTTTTACCACCCCGTTGTGGAAGAAATTATTCAGAGTGCGTTGCAAGATATCGCACGGCATATTCCAGATCCAGCCGGTTTGCCCTTTGGTTTGGTTTTAGCAGACGTATAATCGTCTACACTATGCCCGCTGTTTGTCGAGTCGATTTAAACGGCTCAGCAGACAGCGGGCTTTTTATAGGTTTTTATCGTCAATACATAGCAAAAGGACACAAGTGCATGCGCATTTTACACACCTCAGATTGGCATCTTGGTCAGCACTTTATGGGAAAAACCCGACAGGCTGAACACCGTGCTTGGTGTGATTGGCTGGTGCAAACGGTGCAGGCGCAGCAAGCAGATGCCTTGATTGTTGCCGGTGATATTTTCGATACCGGTACACCACCCAGTTATGCGCGTGAACAATACAATCGTTTTATAGTGCAAATGCAGGCCAGCGGATGTCAGTTGGTGATCCTTGCAGGCAACCATGACTCGGTGGCGATGCTCAATGAAAGCAAAGACTTACTGGCACAACTTAATACCCATGTGATCTCCAGTGTGGCAGATAACCTTGCTGAGCAGCTGCTGCTACTCAAACAACGCAACGGTGACGTGGGTGCGATTGTTTGTGCGATTCCCTATATTCGCCCGCGTGATGTGCAACGCAGCCAGGCGGGACAAAGTGCTGAAGACAAGCAAAGCGATTTGCAGCAAGCAATTGCAGAGCACTATGCGCAGCTGTTTGCTAAAGCTGAGGTATTACGTGACGAGTTAGGTGTTAGCGTGCCGATTATTGGTACCGGGCATTTAACCACTGTTGGCGTAAGCCTAACTGAGTCGGTGCGTGAGATTTATGTTGGCAGTTTGACTGCCTTTCCAACCGATGCCTTTCCGGCGTTTGACTATCTAGCCTTGGGGCATATCCATCGCCCGCAAAAAGTTGCAGGACTGGAGCATATCCGCTACAGCGGCTCACCGATTGCGTTGAGTTTTGATGAAGCTAAACAGCAAAAAGAATTACTGCAAGTTGATTTTGATAGTCATGGTTTGCAGGCTGTGGAAGTGATTGAGATCCCCTGTTTTCAACGTTTGATTTCCCTGTCGGGCAGCTTGGCAGAATTAGAAAAGCAGTTTGCTGAACTGGCAGGGCAGCTTGATCTCGATGCTGTGACGTGGCTGGAGATTCAAGTTGAGGTTGATGATTATTATGCGGATTTAGATGAGCGGGTCACTGCGCTCTGTGCCGAGCTGCCGGTAGAGGTATTACGGGTCCGTCGTTTGCGCGGTAACAAGGTGACAGGTTTAAGCGGTGATTCGGGTGAAGTGCTCGCTGAATTAACCCCTGATGAAGTCTTTGCTAAGCGCTTGCACAATGAAGAGCTGACAGAGGAACACGTCAAGGTGCTCAAAGGCTTGCATGCACAAGTGCTTGAATCACTGCAGGAGGCAGACGCATGAAGATTCTGAGTATCCGCCTAAAAAATATCAACGCGTTAAAAGGTGAGTGGAAGATTGACTTCACCCAAGAGCCGTTTAATGGCAGCAGCCTGTTTGCAATTACCGGACCCACTGGCGCAGGGAAAACCACCTTGCTCGATGCGATTTGCTTGGCGCTATACAGCCGTACACCGCGCATGAGCAGTATTTCAAAGACCAGTAACGAGCTGATGACGCGCCACACCAGTGATTGCTTGGTGGAAGTGGAGTTTGCCGTGAAGGAGCAAGGCTATCGTGCCTTTTGGAGTCAACGCCGCGCGCGTGACAAAGCTGATGGTGCTTTGCAGGACGCAAAAACTGAGCTGGCGCATTTAGATGGGCGCATTATCACCGACAAACTCAGCGAGAAGCCCAAAGAGGTTGAGCGCTTAACCGGTTTAGACTTTCATCGCTTTACCCAGTCGATGATGCTGGCGCAAGGAGGCTTTGCTGCGTTTCTAGAAGCCAATGCCAACGATCGCGCTGGCTTGCTAGAGCAGCTCACCGGAACTGAAATTTATGGTGATATTTCTAAGCACGTTCATGAAAGCCAAAAAGAACAGCGCCATGCATTAGAAAAACTCAGCAGCCGAGCCGAAGGTATGCAACTGCTCACTGCTGATGAGTTGAGTGACATGCAAGCGCAGCTCGCCACGTTGCAAGGGCAGGCGGGTGAACTGAAAACGCAGCATGAACGTGTCTATCAGCAACAGCAATGGCGCAGTAATTTGGATCAGGCGTATAGCGATAAACAACAAGCGCAGCTGCAGCTTGAGGCAGTGCAGGCACAACAGGTGGAGCATGCGGCTGATTTGCAACGCTTGGCTGAACACGCTCCGGCAGCCCTATTGCAAGCACAATACAAGAGCTTGCAAGCGGCAGAGCAGGCCGTACAGCACAGCCAGCAACGTTTGCAGGCAGCACAGGCGAGCGAGCGTCAGTCTATGCAGGTGGTTGAACGTTTATCTTGGCAGCAGTATCAGTATAGTCTGCAGTCTTTAGATGCAATCAGTACGCAGTTACAGAACGATACACAACAACTGCAAGCCCTGCAGTCACTGCGTGAGCAGACACCGCAGCATGCGTTACTGGCTGAACACATTGGTGCTTGGCGCAATCAGTTTGCTTCATTCAGTCAGCAGCAAGCAGCGATTGAAAGCGAGCAAGCCCAGCAAGTAACGCTTGGCGTTGAAATCAAGCGCGTTATAGCAGAGCTGAATCAGCAACAGGCGGCGTTAGAGCAGCAAAAGCAGGCGTTAAAGCCCTTGCTTGAGGCGCGGCAAAGGCAGCAGCAGGCACTTGATCAGGTGTTGGCACAGCGCAGCGCGGTTGATTGGCAAACACAGCTCAATGGTCTGCATGAGCACAGCACGCACTATCATGCCTTGCATCAGGCCTATAGCGCTGAAAGGGTTAAGCATGCTGCGCTTGCAGCGCATCGCCAACGTTGTGCTGCACTGCTAGGGCAGATGCAGGAGCAGGAAACGCTGCGTGATGCATTACGCGCGCAGTATAAAAACCTTAAGGAGCAAGCGGCGGATAAAGCCCAGCTGCTCAAGCAAGAGCAACGCATCACCAGTCTTGAGCAGTACCGTGCGCAATTGCAGGCTGACGAGGCGTGTCCGTTATGTGGCTCGTTAGATCACCCAGCGATTGCTGAGTATCAAGCCTTGGATATCTCGCAGACTGAGCACGCGCTAACAGCCAAACAAGCAGAGCTGGAGAGGGTGGCTGAGCAAGGCCAGACCTGTAAAGAGCATCTAGCCAAGCTCAGCAGTGAGCATGCCCTGGTGCTTAAGCAGTTGGCGGATGATGACAGCGAGCTGCACACGCTACAGGCAGAAAAAGCCAATGCCTTGGCTGTTTTGGAACTGGCAGATACGCTATCTGAAGATGACTTTAACGCGGCGATGGCAGCATTTAAGCAGACGTTAGCTGAGACTCAGCAGCGCTTAAATGCAATTAGCACAGCGCAACAGGCATTAAAAGACAGTGAGCAACAGTGCACTGTTGCTGAACAAACACTGCGTAATACCCAGCAGGTCGTCAGCACCTTAGAGCAAAAGCGTGAGAGTCAAGCGCAGCAGCAGGCAGAGTTAGGCAAGCGTATCAGCGCGCAGCACGCCCAAATCCAGCAGCAGCAACAGCAACTTAAGGAGCAGTTGGCAGGCATAGGTTACACCTTACCGGATCAGCCACAGCAGTGGCTGCTTGAGCGTCAGCAAGAGGCCAAGCAGTGGCAAGAGGGGGCACAGCAGCTGGTTGGCTTAGAACGCCGCATTGCTGACTTAACGCATCAATATACAAGCGCTGAGCAGCTGCATAAAACCGCGCACAGTCACTGGCAAGCCTTGGCCGTTGCCGAGGGTGAGCCCTGTCCTCGCGTCGCAGATCTGCCGCATACCTTGGCCGATATTCAGTACCAGTTACAGCACAGTGAAAACCAGCTGTCACAGCAACGCGGGCAGGTTCACAGTTTAACGGCGCATTTAAGTGAGGCGCAGGCTGCTTATGCAACCCAGCAAGCGCAGTGGCAAGCCTGTTTAAAACAGAGTTTCTTTGTTGATAGTGACGCATTTTTGCAAGCGCTACTGCCTGAGGAGCAGGTGCAAAGACTGCAAGCGCTTAAGCAGGATATGGACAGCGCTCGGCAAAATGCCAACACCTTGCTCGCTGCCGCTACACAACGCATTGCTCAGCTGACTGAGCAGGCGCTGACAACGTTAAGCAGTAGCGAGTTAGCTGTACAACGTACAGAGCTGGACGCGCAATTGAGCACGCTTAATCGCCAGTTAGGTGGTGTACAGCATAGCTTAGAGACAGATGCAAAGAACCGCGCAAGTCAGCAAGCCTTACTGAGCGAGATTGAGCAGCAAAGGGTTTTATACGATCAGTGGCAGCAACTTAATAGCTTGATTGGCTCGGCGGATGGCAGTAAATATCGTAAGTTTGTGCAGGGCTTGACCTTGGATTACTTGGTTAACCTCGCAAACCAGCAATTGGCCATTTTGCATAACCGCTATCAGCTCAGCCGTTGCGAGCAGGGTGAGCTGGACATACGCGTAGTCGATACCTGGCAAGCCGATACACAGCGTGATACTCGCACTTTGTCTGGTGGAGAAAGTTTTTTAGTCAGCTTGGCTTTGGCCTTGGCTTTGTCTGAGTTGGTCAGTCAAAAAACACGAATTGATTCGTTATTTTTAGATGAAGGTTTTGGCACCCTAGACAGTGAAACCTTAGAAATGGCGCTCAATGCATTGGATAATCTCAACGCCGAAGGCAAAACCATAGGTATAATCAGTCATGTTGAAGCGCTGAAAGAACGTATTCCGGTGCAAATTAAAGTGCGCAAAAGTGCTGGCATGGGTTATAGCACCTTGGATGACCGTTACCGAGTGAACTAATGGGTGCGCAGTGGTCCTTACAGGGTTACTGTGTGTACTCTGTGCAAGATAGACCTCAATACTCAAAGCGATGCGATGCTTCATTAAGCTGACCAAGGTGCTGACCTCTAGCGCCATATACCCCTATCTTTCCAGCGCTTATTGCCAATATCTGTGGTTAAGACCTTTATAATGAATTTGATATCTGCAACATCTTGCTTACTTCTTCTCAGCGCTGTTTCAATGCAGTCGATTGCTCAACCCGAACAAGGTGACGCAGCGAGCCCAGCCAGCTACCAACAAGACAGCAAAACACTCGCGTCTTATATCGTTGACTTTCTTAAGCCAGTGCCAGCGCAACCCTATTGGTATGTGCAGACCAGTGTCTATACTCGGCACTTTACGCCGCGCTCTGAGCATAATAACCACCAAGAACTGATTGGTTTGGAACGTCATACAGAGAACAGTTATCTGGCGGGCGCTGCAACTTTTTTGCACTCATACAACGAGCGCACCTATTACGGATATGTTGGCAAGCGTTTTGATTTTATTGGTACGCCGTTCTACGGCAAAGTCACTGCAGGCCTGCTCTATGGTTACAAAGGTGAGTACCGCGACAAAATTCCACTTAATCGCTTTGAGATTGCGCCGGCGATTGTGCCGTCTTTGGGTTTGAAAAACCGCCGTCTAGGCGTTGAGGTTGTCTTGCTGGGTGCGGCAGCAACCATGGTTAATATTGGTTTTGAATTGTAGATTTATTCGTCCTCTTATTTTTGCGTGCATAAACACATGCACGACTGTACTGGGTACCTGTGCTAAATGAAGCTGCCGGCAAATGTTCAGCACCGCTGAGCTGTATCTATACCTAAAACTCTGAGTTGAGCGGCACACAAAATGAGCACCTTCTGCTTTGTCGCGAGTCAAGTTTTTCAGTGCGCATTTATCGCAATGCTGGGCTTAGCTGAACCTTAGTACGGCCTATTGTTTGCTGGCTTAGTCGTGAAATGCTGCTCAGATGTTACGAATCGCGGTCACAATTAGAAATATTTATTCGCTTGAACTTTATTTTTATCAAGGATCGTTTTTATTTATTTCGGCTAAATGCTGTAAAATTAAGCTAAATTTCATTAAAATCATCAAAAACAAGCTATTTTCTGCGTAAAAAAGGCATCTACAAATAGCGAATAGACTAAAGTTGGGGGTTATCTTGGCGCCTAATAGCTTGTTAAATTTGTCTTGCCACGCTGCAATTTAATTCACAAAAAACAACAATGGTGAGCATTATGCAAGACGACAAAACAAATGCTGCTGCCTATTGGTCGGCTAACTTACGCTTAATCGCAGGCTCTATGTTTGTGTGGGCTCTAGTTTCATACGGCTTCGGCATTCTACTCAGACCTTTACTGTCCGGAATCTCGGTCGGTGGGACTGATTTAGGCTTCTGGTTCGCACAGCAAGGTTCCATCCTTACGTTTATCGCACTGATCTTTTTCTACTCGTGGAGAATGAACCAGCTCGATAAGAAATTTGGTTTAGAGGAGTAACAGCATGAGTCAATTTATGATCAATATGCTGTTTGTGGGGGGCTCCTTTATCCTCTACATCGGTATCGCCTACTGGGCGCGCGCGGGTTCAACAAAAGAGTTCTATGTTGCAGGTGGTGGTGTTCACCCAATTGCCAATGGTATGGCAACAGCCGCTGACTGGATGTCAGCTGCATCGTTCATCTCGATGGCGGGTATTATTGCGGCAACCGGTTACGCTAGTTCTGCCTACTTAATGGGTTGGACCGGTGGTTATGTAATTTTGGCGATGCTACTTGCGCCATACTTACGTAAATTCGGTAAGTTCACAGTACCTGACTTTATTGCTGAGCGATTCTACAGCCGTACAGCGCGTTTGCTGGCAGTAATTTGCTTGATTCTTGCTTCTGTTACCTATGTTATCGGTCAAATGACCGGTGCTGGTGTAGCCTTCTCGCGCTTCTTAGAGGTGAGCAGTGAAGCAGGTATCTGGATCGCTGCTGTGATCGTTTTCCTATACGCAGTATTTGGCGGCATGAAAGGTATTACTTACACGCAGGTTGCGCAGTATGTGGTGCTGATTATTGCTTACACCATTCCTGCGGTATTTATCTCACTGCAACTGACCAATAACCCACTTCCAATGTTTGGTATGTACAGCACGCACGTCGAGTCAGGTGTGCCACTGTTACAGAAACTGACTGAAGTATTGGTTGAGCTTGGTTTCCGTGACTATACTGCAGATGTGCCAAATCACTTGAACATGGTGCTGTTCACCTTGTCCTTGATGGTCGGTACTGCGGGTCTACCACACGTAATCATTCGCTTCTTCACTGTACCTAAAGTTGCTGATGCACGTTGGTCCGCGGGTTGGGCACTGGTGTTTATTGCACTGCTGTACCTAACTGCTCCAGCTGTAGCATCTATGGCGCGCTTGAACTTGCTGACCACCGTTTATCCGGACTCAGCAGTACAAGTGGTTGATAAAGCTGACTATGACCAAATCCTGACTGACTCACTTGACTATGAAGATCGTCCAGTGTGGATGAAAACTTGGGAGCAAACGGGTCTAATCACCTTTGAAGATAAGAACAACGACGGCCAGATTCAGTTCTACAATGATCAGAACGAGAAATTTGCTGCCGATGCTGAGTTACGTGGCTGGGCGGGTAATGAGCTGACGGTTAACAATGACATCATCGTATTGGCTAACCCTGAAATTGCTAACTTACCTGCTTGGGTGATTGGTCTGATTGCAGCCGGTGGTATTGCGGCGGCGTTATCAACAGCAGCAGGTTTGTTGCTGGCGATCTCTTCAGCGATCAGTCATGACTTGATTAAGAAAACCATCAATCCAAACATTTCAGAGAAAGGTGAAATGTTAGCTGCACGGATCTCCATGGCAGTCGCGATTCTAGGTGCAACTTGGTTAGGGCTTAATCCCCCAGGCTTTGCTGCGCAGGTTGTGGCACTGGCGTTCGGTATTGCTGGCGCGTCACTCTTCCCTGTACTAATGATGGGAATCTTCTCTAAGAAGATGAACGATAAAGGCGCGATTGCTGGCATGATTGCTGGTCTAGCTTGTACCTTGCTGTATATCTTCACCTACTTAGGTTGGTTCTTCATCTCTAGCACGGCGATGCTGCCTAACACACCAGAGCATTGGGTCATGGGTGTTTCGCCTCTGTCTTTCGGTGCGGTTGGTGCGGTGATTAACTTCGCAGTGGCTTACACTGTGTGTAGCTTCACAGCTGAAACACCACAACACATTCAAGACTTGGTTGAGAGTGTGCGTTCACCTAAAGGTGCCGGCGCTGCAGTTGATCATTAAAGATCAGGCAAAACCTCTGTAGTATTAACTGCAGAGGTTCGCGTCACGCAACGGGCTTCTTGATTGAGGCCCGTTTTTTTATAAGAAGAAGAGATACGTATGATTTGGCATTTAGTTGCAGTATTTAGTGCAGGGTTGGGCGCCGCAGGCATTGCTTTTTTGCTGCGTTCAATATCTAGACAAAGACTACCCAAGTGGATTATTCCTGCACTTGCAGGCATCGGTATGCTGGGTTATCAGATTTACTTTGAATACAGTTGGTTTGATCATCAAAGCTCGCGCCAGCCTGAAGGTGCAATAGTGACATCGAGTCAGAAAGGTGAAATGTTTTGGCGACCATGGACGTATATTTACCCCATGACAATCGCATTTACCGTGGTTGATACAAAAAATTTAAACGTGAAAAATATTGATGGCTTCACGCTAGTTGAATTTATTGAGTACCGTTTTGAGAAGAAATATATTGATGTGGTTACCCACCAAAATTATGTCCTCAATTGTAGCGAGGCACAGATGATCGCAGTATCGGATGAGCACAAGGCATTGTCTAAGCGTCCGTCAAATGTAGATCGAGACAGTGTGTTATTTAAGGCAGTCTGCTCTACGTCTAAATGAGCATAGCGTTTTCAGGACTTGAGCGGCAGGCTAGAGGTTACTTGATTTGACTTGGTAGTAGGGGTTGCATTTATGCGAGTTTCTTTCAACGTTGATCAAATACCTTTTAGCGTATTAACTGAGGCTGAAAAAACACTGTTACTGAGTCGTGTTCAGTATAAAGAATTTCAGCCTTTGCAAGCCCTGATTACCGCAGGTAAACCATCAGAAGGTGTGTTCGTTATTCACCAAGGCCGTGTTGCTGAGAGTGAGTCTGGATCGCATACCGATGAGCAATTGATGCAGCAGCAGTCTGCCTTTATGCATTATCAAACAGGCGAGTATTTTGGCAGTTGGTCGGTGTTTAATGGTGAAGCAATTCATAACTTTATCGCTGTGGAAACCACGATCTGCCACTTGATTCCTACAGAAACGCTACTTGAATTAATTGACAGCAATTCGCTGTTTGCCGATTATTTTCAGCGAAGCCTCACGGCTAAGCGCGAAATCATTGCCCAGCACACATCCAATTCTGATATGGCCGATTTTATGTTGGCGCGTGTTGTCGATATCTCGATTCGAGAGCCTTTAATTGTTGAGGAAGGTACTTCAATAGAGCAAGCAACAGGCTTGATGCGTGAGCATAAAGCTGACTGTTTGTTGGCAAAAAAAGGGAATCGTTATGGGATGGTGACAGGTACGGATTTGTTGGATGCGGCAATTATTCAGCACTTGCCATTCACAACCGATGTGTCACAAGTTGCCAGTTATCGCTTGATTAGTATTCATCCAGATGACTATTTGTTTAATGCGCTGATTATTATGACTCAGCAGCGTATTGAGCGTGTTGTAGTGATGGATGCCAAGCGTACACTTGTCGGTGTGGTTGAGCTGACTGATGTATTGAGCCATTTTTCTAGCAATTCGCATGTGATTGGCTTGCGGGTCGAGCGCGCACAGACCGTAGCTGAGTTGCGCGAGGCATCGTTGGGCTTAGCCGATTTGATTAAAGGATTGATTTCTACAGGGGTTAAAACCCGCTTTGTCATGGAGTTATTGTCAGCGCTTAACAGCCGCATTTTGAGTAAGTTGTTTGATTTGATTGTGCCGCGAGAAGTACACCCTCATGTGTGTTTTATTGTGATGGGGTCTGAGGGTCGTGGTGAGCAGATTATGAAAACTGACCAGGATAATGGTTTGATTTATCGCGATGGTTTAGATTGGCCGCAAATGCAAGAGGTGATGAATAAATTCACTGAGACATTGATTTCGTTTGGTTTTCCACCGTGTCCAGGCAACATTATGGTGTCGAATCCTGAGTGGGTGAATTCAACTAAACAATGGGCAGAGAAACTGACGCGTTGGAGCCAAAGCTTTGATGGTGAGGCGACTATGAATTTGGCGATTGCCAGTGATAGTAAGCCGGTGGCAGGTAATGCTGCCTTATTTAAAGTGGCGCGCAATAGCTTCTTTCGTCGCGTGCAGGATAATGAGATTTTCTTTGCCCATTTTGCTAAGGCATCGTTGCGTTTTGATACGCCTTTGACGTTTTTTGGGCGTTTGAAAGATAGTGTAGGATTGGATATTAAGAAGGCTGGTGTTTTTCCAATTGTGCATGGTGTGCGCAGTATAGCTTTGGAAAACAAGGTGTCGGATACCAATACGTTCAAACGCTTAGAGGTGCTGGTTGAGCGCGGTGTATTGCAGAAGGAATTGGCGGATAACTTGGCTGAGGCGTTGAGTTATTTTGTGCAGGTGCGTTTGCAGCAACAAATGGAGCGCTACAATCCTGATCCTGCGGAGTTTGATGAGACTCCGAATGAAATTAATATCAAACAACTGACTGCGCTTGAGCGGCAGTTGTTGCGTGATGCGCTGTCGGTGGTGAAAGATTTCAAAAAGTACCTGATCCAGCGCTATCATTTAGTGTATTAACGCCTAATGCGCAGTGTATTTGGACTTTTGTGCCTAGAGTGACTGACACTGTGTTGTTGGCTGAATTTGTGTAGGTTTCTTTTGAGTGCAGAAATTATTTGTGCATGTTGCAGCGTGCAGGTGTTGTTCTTCCCTTAGCACGCCATCCTGGCGTGATTCGGACGCTGCGTTATCCCTGGCTTCGCTTGCCACGTCACCCCCACAGTATTCGTTGATCATTGCTGTGGTTTTCGATTTTGTAGCATGACTCTTTTGAAGCAAGATCAATGAGCATGATCTGTGCATGTTGCAGCGTGCAAGTGTTGTTCTTCCCTTAACACGCCATCCTGGCGTGATGCGGGCGCTACGCCATCCCTGGCTTCGCTTGCCACAACACCCGCACACTGCTGTTGATCATTGATGTTGTTTTCAAGTGTGTAGCATGGCTCTTTTAAAGCAGTTTGCTTTGTTGATATACAGTATTTCTGGTTATTTTTAATATTGTGAGTACCGAAAGTAAAACAACAATCCACACAGTTAACTTAAAAATTTGCAGAAACAGGTGAGTCCTATATCAATCGTGCTAACAACGCCTTTGATCAACGAGTGCTTCGGGGTTGGTGTGACAAGCGTGCCAAGGATGGCACGCGCCGGAGTTGAGCCCCGGATGGGCTCATCGACGGATAAACACCAATTCCGAAGCACGCTATGCCACGCAATGATAAGTAAAGCAGCAATGAAAATCAGCAAGCAAAATTAACGCATGCCGCAGCGTGCAAGTGTTGTTCTTCCCTTAACACGCCTTCCTGGCGTGATGCGGGCGCTACGCCATCCCTGGCTTCGCTTGCCACAATACCCGCACACTGCTGTTGATCATTGATGTTGTTTTCAAGTGTGTAGCATGGCTCTTTTAAAGCAGAGTGTCGTGCTGATACAGAGTGTGTCTGGCCATTTTTAGTATTGTGAATGGCGAAAGTGAAACAACAATCCACACAGTCAACTAGAGGGCTTCAGAAACAGACGAGCCCTATATCAATCATGCTAATAACGCCTTTGATCAACGAGTGCTTCGGGGTTGGTGTGACAAGCGAGCCATGGATGGTGAGCGCCGGAGTTGAACCCAGGATGGGTTCATCGACGGATAAACACCAATTCCGAAGTACGATATGCCACGCATGAGTTGTTAAAAACTAACGGATAAACACCTACCCCGAAGTACGGTATGCCACGCAATGACCAGCGCACCTCAAATAAAAAACTTTCTGGAACAATTGGTGCAGCTATCAACTTGCCTCACACAGGTTTTATAAATCACGCTAGCTCAGAGCTCATACATGTACTAAGATGTATTACAAGTAAATATTAGAGGACATTTCAATGAGTATTACAAGCATTCGGCTAGCAGATGGCATTGATAAGCCACTTGAATCGCTAGCTAACAAGCTAGATCGAAGCAAAAATTATTTGATCAATCAAGCAATTAAAGAGTTTATAGCTAGGCAGTCACTAGAGGAGTCTAGGTGGGCGGATACACTAGAGGCTCTAGAGTCGATTAAATCAGGTAATACTATTGCCGAGGCGGATGTTAATGCTTGGTTAAATAGCTGGGGTACAGGTGAGCGCAAAGATCCACCGAAATGCTAGAGGTTGAGTATTCCCCGGAATCGCTTAAAGATCTTCATCGGGTTGTCGAGTTTGTAGAAGTTAAAAATCCTTATGCAGCTCGAAGAATCGCAATTGATCTTCAAGAAGGGGTTTCTAGGTTAAAGCAATTTCCTGAAATTGGTTTGCCGGTTATAAATGCGCCCGATCCTGAAAGAATTCGAGATTTATATGTTGGTGCTTACACCGTTCGATATCTAATTACCGCCGGTGCTATTTACATTTTGAGAGTCTGGCACAGCAGAGAAGATGAGAAAAACGCATAATTGCGTAGTCGTGAGTTTCTAGTCATCAGTTCCACAACACCCGCACACTGCTATTGATCATTGCTGTGGTTTTCGATTCTGTAGCATGGCGCTTTTGAAGCAAGAGTATTGATTATTGGTGTGGTTTGCTAATCTTCTAAAAACTCGCATTCAAACTCAATGTATTCAGAAACGGACGAGCCCTATATCAATCTTAATAACAACACCGCTGATCAGCGAGTGCTTCGGGGTTGGTGTGACAAGCGTGCCAAGGATGGCACGCGCCGGAGTTGAACCCTGGATGGGTTCATCGACGGATAAACACCAATTCCGAAGCACGGTATGCCACGCAATGATAAGTAAAGCAGCAATGAAAATCAGCAAGCAAAATTAACGCATGCCGCAGCGTGCAAGTGTTGTTCTTCCCTTAACACGCCTTCCTGGCGTGATGCGGGCGCTGCGCCATCCCTGGCTTCGCTTGCCACAACACCCGCACACTGCTATTGATCATTGATGTTGTTATCAAGTGTGTAGTATGGCTCTTTTAAAATAGAGTGTCGTGCTGATACAGAGTGTGTCTGGCCATTTTTAGTATTGTGAATGGTGACAGTGAAACAACAATTCACACAGTTAACTTAAAAACTTGCAGAAAAGACGAGCCCTATATCAATCATGCTAACAACACCTTTGATCAACGAGTGCTTCGGGGTTGGTGTGACAAGCGTGCCAAGGATGGCACGCGCCGGAGTTGAGCCCCGGATGGGCTCATCGACGGATAAACACCAATTCCGAAGCACGGTATGCCACGCAATGATAAGTAAAGCAGCAATGAAAATCAGCAAGCAAAATTAACGCATGCCGCAGCGTGCAAGTGTTGTTCTTCCCTTAACACGCCTTCCTGGCGTGATGCGGGCGCTACGCCATCCCTGGCTTCGCTCGCCACAACACCCGCACACTGCTATTGATCATTGATGTTGTTTTCGATTTTGTAGCATGGCTCTTTTAAAGCAGAGTGTTGTGCTGATACAGAGTGTGCCTGGCCATTTTCAGTATTGTGAATGGGAAAGTGAAACAGCAATTCACACAGTTAACTTAAAAATTTGCAGAAACAGACGAGCCCTATGTAAATCATGCTAACAACGCCTTTGATCAACGAGTGCTTCGGGGTTGGTGTGACAAGCGTGCCAAGGATGGCACGCGCCGGAGTTGAGCCCCGGATGGGCTCATCGACGGATAAACACCAATTCCGAAGTACGCTATGCCACACAACTTCAACAAGAAAACAGTTAAAAGCATCAAGTAGTATCTACACGCGCTGGAATTGAAAACTGGCGGGCACATCGACGGATAAACACCAATTCCGAAGTACGCTATGCCACACAACCTCAACAAGAAAGCAGTTAAAAGCATCAAGTAGTATCTGCACGCGCTGGAATTGAACACTGGCGGGCTCATCGACGGATAAAAACCAACCCTGAAGTACGCTATTCCACACAACTTCAACAAGATTATCCAACATATAAAAAAGCCAGAATCATTAACAGACTCTGGCTTTTAAAGGGGCTCAATGCGCTTAACGCAGATAAAGTAAAAAAATCTTACAACACCTGCACAATAGCGTCAGTTACCGCATCGATATTATTCAAGTTTAATGCTGCAACACAGATACGCCCTGTGCCAACCGCATAAATGCCAAACTCATCACGTAAACGATCCACTTGCTCTGTAGTTAGGCCGGTGTAAGAGAACATACCGCGTTGTGCAGCAACAAAGCTGAAGTCTTTTTTTGCACCCTTGGCAGCCAATTGCTCAACCATCAGCTTGCGCATTAATAAAATACGCTCGCGCATTTCTTTGAGTTCTTTCTGCCATAAATCATTGAGCTCAGGCGTATTGAGCACCAAACCAACAACACTTGCACCGTGTGTCGGCGGGTTGGAATAGTTGACACGAATCACGCGCTTGAGTTGCGAGAGTACACGTCCGGCTTGCTCTTTAGACTCTGTAACAATAGACAACGCACCGACGCGCTCACCGTACAGTGAGAACGACTTAGAGAACGAACTAGAAACCAAAAATTGCATGCCAGATTCGGCAAATAAGCGTACAGCTGCAGCATCTTCATAAATGCCTTCAGCAAAGCCTTGGTAGGCGATATCTAAAAACGGTATATGCCCACACTCCTTAAGTACTTCAACCACCTGACGCCACTGCTTGGCTGTTAGGTCAACTCCTGTAGGGTTATGGCAGCAGGCATGCAAGACAATGATTGATTGGCGAGGCATCTGACGCAAATCAGCTAACATCCCATCAATATCAACACCGTCTAAGCTGGCATCGTAGTAGCTGTAGGTTTGCACCGGAAAGCCTGCGCCTTCAAATAATGCACGGTGGTTTTCCCAGCTTGGATTGCTGATGGCGACAACGGCATCAGGCAATAAACGCTTGAGGTAATCAGCACCAATTTTTAGCGCACCAGTGCCACCAATGGCTTGACTGGTAATAATGCGGCCTGACTGAACAATTTCAGACTCAGCACCAAATAATAATTTTTGTACGGCGCTGTCGTATGTACCTAGACCTTCTATTGGCAAGTAGCCACGTGGTGCATGGGCATCAACACGGGTTTTTTCGGCTAACTCAACAGCTTTTAAAAGAGGGATACGTCCAGCTTCATTGAAATAAACACCAACACCGAGGTTGACTTTATTGGGGCGTGGGTCGGCGTTAAAAGCTTCGTTCAAACCCAAGATAGGGTCGCGTGGCGCCATTTCTACGGCAGAGAACAGGCTCATGTTTAGAGAACTCGATTGTTGTGGAATGAAGGTGTTAGCTTAACAGACACTGCGTCGAGACGCAGCGCGATTCGACAGGTATTATAGCGAGCTATGTATGTTTTTTTCGCAATAACACAGCTTTTTTACTTCATACGCAGCTGTATTGCGCCTGATATTAGAGGTTTGCATGTCGAGCTTTGAGCTTGTCACACAGTTTCAGCCCGCCGGTGATCAGCCAGAAGCCATTGCTAAGTTGGTAGAAGGTATTGAGTCAGGCCTGTCCCATCAAACCCTGCATGGGGTTACAGGTTCAGGGAAAACCTTCAGCATTGCTAATGTGATTCAACAGGTGCAACGTCCTGCAATTGTTCTAGCGCCCAATAAAACCTTGGCGGCACAACTGTATGGCGAGTTTAAAGAGTTTTTCCCGCACAATGCTGTGGAATATTTTGTTTCCTATTACGACTACTACCAACCTGAAGCCTATGTAGCAGCGTCGGATACCTTTATTGAAAAAGACGCATCGATTAATGATCACATTGAGCAGATGCGTTTGTCTGCCACCAAGGCCTTACTTGAGCGCCCCGACGTTATTATTGTCGCCACGGTGTCTTGTATTTATGGTTTGGGCAGTCCCGATAGCTATTTAAAAATGGTGGTGCATTTGGATCGTGGTGATCGGATTGATCAACGCACCTTATTAGCACGTTTGGCTGATCTGCAATACACGCGTAACGAGGTGGATTTTTCCCGTGCCACGTTCCGCGTGCGTGGTGATGTGATTGATGTGTATCCCGCTGAGTCTGATTTTGAAGCAATTCGGGTTGAGTTATTTGATGATGAAGTGGAAAGCATCAGCGCTTTTGATCCTCTAACCGGTAAGGTTATTGGTAAGCTGCCGCGTTTTACTTTTTATCCGAAATCGCACTATGTTACCCCACGTGAAACCCTGCTGGAAGCAGTGGAAAACATTAAAGTCGAGCTGGCTGAGCGCTTAGAATATTTACGCAGCAATGATCAACTGGTGGAAGCGCAGCGTTTAGAGCAGCGTACGCGTTTTGATCTAGAAATGATTTTAGAGCTGGGTTACTGCAACGGCATTGAAAACTACTCACGCTATTTATCCGGTGGTAAACCGGGTGCGCCGCCGCCCACCTTATATAATTACTTGCCCGATAATGCTTTGCTGATTATCGATGAGTCACACGTGTCTGTGCCACAAATTGGTGCGATGTATAAAGGTGACCGTTCACGCAAAGAAAACCTGGTTAATTATGGTTTTCGCTTGCCGTCCGCGTTAGATAACCGCCCCATGCGTTTTGATGAGTGGGAAGCGGTGAGTCCACAGACGATTTTTGTATCAGCCACACCCGGCAATTACGAGGCCGAGCATGCAGGGCAGGTGGTTGAACAGGTGGTGCGTCCAACAGGTTTGATTGACCCAGAAATAGAAGTGCGTCCTGCTCTTACTCAAGTCGATGATTTACTTTCGCAAATCAGTGCGCGCATTGCCGCGGATGAGCGTGTTTTGGTAACGACCTTGACCAAGCGTATGTCAGAGGATCTGACTGAATATTTAACCGATCACGATGTACGCGCGCGCTACTTGCACTCAGATATTGATACCGTTGAACGTGTCGAAATTATTCGCGATCTGCGCATGGGCGTGTTTGATGTGCTGGTGGGGATCAACTTGCTGCGTGAAGGTTTAGATATGCCAGAAGTTGCGCTGGTAGCCATTCTTGACGCGGATAAAGAAGGCTTCTTGCGGTCCGAGCGTTCACTGATTCAAACCATTGGTCGTGCTGCGCGCAACCTCAATGGTAAGGCTATTTTGTACGCTGATCGCATGACCGGCTCAATGGAGCGAGCGATTAGCGAAACCAATCGCCGCCGTGAAAAACAAATTTCCTTTAATATCGAGCACAACATCACCCCGATTGGCGTGAAGAAAAGTGTTAAAGACATTATGGAAGGTGCGGTGGTGCCTGGCGCGCGCAGCAATAAACGCAAAGCACAAGCGCGCGCAGCAGAGCAAGCGGCTGAATATGATCAGCAGCTGCGCACGCCCAAGGATATTGGCAAACAGATTAAGTTGCTGGAAGAAAAGATGTACCAGTTGGCACGTGACCTTGAGTTTGAACAGGCTGCACACATGCGTGATGAGGTGCAGCGCTTACGTTTGCGCCTGCTGGATATGTAGAGTGGTGTTTTGCATTGATTTTTAATCGCTGCACAGTGACGTGCAGCTGAGTCGAACTGGAGCGAACAGCTTAGAATTTGCTAAGATGGGCGCTTAAATATCTATTTTTAAGTGTTGAGTAATCCTATATGACCCCTGTACGTACCCGTATTGCACCTTCACCAACTGGCGATCCGCATGTTGGCACGGCTTATATCGCGCTGTTTAATATGTGTTTCGCTCGTCAGCACGGTGGTCAGTTTATTCTGCGTATTGAAGACACCGATCAGGTGCGTTCTAGCAAAGAGTCTGAGCAACAAATTTTTGATGCATTGCGCTGGTTAGGTATTGAGTGGGATGAAGGTCCAGATGTTGGCGGTCCGCATGGCCCTTACCGACAAAGTGAACGTGCTACTATTTATAAAGAGCACGCTAATTTGCTGGTTGAAAAGGGTCACGCTTTCCCGTGCTTTTGTAGCACTGAGCGCCTCAATAAAGTCCGTGCTCAACAAATGGCAGACAAACAGACGCCTGCCTACGACGGCCTGTGTTCGCACCTTGATCCAGCGCAGGCACAACAGCGCGTTGCCGCTGGTGAGTCGCACGTGATTCGCATGAAAATACCCACCGAAGGTGTCTGCGTGGTCAATGACATGCTGCGCGGTACAGTTGAAATTGGTTGGGATCGCATGGATATGCAAGTGCTGATGAAAGCTGATGGCTTGCCAACCTACTTTTTAGCGAACGTGGTTGATGACCATTTGATGGGCATTACCCACGTATTACGCGGAGAAGAGTGGCTGCCGTCTGCACCCAAGCTGATTAAGCTGTATGAGTACTTTGGTTGGCAGCAACCGGTTTTATGCTATATGCCGCTGCTGCGTAACCCAGATAAAAGCAAGTTGTCTAAGCGTAAAAACCCAACCTCAATTAACTTTTATGAGCGCATGGGTTATTTGCCGCAAGCGATGCTCAACTATTTGGGGCGTATGGGCTGGTCGATGCCGGATGAGCGCGAGAAGTTCTCTCTGGCTGAAATGATTGAACATTTTGATATCAATCGAGTGTCCTTGGGCGGGCCCATTTTCGACGTAGAAAAACTATCCTGGCTTAATGGTCAGTGGCTGCGTGAGCTGAGCGTCGAGCAGTTTGCCGATGCAGCGCGGCAGTGGGCATTTAACACCGACTATGTGATGCAAATCGCCCCGCATGTGCAAGGTCGAGTTGAAACCCTGAGTGAGATTGCACCCTTGGCTGGGTTTTTCTTCTCTGGCGCTGTACCGCTGACACCCGAGTTGTTTGCCCATAAAAAGCTCAGCAACGATCAAGTGCGGCAAGTGCTGCAGTTGGTGCTGTGGACACTGGAAGGCTTACGTCAATGGGATAAAGAGGGTATTACCGCCAGCATCAATAGCACAGGCGAGTTACTGGAGCTCAAGTTGCGCGATATTATGCCATTGATGTTTGCTGCGATTACTGGTCAAGCTAGTTCTGTTTCCGTATTGGATGCAATGGCAATTTTAGGTCCAGATTTAACCCGTTACCGCTTACGTCAAGCACTGGATCTGCTTGGCGGCGCTTCTAAAAAAGAAGCCAAAGCTTGGGAGAAATTACTAACACAATAGTAAAAGCAGTTATAAAAAAGCCGCGTTGACTTAACGTTAGCGCGGCAAGCGATCTGTAGGGGATCAGATCGTGGAGGGTTGACGTATGTTCAGTATTTGCGTGACGCCTGATCGTGCAGCTGCAATTAAGCGTGTGCGAGCAGGGCGCGGCAACGGATTAAACCAGCTGATAACAGTATGGCTACAGCCTAAGCGCAATGCTTCACAGGCCAGCTCTTGACTGCTCTGCAAGCCTCTTGGTCGCAGAACCAAGATGCGTTCGCGGTTAAGGCCTGCATCGCGTAACCACTGCGCAGTAATATGTTCAGGCGGTGATACCAAGGTTAGCCAGCGATCATTTTCACCTTCACTGAGTTCTCTTAGTATCGGTGCAATCAGCTGTAAGCATTGCTGTGAATGGCCAGATAACGTTATTTCACTGAATACACTGTCTTCAGGCTCGTTAGTGCTCTTTGTAGAGTGCTGTGTTGTATCAAATACGGGCGCTAATGCGTCACCGTTGTGATTGAATAACGGCTCAAACAGTGAAATTTGCTGATGATGATCTAGTGGTATAGAACGAGACATGCGACCTCTCTAGCGGCGGATAACGCCGACACTTAAACCTTCGATAACCAAGTTTTGTGTTTTTAAATCAACTTTAATTGGCTCAAAATCAGGGTTTTCAGGTAAGAGCCAAACTGTGCTGCCTTCGCGCTGGTAGCGTTTGACCGTGACATCGTCATCAATGCGCGCCACTACAACTTGGCCGTTGCGGACATCTTGGGTCATGTGTACGGCCAGTAAATCACCATCCAGAATACCAATGTCTTTCATGCTCATGCCGCGTACTTGTAGCAAGTAATCTGCACGGGGCTTAAATAATTCAGGGCTGATTAAGCAGGTGTTTTCAATGTGTTCTTGGGCCAAGATCGGCTCACCAGCGGCAACACGACCAATAACGGGCAGCTCATTGTCGTTTATTGGCTGTTCGGCTGTGTCTAATTGCTCGACGATCTTTAAACCACGTGAGGCGCCAGGAATCATTTCGATCGCGCCTTTGCGCGCCAAGGCTTTTAGGTGATCTTCAGCTGCATTGGGTGACTTAAAGCCCAGTTCTTTTGCAATTTCAGCGCGAGTCGGTGGGTAGCCGTTGTCTTCTATCCAAGACTTAAGAAAATTTAAAATCTCTGACTGACGTTTCGTTAGCTTAGCCATAATGACACTCTGTTGTTTTATACAGTGACTGGTATTATATACAGCCTTTTTTTATATGCAATACTTCTTATACAGTATCAGTGCGATAACGCAGTAGCTGTAGTTTAAAAGGATCGTGATCAGCGGATATGTTTTAGGGTGGAGGGCTCAGCGCTTGGTCTGTTGCAAAAGAATTTCGCCGGCATCGTAAGCACCAGCAAGACGTAAGCCTGTGCCTAGATTATTTGATAATTGCTTGCGCTTTGGCAGCAATAAAACCTCTGTTGGGGCAGGGCCCTTAGTTAGGGTTAAGCGCGCATAAGGACTGCCGGAGTCGAGCAGAATAGCCATAAACGAACGATCGCTCCATGCTTGATCTGGCATGATTAGCATGTGGTAGTTTTTATGCAGTGTCTGCAATACGTCTGTGTTTACTGAATAGCAACTTATATAAGTGCGTTTAGGCAGCTCTAAGCCGCGCCGACGCGCATAAACAACAGCGCAAGCAAATGCGTAACTGTGCTTTTCTTCAGCCCAAAACAAATGCTCACCAAGCCAGCTGGCTTGCACTAAATTAATGGGTTGATCACTGAGAAAGTGCGGGATGGCTTGGGTGATGGTTTTCTCAAAATCGCGGTAGCTGATAATACGAATATGTCGACAGTGCGCGCTGGCGGCAAGCTCTTCAAGTGTTTTAAACGTTTCGATTTCAGGCAATGGCTGAGAGATGCCGTAGATGTCACGTAAGTCGATAATACGCTCAGTATCGATGACTTTAGTAACAAGTTTTGCCAGCAGGGCATGGGCATCTTCTTTATCGGCTTGTACTGGGCCAGAAAGGGTACTACGCGGCAGCTCAAATAAATGCTGAAACTGTAGGTTATTTTTCCAGCCGATGCTTAGGGTGGGCGTAGCAAAATCGACAAAGGGTAGCTTTACACGCTGCGCGATGTGCTCTGGCGAAAATAATGCTGAGCCGCTCTCTGATCCTTTAAATAGAGTACTGATGCGTGATAGCAGCGAGCCTGAGTAAGTAGGTCGATTCATAATCCCAAAAGCACCTTGAGAACAGTGTGAGCAGCTAATAACAGTGCTGTAGTGCATGCTACACTGGCACTGCTATTTTAAAATAGCGAATTTAATTTGTAGAGTTTAGCATGCTCAGTTTATTTTTTGATATATCAATACCTGCACAAGACTACTTGCGAGTCTATCAGGGCACCGCAAATCGTGTATTAATTCGCAGCAGAGATGGCCGAACAATCAGCTTGCCTGCGCGGCATTTACAACCATTTCTGCGTCATGATGGTATATATGGCAGTTTCATTATGGAGTTTAATGCGCAGGGGCAATTATTAGACCTGCGTCGGCTAGGTTAACCCGCTATAATCAATGTTTATATTTCACGAATTCGATGCTCAACTATGTATAGCTTATCTCGTCGTTTACTTTTTAAATTGTCGCCGGAAACAGCACATGAATTAACCATCGACGCACTAGGTGCGGGTGGGCGACTTGGCTTGACGCGGCGCTTGGTTAAGCAGCCAGCAGAGTTGCCAGTTAAGGTTATGGGGTTGGATTTCCCGAACCCTGTCGGTTTGGCGGCAGGTCTTGATAAAAATGGCGATGCGATTTTAGGGCTGTCTGGTCTAGGCTTTGGCTTTATTGAAATCGGCACTGTAACCCCGCGCGCGCAGCCTGGTAATCCCAAGCCGCGCTTGTTTCGACTGCCAGCCGCTGAAGGGATAATCAACCGCATGGGCTTTAATAATCTCGGAGTTGATCATTTGTTAGCGCGAGTGCAGAGTGCTAACTTTGCCGGAATTTTAGGCATCAATATTGGTAAGAACGTTGATACGCCTGTTGAAAACGCCGCCGATGATTATTTGCATTGTTTGGATAAGGTTTACGGTTGCGCCAGCTATATCACTGTTAACGTCAGCTCACCTAACACGCCAGGTCTGCGCTCTTTACAATTTGGTGATTCTTTGCGAAACCTGCTGGATACATTGCGCCAACGCCAAGAAGACTTAACCTTCTTGCATGGTAAGCGTGTGCCTTTGGCCATTAAAATTGCGCCAGATATGAGCGATGAGGAAATTGTCGATATTGCCAACATTTTAATTGAAACTGGGATGGATGCTGTGATTGCAACCAATACCACGCTGTCGCGCAAGGGCGTGGAGGGTATGTTGCACGCTGAAGAAACTGGTGGGTTATCTGGCGCGCCAGTACGCGGACAAAGTACGCATGTGGTCAAGGTTCTAGCAGAAACGCTAGCAGGGCGTTTGCCGATTATTGCTGCTGGTGGCATCACCGAAGGGCAGCATGCTGCTGAGAAAATACAAGCAGGCGCGAGTTTAGTGCAGATTTATTCAGGCTTTATTTATAAAGGCCCAGCTTTGATACGTGAATCAGTGGATGCCATGGCTGCGGTTTTGCGTGGTCAGTAATTTTGCTCTAGGCACAAAGTCGTGAGGCCGGTCATCAGCGCCTCACGACTAAAACAGAGCTTAGCTAGCCTACAGCGTTGAGCTCATTAAGCCGATGCAGGCCAGCTGCGCCACGGAAACCGTCCCAGTTATCGCCACGCCCTTCGCGCCAGCCGTTTAACCAAGCTTGGCGAGTTGCTGCTACATTAAATGGACAGAGTTCCCGTGATTTACCCGTGACACCATGCTGGTAGCCACGTAAAAAAGCACGTTCTAACGGATCACGCTTGAGTCTTCTCATTGGGTATAGCCCTCAGTTTTTGACTAGAATGTTGCCGCAAGCTTTAGAGTAAAGCTCTATACTGTACAGTTTTTAAATCACTTGCTTTACGATCGTAATCGAGTGCGCAGAGTGGTAAAGCACAGCCGAGTTTTATCCAAACGTTGTCTCGGTTGGAATGATTGTTTGGCTATATGCGCCTGCTGTTTTTTGAATATTCACTATAAGTGACAAATTGTTTCCAATAAAAGTGATACAAAGCCTGTGATTTCAATGCTTTTCATTTTTATAAATGTTTTTAAATTACACCTAGACAGCCTTATTGAGTGCAGCGCTTTAGGTGATAAAACCGATGAAAGGCTATTCAGCGCACTGTAATCTGTTGACTACGCCTTTTTATTTGTACCTTTGCTACACACACTGAGAAATTTATGCCCGCCAATAAAGACGTTGAACTGTATTTAACATGCCCAAAAAGCCTGGAAGGTCTGTTGCTTGATGAGGCGCAGGCTCTAGGCCTCACCGATGCCCGTGAGCAACTATCGGGTGTGTCTGGGCGCGCGACGATGCAGGATGCTTATCGCATGTGTTTGTGGTCGCGCCTGGCCAACCGCGTCCTCTTGGTGCTCAAGCGCTTCAGTGTGAAAACCGTTGAAGACCTGTATCACGGCATCAATGACGTGGATTGGGCTGAGCATTTGCAAGCCAATGGCACTTTGTCAGTAGAGTTCACAGGGCGTGGCTCCGGCATTGATAACACTCACTTTGGTGCGCTAAAAGTTAAAGATGCGATTGTGGATGCGCTGCGCGATAAAGAAGGCAACCGTCCCTCGGTTGATAAAATCAGCCCTGATGTACGTGTGCATTTGCACCTCAATCGTGGTGAGGCGACCTTGTCCTTGGATTTATCCGGCACCAGCCTGCATCAACGCGGCTACCGCTTGCAGCAAGGTGCAGCACCGCTAAAGGAAAACCTCGCAGCGGCCATTTTGCTGCGTGCGGGCTGGCCAGCACTGGCGAAGCAGGGCGCAGCCTTAGCTGACCCCATGTGCGGCGTGGGTACCTTTTTGATTGAAGGCGCCATGATGGCTGCTGATATAGCACCCAATTTGCGCCGTGAGCGTTGGGGCTTCACGAACTGGTTGGGACACAACCCAGAGCTTTGGCAGCCATTACTTGAAGAAGCCCAGCAGCGTGCAGAAATCGGTTTAGCGCAGCCACCGTTGTGGATACGCGGTTATGAAGCCGACCCACGCTTGATTCAGCCAGCACGCAATAATATCGAGCGCGCTGGTTTGTCGAACTGGATCAATATCTATCAAGGCGAGTTGGCAACCTTTGACCCTAAACCTGATCAAGGCCAAACCGGGCTTGTGGTTACCAACCCGCCATACGGTGAGCGTTTGGGTGATGAAGCCAGTTTGTTGTACCTCTACCAATACTTAGGTGAGCGCCTGCGCAGTGCCTGCTTAGGTTGGCAGGCAGCGGTATTTACTGGTGCGCCAGAGCTGGGTAAACGCATGGGGCTGCGCAGTCACAAGCAGTATTCGTTGTTTAATGGTGCGCTACCGTGCCGTTTATTATTGTTTCAAGTGCAACCAGAGCGCTTTGTGCTCGCTGATCGCGTTGCCAGTCATGCCAAGCCTAGCGCGCCCGCTGAGTATGATGAAGCACCGCGCTTAACTGGTGAACCAGAGCGCACAGCAGTGACTGCGGTTGAGTCCGCACGTTTAAGCGAAGGCGGGCAGATGTTTGCCAACCGCTTGAAGAAAAACTTAAAACAGCTGAGCAAGTGGGTGCGTAAAGAACAGATTGAGTGTTACCGCTTGTATGACGCAGATATGCCTGAATATGCGTTAGCTGTTGATATCTATGCTGACTGGGTGCACGTACAAGAATATGCAGCACCCAAATCAATTGATCCTGAGAAAGCTAAAGGGCGTTTTCTGGATGCATTACCTGCTATTCCAACCGTGCTGGATGTAGTGCCTGAGCGCATTGTCATCAAGCGCCGTGAGCGTCAAGCCGGTACCCGCCAGTATGAGCGTCAAGCTGAGCGCGGCCAGTTTATGCATATCACTGAAGGTGGTGTGAAGCTGCTGGTCAACTTGACTGACTATCTGGACACTGGTGTATTCCTTGATCACCGCCCGATGCGCATGCGCATTCAGCAAGAAGCAGCCGGCAAACGCTTCTTAAATCTATTTTGCTACACGGCTGCGGCAACGGTACACGCGGCCAAAGGTGGTGCGCGCAGTACTACCAGTGTAGATTTGTCAAAAACCTATTTGGATTGGGCGAAACGCAACCTAGCACTCAATGGTTTTTCAGATAAGCACGAATTGGTGCATGCCGATGTCATGGTCTGGCTGGAAAATGATCGCGAAAGCTATGATCTGATTTTTCTAGATCCGCCAACCTTTTCCAACTCAAAGCGCATGGACGATGTGTTTGATGTGCAACGCGACCATGTACTGCTGCTCGATCGTGCCATGGCGCGCTTAGCGCCGGGCGGCAGTTTGTATTTCTCCAATAACTTTCGCCGTTTTGTCATGGATGAAAGCATTGCAGCACGCTACCAAGTAACCAACATCAGCGCGCAAACTTTTGATCCTGACTTTGCCCGTAATAAAAAGATTCACCAAGCGTGGCATTTAACCCAGCGCAGCGACTGATTTATATCGTCTATTGGCTGCGCCACGCGTATGATAAGCGACTTGCAAATTTTGCAATTTAATCACTGAAAAAGTAACCCACCGGGAGGTGCTTAGATGAACGATAAAACTAAAAAGACTGCTGCACCAGCAGTTAAAAAGCCACAGAACGAAAAAGCCAAAAAAGCTGTTGTTGCGCCAGTCGGTGAAAGACTGCAGAAAGTCTTAGCGCGTATGGGCTTTGGCTCACGTCGCGATATCGAGCAATGGATCACCGATGGCCGTGTTCTGGTCAATTCACGTGTGGCTAAATTAGGGGCGCGTGTTGATGCGCTGGATGCCATCACTGTTGACGGTCGTCCGTTGAAACAAGATGCAGAAACCTATCTGCAGCGTCGCGTGATTATTTATAACAAGCCTGAAGGCGAAGTGTGCACGCGTAACGATCCAGAAGGCCGACCAACGGTATTTGATCGCTTACCACGTCCACACACCGGTCGCTGGATTAACGTCGGACGTTTAGATATCAATACCACGGGCTTGCTGATGTTCACCACCGACGGTGAGTTAGCCAATCGCTTGATGCACCCTTCATATCAGATGGACCGTGAATATGCGGTGCGCGTACGTGGTGAAGTCACTGAAGAAATGATCGAAAACCTCAAGCGCGGCGTAATGCTTGAAGATGGTCCGGCAAAATTTACTGATGTGCAGGCAGCACCTGGTGGTGAAGGCTTTAACCGCTGGTTCCATTGCGTGGTGATGGAAGGTCGCAACCGTGAAGTGCGTCGTTTGTGGGAATCGCAAGATGTGATTGTCAGTCGCCTCAAGCGTGTACGTTTTGGTCCTGTGTTCTTAACCTCAGAGCTAAGCATGGGGCGCTGGCGTGAGATGGGCCAAGCTGAGTTGGATATTCTTAGTAAAGAAGTGGGCTTAGAGCCGGTTTTATTGCCAGAAATGAGCGAGAAAGCTAAAGATAAACTGGATCGCCAACAGCGTAAAACAGCTAAGCCTGTTGCTGCTGCGCGTCATGTTCGACGTGGTGCTGATAAAACTGTTTACACCACCAATAAAGATCAACCAGCAGAGTTTGCTAAAGATTCAAGAAAGCCACGTGCAACGGGCCCAGCAAGTAACAAGAAAGGGTCTAGCAGTACTCGTAATGCGCCAGTACGTCGTTTACGCCCTGAGTAAGCAAGCTATTTGAATTGCAACCAAGTTCAGCTAGCGTTCGCGATTAGATCGCTAGCTGAACTTGGTTACGGCCATTGTTTTTAGCTGCATATAAAGCAGTATCCGACCGCTGCAGTAGCGTTTGCTGAGTGTCTTCACTGCGCAGTGTGGCGCAACCAATGCTCGCAGTGACTGTGATCACATGTTCTTCGTGGTTGATTTGAAAGTTCTCTAAGCTCTCACGTAAGCGTTCAGCGACTAGATTGGCGTGCTGGCTGCAGGTGTTGGGCAGCACTGCTAAAAACTCCTCACCACCAAAGCGAAACACAGCATCGGCTGTACGTAATTGCGTTTGAATGTGTTGTGCGACGTGTTCTAATACTGCATCGCCTGCGCTGTGACCGTAGGTATCATTGATGCTCTTGAAAAAATCAATATCGATCATCAAAACTGATAACGCCTGCTCGTGGCGTTGCGCGGTGTAAATATCACGCTGCAGTGTTTGCTGCATGGCAATTCGGTTACCAATACCGGTCAGTGAGTCTTTTAGTGCGCTCTGTAATGCTGCCGTATAAAGCAGGCTATTGCGTAATGGAAAAATCAAACTGGCGATAATGGACTCAAAATCACCCAGCTCATCTTCGACAAAAATATTTTCGCGAGTAAAGCTGATATCGCCTAAGTATTCGCCTTGGTAGTTTAGGTTATAGGTCACACTGTGTTTTTTGCTGGTGCCCAGCTCCGCTGCAACTGCATGTCCCGCATGCTTGTAAACGAGCGAGTCATAGCTAATAAGCCGCTGAGTTGTTTTGAAGAACATCGCTAAAATATCTTTGATATCAAGTGAGCTTTGTAACTGGGTGGATAAGAGTTGGCGCAACTCAGCGTGCGATAAAGTGATAAGAGGCATCGCCTCGGCAGCACCGACAATGCGCTTGGAAATATTTTTTTCAATATTGATGACGTTGGCGGTTGGCTGCGTGTTCATGATATTCCTTTACTCTAAGCGATCTTGCTAATACTTATGCTATTATCATGCCAGTATTTATAATTCCTTTGTTATCAATAGGTTATGCTGAATTTAATGTAGGGTGTCAAAAAAATAATGCATAAGGCCATGTCTTGACTGGCATATTGATGGCACTGACAAGATTATGACGCTATGCCGAAGTCGCAGTGGCAGTGGGGTTAAATTGACGCGAGGAAGCTGCTAGGCAACACAAGGAAGTACAGCGCCAAGCCATGCGGGCAATGGCGCTGTTGGATATTGCTAAGTAACGGTTATTGCGCGTTCAGTGCTTGGCCGCTGATTTCAGCACTGTCATCACCCATTAAGTACAAGTACAGGGGCATGATCTCGGCAGGGGTGGGATTGTTATCAGGATTCTCACCAGGGTAAGCACGTGCGCGCATATCGGTGCGTGTTGCGCCAGGGTTAATGCTGTTGGCACGAATCGCAGTTCCTTCCATTTCGTCCGCCATCACTTGCATTAAGCCTTCAGTGGCAAATTTTGACACCGCGTAAGCGCCCCAGTAGGCACGGCCTTTGCGACCGACGCTGCTGGAGGTGAAAATCACTGAGGCAGCTTTGGATAAGCGCAGTAATGGCAGCATCGCGCTGTTTAGCATAAACATGGCATTAACGTTAATTTGCATAACCTTGGCAAAGTTCTCGCCAGAAAGCTGCTCAAGTGGCGTGCGCGGGCCTAAAATAGAGGCATTGTGCAGCAGGCCATCGAGGTGGCCGAATTCGCTTTCAATCATTGCTGCGAGCTCGTCATAGGCTTCCTGCGTGGCCTTTTCTAAATCCAAAGGAATAACTACGGGCTCAGAGTGGCCGGCCGCAACAATTTCATCATAAACAGCATTCAGACGTTTTTCTGTTTTACCCAGCAATAAAACGGTTGCGCCGTGGGCGGCATAGGTGCGTGCTGCTTGTGCGCCAATACCGCGTCCAGCACCGGTCACCAGAATGATACGATCTTTCAACAAATCAGCAAGTGCAGTGTAGTTAAACATAACTCATCTCTTTAAAATCAATAAGGTAAACCAGTTAGCTCATGTTAAATATGGACTGATAAGCCCTCATGTTGACGACGACTAACAACCACACTGTGCTTCTAGCAGGGCATCAATTTCGTCGATGTTATCAATCACAGCATCAGCACCCCAATTGGATGGGTTGTCGCCGGGCACGATATAGCCGTAACGCACAGCAACTGTGTGCATATTGGCAGCACGCCCAGCATCAATGTCACGTTTGTCATCACCAACATACAGGACTTGGCGCGGATCGAGCTGCAACTGCTCACATGCCGCCAGCAACATATCTGGTGCAGGTTTGCTTTTTTCAACATGCTCAGGGCAGAGCAGTACCGCGCTACGTGAACTCAACTGCAGCGCATCCATAATGGGCTGGGCAAAACGCAGCGGCTTATTGGTGGCAACGCCCCAACGAATATCGGCGCGCTCTAGGCGCTCAAGCAGCGCTAAAATACCAGGAAAAGGCCCTGTGAGCTGTGCATGCTGCACATCGTAACGGGCGAGAAAATCATCTCGCAAAAGAATCAGTTCCGGATCGTCCAGCTCTAAAGAAAAAGCATAAGCCACCATGGCTTGTGCGCCACGCGAGACGTGCTCGCGAAAGCATGTTTCACTGCTCAGAGGTGCTAGCCTGCGCTCTATGCGCATAGTCTGCACAATGGAAAAAAAATCCTTTGCCGTGTCGAGCAAAGTGCCATCCATATCAAACAAAACTGCCTCAATACGCATTAGGCATCCTTGCTCGTGTGCAGCATATAGTTCACATCGACATCGGCTTCAAGTTTATAGTGCTTGGTTAGCGGGTTGTATGTTAGACCGATGATGTCTTGTACTTGCAGACCAGCGGCACGACTCCACGCGCCAAGCTCGGATGGGCGAATGAATTTTTTAAAATCATGGGTGCCGCGCGGCAGCAAGCCCATGATGTACTCAGCACCAATAATCGCAAAGAGATAGGCTTTAGGGTTGCGATTAATGGTTGAAAAAAACACATGGCCACCCGGCTTAACCAAGGCATAGCATGCGCGAATAATCGAGGCAGGGTCTGGCACGTGCTCAAGCATTTCTAAACAGGTGACAACATCAAACTGTTCAGGCTGCTCTTCTGCCAAGGCTTCTGCAGTGATTTGTCGGTAGTTGATATCAACGCCTGTTTCCAGTTGATGCAAACGCGCGACAGCCAATGGTGCTTCACCCATATCAATACCCGTGACATGAGCGCCACGCTGCGCCATCGCTTCACTTAAAATGCCACCGCCGCAACCAACATCCAAGACACTCTTACCTGCCAAAGGGGCGCGTTCATTGATCCAGTTGACACGTAATGGGTTGATCTCGTGGAGCGGTTTAAATTCACTCTCACGGTCCCACCAGCGGTGAGCTAAGGCTTCAAACTTCGCAATTTCAGCATGGTCTATATTGCTCATAACCCAGTCCTATACGATATGTGCTGATAGTAAAGGTGCATATCATGCCAGCTTTTACAATGCTTTGCTTTAGTGTTCGCCTTGCATGCGCAGCTGTAATTTATATTGACTTTAATAAGGCTTCTTAACTATTTGATTTATTTGCTATTTTGCTCGCCCATTGCTGGCTTTTAGCGATGATCTTTTGCTCATCCATGCGCACCAGTTGACGATCTTTGAGCAACTGTTTACCGCCCACCCAAACATGCTCAACACAGTTGCGGGCGGCTGCATAAATCAACTGCGAGACCGGGTCGTAAACAGGCTGTACAGACAGGTCATTAAAGTTGAAGGCTGTAATATCAGCAAGTTTGTCGACTTCTAGTGTGCCGGTCTGCGTTTCAATGCCCAGTGCGCGAGCACCATTTAATGTGGCCATGCGCAGGGCGCGATGTGCATCAATCGCACTGGCTGATTGCGCTACCGCTTTTGCCAACAATGCGGCTGTTCGGGTTTCACTGAGTAAATCAAGGTTATTGTTGCTGGCTGCGCCATCGGTTCCAATCGCTACGTTGATGCCAGCATTCCACAAGCGTTCGATTGGGCAAAAACCACTGGCGAGTTTCAAGTTTGATTCTGGACAGTGAATGACGCTGCTATTGCTCTGCACCAGTAAGGCAATATCGTCATCATTAACTTGCGTCATATGCACGGCTTGAAAACGTGGACCGAGCAAGCCGAGGCGGGCTAGACGTGCCAGTGGGCGTTCACCATACTTGGCTATGCTTTGTTGTACTTCGACTGCTGTTTCATGCACATGTATTTGGATAGGTGCATCCAGCTGTGCTGCAAGTATAACGACATTGTCTAAGCACTGATCATTAACCGTGTAAGGTGAGTGCGGGCCAAAGCCAATGGTTAGGCGCGGATGCTGCTTGAAATCATCGAACAGCTGTAAGCCTTTGCGTAAGGCTTCGGCACTGTTGCGTGCACCGGGAACCGGAAAGTCCAGCATCGGCACAGTAATTTGTGCGCGAATGCCGCTGCTGTGCACTTGCTGACAGACAATATCAGGATAGAAATACATATCAGAAAAGCAGGTGATGCCGTTTTTCAATTGTTCTGCGATGGCTAGGTCAGTGCCGTCTCGGATAAAATCATCATTAACCCAGCGTGCTTCCGCTGGCCAAATGTGTTCATTGAGCCACGTGTGCAAGGGCAGGTCATCGGCCAAGCCGCGGAACAAACTCATCGCTGCATGGCCGTGCGCGTTTATTAAACCAGGGGTTAATACAGTGTTGGGCAGCTCACGAATATCTGCACAAGGTGTTTTCAAGGCTTGTTCACGTGGTGCGATCAGAGCAATGCGATCGCCACGAATACCCAGCGCATAGTTTTTCAGAATCACACCAGCGGGTTCCACAGGCACCAGCCATTCTGGCAATAACAGACAATCGAGCGGCAAGTGCGGCATGCATGGTTCCTACTGCAAGGTGAAATAATGTTTCTATTAGAGCATGTGTTTGATGACTCGAATGACGCAGCGTGGCTTCAATAAGGCACAAATAAGGTACAGGTGCTTTACAGCATAAGATGCAGATTCGGCTATAATTACATATTTTTCAAGGGGTCGTGCCAATGATACGTGAGCAAATGCGTGCTGCTGAGAAAGTAAAAGCACTGGAGTGGCGTGACAATGCGCTCTACTTGCTGGATCAGCGCTTGCTGCCACAGCAAGAGTTTTGGCAGCGTTATGAGACTGCTGCTGACGTGGCGCAAGCCATCCGTGAGATGCGTGTACGCGGCGCACCGGCGATTGGTGTGGCGGCGGCGTTTGCTATGGTTTTGGCGGCCCAGCAACATGTTGCCAATCACGTTAGTGATTTGTCCGCAGCGTTAGAGGCTGATTTTAGCTTGCTGGCAGAATCACGCCCGACAGCGGTTAATTTATTCTGGGCGCTGCAGGCGATGCGTGATTGCTTAGCAACGGCCCTACAAACAGAACAGCCGCTTAAAGCGCTAGAGGCGCAAGCGCTATCTATCTTTAATGATGATCGCAACGCTAACTTGCGTACAGCAGAGCTGGGTTTGCAATTGATTCGAGAAACCGGTAGCGCGCCTCAGCACGTGATGACCCATTGCAACGCAGGCGCATTGGCTACTGCTGGGTTTGGCACTGCGTTGGGCGTGATTCGTGCGGCCTATTTAGATGGCTTAGTTCGCTGTGTGCACGTCAATGAAACGCGGCCTTGGCTACAAGGTGCACGTTTGACCGCGTGGGAGCTGGCGGGCGAGGGTATTCCTTGTGCGCTTAATGTTGATGCAGCCGCGGGTCATTTAATGCAGCAGGGTATGATCAGCTGGATCATTGTCGGTGCCGACCGCATTACTGCCAATGGAGACGTGGCAAATAAAATTGGCACTTATCAGCTGGCAGTGTTGGCGCGCTATCATCAGATTAAATTTATGGTGGTAGCACCCAGCTCTACCATTGATATGCAGCTTGCCAGCGGCGCGCAGATTCCAATTGAGGAGCGCACAGGTGAAGAAATTCTATTTGTCGGTCAGCAGCGTGTGGCAGCAGAAGTTGATGCGCTTAACCCGGTATTTGACGTGACACCTGCTGCACTTATTGATGTGATCGTTACCGAGCGCGGTGTTGTTAATCAGCCCGATGCGCAGAAAATGCGCGCGTTAATGCAGAGTTGATATAAAGAAGTCTTTTGCTCGTAAACAGTGTTGGATCAAGAGAAACTGCAGAGCTGTACTGCGAAAACGGACATAGGCAAGCAATAGTAAGAAAAAGCCTCAGCGTTGCTTGAGCGCGCTTGTGCGGCATGTGTTACTATCGCACGCTTGAATTGGGCATGATGAATTAATAAGGAACCGAGCTTCCATGGGTGATTTGGCCAAAGAAATCCTTCCGATCAGTATCGAAGATGAAATGCGACAGTCGTACCTCGATTATGCAATGAGCGTAATTGTTGGTCGGGCGTTGCCAGATGCACGTGACGGTTTAAAACCTGTACACCGGCGTGTGCTCTTCGCGATGCGTGAATTGGGTAATGACTGGAATAAACCCTACAAGAAATCGGCGCGTGTCGTCGGTGACGTGATTGGTAAATATCACCCGCATGGTGATATTGCAGTCTACGACACCATTGTACGTATGGCGCAGCCGTTCTCTTTACGTTATTTGCTGGTGGATGGCCAAGGTAACTTCGGTTCTGTCGACGGTGATAACGCAGCAGCTATGCGTTATACCGAAGTGCGCATGACCAAGTTAGCCCATGAGTTGCTGGCTGACTTAGATAAAGAAACTGTGGATTGGGTGGCCAACTACGACGGCACCGAAATGATTCCAGCTGTTTTACCAACCAAAGTTCCTGCTTTGTTGGTAAACGGCTCATCAGGTATTGCTGTGGGTATGGCGACAAATATTCCGCCACACAACCTGACTGAAGTGATCAATGGCTGCTTAGCCTTGATTGACAACCCTGAGATTGATGTTGATGAGCTGATGCAGTTTATTCCAGGGCCAGATTTCCCGACTGCAGGTATCATCAATGGTCGCGCCGGTATTGTCGAAGCCTACCGCACCGGCCGTGGCCGTATTTACATGCGCGCACGCACTTTCATTGAAGATATCGATAAAGCCGGTGGTCGCCAGCAAATCATTATCAGTGAGCTGCCGTACCAGTTAAACAAAGCCCGTTTGATTGAAAAAATTGCCGAGCTGGTTAAAGAGAAAAAACTCGAAGGTATCAGCGAGCTGCGAGATGAGTCTGATAAAGACGGCATGCGCGTGGTGATCGAGCTGCGTCGTGGCGAAGTGCCTGAAGTGGTGCTCAATAATCTTTATACGCAAACACAAATGCAAAGCGTGTTTGGTATTAACGTGGTGGCTCTTGTTGATGGGCAGCCGCGCCTGCTTAACCTCAAAGACATGCTGGAAGTCTTTGTCCGCCACCGCCGTGAGGTGGTCACACGCCGCACCGTATTTGAGTTGCGCAAAGCTCGTGAGCGTGGACATATTCTTGAGGGGCAAGCAGTTGCCCTGTCAAACATTGACCCTGTTATTGCGATGATTAAATCCTCGCCAACCCCAGCTGAAGCAAAAGAGCGTTTAATTGCTACCGCTTGGGAATCAAGTGCTGTCTCGGCCATGGTTGAGCGCTCAGGTGCTGAGTCCAGTCGCCCAGAGGATTTGGATGAACAGTACGGGATGCATGATGGTTTCTATCATTTATCTCCGGAACAAGCACAAGCCATTCTTGATCTGCGCCTGCACCGTTTAACTGGGCTTGAGCATGAAAAATTACTGGCTGAATACCAAGAAATTCTTACGCAAATCAGTGAACTACTGGAAATTCTTGGCAGTGCCGAGCGTTTGCTGGAAGTGATCCGCGAAGAATTAGAGAAAATCAAAACCGACTTTGGCGATGCGCGTCGCACCGAGATTACGGCGTCACGTGTTGATTTAACCATTGCTGATTTAATTACCGAAGAAGAGCGTGTAGTGACGATTTCACGCTCTGGTTATGCAAAAAGCCAGCCGCTGGATGCCTATAACGCACAGCGCCGTGGTGGTCGTGGTAAAGCGGCGACTGGTGTTAAAGACGAAGACATTGTTGAGCACCTGCTAGTTGCAAACAGTCACACCACGCTGCTGCTATTCTCTAGTAAAGGTAAGGTGTACTGGAAGCGTACCTTTGAAATCCCAGAAGCATCACGCACTTCACGTGGCCGCCCAATTGTCAATTTATTGCCGTTGGATGAAGGTGAGAACATCACTGCCATGTTGCCGATCAATGAGTACACCGAAGGCTACTTTATCTTTATGGCCACGGCCAACGGTACCGTGAAGAAAACCCCGCTGGAACAGTTTAGTCGCCCTAGAACCTCAGGCCTGATTGCTTTGGCACTGGATGAAGACGACACCTTGATCTCAGCCGCGCTGACTGATGGCAGCCATGATGTTATGTTGTTCTCGGACGGCGGTAAAGTGACGCGCTTTGCTGAAACCGATGTGCGCGCTATGGGCCGTACCGCACGCGGTGTGCGTGGGATGCGCTTACCAGAAGGGGATAAGCTGATTTCCGTGCTGATTCCAGAAGAAGGTAGCGAGATTCTCACCGCTTCTGAGCGTGGTTACGGTAAACGTACTGCTATTACTGAGTTCCCCAACTACCGTCGTGGTGGACAGGGTGTGATCGCCATGGTCTCCAATGAGCGTAACGGCAAGTTAGTCGGTGCAATTCAAGTCTTGGACGGTGAGGAAATCATGCTGATTTCTGACCAAGGCACCCTGGTGCGTACCCGCGTCGATGAAGTGTCCTCGCTGTCTCGCAACACCCAAGGTGTGATGCTGATTCGTTTGGCCGCAGATGAGACGCTGGTAGGACTTGAGCGAGTGCAAGAGCCCGCGGATGAGGATGATGCGCTCGAAGAGGATAGCACTGAAGGAGCAGTTACAGCGCAAGGTGCATCTGCTGTAGCAGATATCGATCAGGATGTCGTAAGCGAAGATGAACAAACGCTTACTGACGAGCCAAGCAACCCGGAAGAGTGAGAGAGCAGTGAGTAGAGTTTATAATTTTTGCGCAGGCCCAGCCGCGCTGCCTGAAGCGGTATTGCGGCAGGCGCAAAGCGAACTATTAGACTGGCAAGGTAAAGGCTTATCAGTGATGGAAATGAGTCATCGTGGTGATGATTTCACTGCCATTGCAGCTGAAGCTGAGCAAGACTTGCGTGATCTTTTAAGCATTCCAAAGCATTATAAAGTGTTATTTATGCAGGGCGGAGCAAGCCAGCAGTTTGCACAAATACCGCTGAACCTCCTGGCTGAAGGTGACAGCGCTGACTACATTGATACTGGAATCTGGTCACGCAAAAGCATTGAAGAAGCGCAGCGCTTTGGCCCGATCAATGTCGCTGCCAGCGCAAAAGAGCATGATTACTTTGCTATTCCGGGGCAAAACGAATGGAATCTCAGCAAAGATGCAGCCTATGTGCATTACGCCAGCAATGAAACCATTGGTGGCTTGCAGTTTGATTGGATACCGCAAACCGGCGATACACCGTTAGTGGTTGATATGTCCTCTGATATCTTGTCTAAGCCTTTAGATGTCAGCCAGTTCGGTATGATTTACGCCGGCGCACAGAAAAATATTGGTCCCAGTGGTTTAGTGGTTGGCATTATCCGTGAAGACTTGCTCGGTCGTGCACGCGCCAGCTGTCCAACCATGCTCAATTACAAAGTAGCAGCTGACAATGGCTCGATGTACAACACGCCGCCGACTTTTTCTTGGTACTTGTCAGGTTTGGTCTTTAAGTGGCTTAAGCAACAAGGTGGCCTAGAGGCCATGGCTAAGACCAATTACGCCAAGCAAGCGCTGCTTTATAAAACCATTGATGACAGTGATTTTTACAGCAACCCTATTGCGCTCAATGCTCGCTCGTGGATGAACGTGCCGTTTCGTTTGGCGGATGAGAAACTTGATAAAGCGTTTTTGCAGGGGGCTGATGAGCGTGGCTTACTCAATCTGAAAGGGCACCGCTCAGTCGGTGGCATGCGTGCTTCTATTTATAATGCTGTATCAATTGAGGCGGTTGAGGCTTTAGTTGCCTATATGCACACTTTTGAAAAGGAACAGGCATAAATGAGTGAACAAGAGCTGCAGGCTTTACGTGTCCGAATTGATAGTCTCGATGAAAAAATTCTCGAACTAATCAGTCAGCGTGCCCGCTGTGCCCAAGATGTTGGGCGCATTAAAATGCAGAGCTTAGCTGAAGGTGAGGAGGCGATTTTTTATCGCCCAGAGCGTGAGGCACAAGTGCTCAAGCGTATTATGGAACTCAACAAAGGTCCGCTTGGCAACGAGGATATGGCGCGCTTGTTCCGTGAGATCATGTCCAGCTGTTTAGCGCTTGAGCAGCCGCTTAAAGTTGCGTATTTAGGCCCTGAGGGAACATTCTCACAAGCTGCAGCTCTGAAACACTTTGGCCAAGCTGTGATCAGCAAGCCGATGGCGGCGATTGATGAGATTTTTCGTGAAGTGGCAGCAGGTGCAGTCAGTTTTGGCGTAGTGCCAGTAGAAAACTCAACTGAAGGTGCGATTAATCACACCTTAGACAGTTTTCTTGAGCATGATTTAGTAATCTGCGGTGAGGTTGAGCTGCGCATTCACCACCATTTATTGGTGGCTGATAACACCCAAACTGAGCGCATCACGCGTATTTATTCGCACGCGCAATCTTTAGCGCAATGCCGTAAATGGCTGGATGCACACTATCCCAACGTCGAGCGTGTTGCAGTGTCCAGCAATGCAGAAGCAGCAAAGCGCGTGAAGAGCGAATGGAACAGCGCTGCGATAGCCGGTGATATGGCAGCGCAGTTGTATGGCTTGACTGTTCTGGCTGATAAGATTGAAGACCGTCCAGATAACTCAACACGCTTTTTGATTATAGGTAATCAAAGTGTGCCTGCAACGGGTGATGACAAAACTTCAGTTATTATCTCCATGAGCAATAAACCTGGCGCCTTGCACGAGTTGTTGGTGCCTTTTCATGCCAGCGGTATTGACTTGACACGTATCGAAACCCGTCCATCACGCAGCGGTAAATGGACGTATGTATTCTTTATTGATTTCTATGGCCATAAAGATGATCCGCTGGTTAAAAGTGCACTGGAAAGCATCGCTAAAGAATCCGTTGGCTTAAAGATTTTAGGTTCATACCCCAACGCTGTTCTTTAATTGCGTAGCGAGTTGCCGCTCGACAAGCGGCAGCTCATTGTTTGAGGAAAGACAATGAGTTGTGATTTTTTAACGATGGCCTTACCTAGCGTGCAAGAGCTTTCGCCTTATGTGCCTGGCAAACCGGTCGAAGAGTTGGCGCGCGAATTCGGCTTAGACCCCGCTGATATTGTTAAGTTAGCCAGCAATGAAAACCCGCTTGGGCCCAGCCCCAAGGTTTGTGCGGCAATTACTCAAGCACTGCCTGAATTGACGCGCTACCCTGATGGCAGTGGTTTTTCTTTAAAGCAAAAAATAGCAGAGCGTTTTGCTGTTGATCCTGCACAAATCACCCTAGGTAATGGCTCTAACGATGTCCTAGAACTGGTTGCTCGTGCTTGGTTAGCACCAGGGCGTAATGCCGTGTTCAGCGAGCATGCCTTTGCTGTCTACCCCATCTCTACGCTTGCGTCGGGTGCTGAGTGTAGACAGGTCCCAGCCAAAGATTACGGGCACGACCTTGATGCCATGGCAGCGGCTATTGATAGCAATACCCGTGTGGTTTTTATTGCCAACCCAAATAATCCTACCGGAACTTGGTTTAACCAAGCGGCACTCAATGCTTTTTTAAGTAAAGTACCCAGTGATGTTTTAGTGGTTTTGGATGAGGCTTATATCGAATATGCCGCTGATAGCGATCTGCCAGATGGTATGGCGTATCTGAGTCGTTATTCCAACCTACTGGTGTCACGCACTTTTTCTAAAGCCTACGGCTTAGCAGCCTTGCGTGTGGGTTATGCAGTGTCATCAAAAGAGATTGCTGCTGTACTCAATCGCGTTCGTCAGCCGTTTAATGTTAACAGTCTCGCTTTGGTAGCGGCCTGTGCTGCGTTGGACGACGAAGATTATTTAACGCGCAGCCGGATAGCCAATACACAGGGTATGCAGCAATTGGAAGCGGGCTTTAAGCAACTTGGCTTATCTTGGCTGCCATCGCGTGGCAACTTTATAGCTGTTGATTTTAAGCGAGACGCGGCGGTGATTGATCAGGCCTTGCTGGCTCGCGGCGTTATTGTACGGCCCATTGCTGGTTATGCTATGCCTAACTTTTTAAGAGTGTCGATTGGTACTAGCGCTGAAAACCAAGTTTTTTTGGATGCCTTAACTGATGTGTTAAAGCAGGTCTAATATGCAGAAAACGGCTCCACCAGCAGCACTTATTAATCGTCTGGTCGTGATTGGCTTAGGCTTAATCGGTTCGTCTTTTGCTAAAGGCATTCGTGAGGCTGGCTTAGCTCGCGAGGTTATTGGTGTAGATCTTAGCGCTGAAGCGGGTCAGCGTGCAGTTGAGCTAGGTATTGTTGACAGCAGCACTCGCGTGTTGGCACAGGCATGTCAGCGTGCGGATGTGGTTATGCTGGCTGTGCCAGTGCTTGCTTTGAAAGGCTTGCTTACTCAGTTAGCGGCACTTAATCTCAATAAAACCATTATTACTGATGCCGGTAGCGTAAAAGGCTATGTATTGGCTGCGGCGCAACAGGCATACGGTTATTTGCCGCCGTTTTTAGTGCTTGGGCATCCGATTGCAGGCTCCGAGCGCAGCGGTGTCGAAGCAGCCAATGCCGACCTATTTAAGCAACATAAAGTTATCCTTACCCCGCACGCAGACACTGATGCAGAGGCTTTAGCCTGTGTGCAGCAGCTATGGCAAGGCTTGGGTGCCGATGTTGAGAGTATGAGTGTTGAGCAGCATGATAGGGTCTTAGCCGCGACCAGCCACTTGCCGCATTTATTGGCCTTTGGCTTGGTTGATTCATTAGCTAAACGCAGTGAAAACTTAGAAATATTTCGCTATGCCGCCGGTGGTTTTCGTGACTTTACTCGGATCGCTGGCAGCGATCCCTTGATGTGGCACGATATTTTTCTGGCCAATCGTGATGCTGTATTACAGCAGCTGGATCAGTACCGTGAAGACCTTGATGCGTTGCGCAATGCAATTGCCAAAGAAGATGGACGTCACTTGCTTGGTGTATTTACCCGCGCACGTGTTGCCCGTGAACATTTCAGTACAATTTTAGCCCAAAGGGCCTATGTGAAAACCATGCTTGATAATGATCTGATTTTTTTAGCCAGCCCTGGTGGGCAGGTCAATGGTGCTATTCGAGTGCCCGGTGATAAATCAATATCGCACCGCGCAATTATGCTTGGCTCCTTAGCGCAAGGCGTAACTGAAGTTGAGGGCTTTCTTGAGGGTGAAGACGCACTGGCAACCATTCAAGCGTTTCGCGATATGGGCGTTGTCATTGAAGGGCCAGAAAACGGGCGTGTTGTCGTGCATGGTGTGGGTCTGCATGGTTTACAGGCGCCGCCGGGACCGATTTATGTTGGCAATTCAGGCACCACCATGCGTTTGCTGTCAGGGATTCTCGCTGCGCAGTCGTTTGACAGCACCTTGGCTGGAGATGCTTCGCTGTCGAAGCGGCCAATGAATCGCATTGCCAAGCCGCTACGGGAAATGGGTGCTGTGATTGAAACAGCAGCTGAAGGGCGCCCGCCACTGACTATACGTGGCGGACAATGTTTGACCGGCATGCATTATGAAATGCCGATGGCTAGTGCACAAGTTAAGTCCTGTTTGCTATTGGCCGGTATGTACGCTGCAGGTGAAACAGCAGTGACAGAGCCTGCGCCGACCCGTGACCACACCGAGCGCATGCTGCGTGGTTTTGGTTACCCAGTTGAAGTGCGTGGCGCGACCGCTAAAGTTGAAAGTAATCATGAATTGATCGGTACCCATATTGAAGTGCCTGCTGATATTTCATCGGCAGCATTTTTTATGGTGGCGGCCAGTATCGCACCGGAATCAGAGTTGGTTTTAGAGCACGTCGGTATTAACCCAACGCGTACTGGTGTTATCGATATCTTAAAATTAATGGGAGCGGACTTAAGCTTAGAGAACGTTCGAGAGGTTGGCGGTGAGCTGGTTGCTGATATTCGCGTGCGCAGTGCACGCTTAAGAGGTATCGAGATTCCGTTGGAGTTGGTGCCCTTAGCCATTGATGAATTCCCTGTATTGTTTATTGCGGCTGCCTGTGCTGAGGGGCGCACGGTGCTGCGTGGTGCAGAGGAGCTGCGGGTTAAAGAATCAGATCGAATCCAGGTGATGGTTGATGGTTTAACCACTTTAGGTATCAGTGCGCAAGGCACGCCAGACGGCATCATTATCGAAGGTGGGCAAATGGGTGGTGGTGAGGTCTGGGCGCATGGTGATCATCGTATTGCTATGTCGTTTAGTGTTGCCGCACTGCGTGCCAGTGCACCGATTCGTATTCACGATAGCGTGCATGTGGCGACATCTTTCCCTAATTTTCTCGCGTTATGCAAGCACGTAGGCATGCATGTTGAACAAGAGGGGAAAGCATGAGTTTTCCTGTCGTTATCACTGTCGATGGGCCCAGCGGTTCAGGCAAGGGCACGATTGCAGGGTTATTAGCAACGCAGCTGCAGTGGCATTTATTGGATTCGGGCGCACTGTACCGTGTGCTCGCACTAGCTGCGCAAAAGCATAATGTTGCACTGAATAATGAAGCGGCACTAGAAAAGTTAGCGTCTGCTCTTGATGTGCAATTTATTGTTGATAGTGATAACAAGCAGCGTGTCATTTTAGAAAATGTAGACGTGACAGATGCTATTCGTAATGAAACCATTGGTGCGCATGCATCAATAGTGGCTGCACTACCAGCTGTGCGTTCTGGTTTATTGCGTCGTCAACAAGATTTTCGTCAGCCGCCAGGCTTGATCGCGGATGGTCGCGATATGGGCACAGTGGTTTTTACTGATGCCCCTTTAAAAGTTTTTTTAACTGCCAGTGCAGAAGAACGGGCGCGAAGACGTTATTTGCAGTTGAAGGATAAAGGTGAAACTGTTACCCTTACGTGTCTGCTTGAAGAGATTCGTGCGCGTGATGAGCGTGACACTAATCGCGTTATTGCGCCGTTGAAGCCAGCAGAAGATGCAATCATCTTGGATTCAACGACTATGACCATCGAGCAGGTGCTAGAAAGAATTCTTAGTGAAGTTGCAGTGCGCAGCTTGGCTGGGTGACCCGAGTAAGCCACGCATTCGTGGTTTAACTCATAAAGGAATCATGCGCAGCTTCCAGATAATAGCTGACATGTTTTCAACTTATTAATAAGACCACGTTATCTGGAATGTGGATTTGGGCAGATTTTGCCCTCGATCAGCAGGATTAAACATGAGCGAAAGCTTTGCAGACCTTTTTGAAGAAAGCCTAAAAACTCTAGACATGCAGCCCGGTGCAATCATCACTGGTTTAATTGTTGATATCGACGGTGATTGGGTAACAGTACACGCTGGTTTGAAATCAGAAGGCGTTATCCCCGTTGAGCAGTTCTACAATGAGCAAGGCGAACTGACAATTAAAGTGGGTGACGAAGTTCACGTTGCACTTGACGCAGTTGAAGATGGCTTTGGTGAAACCAAGCTGTCCCGCGAGAAGGCGAAACGTGCTGAGTCTTGGCTGGTTCTTGAAGCGTCATTCAACGCTGAAGAAGTGGTCAACGGTGTTATTAACGGTAAAGTTAAAGGTGGCTTTACAGTTGATGTGAACGGTATCCGCGCGTTCCTACCAGGATCTTTGGTAGACGTTCGTCCAGTTCGCGACACGGCGCACTTAGAAGGTAAAGAGCTTGAATTCAAAGTTATCAAGCTTGATCAGAAACGTAACAACGTTGTTGTTTCACGTCGTGCTGTTCTGGAAGCAGAAAATAGCGCAGAGCGCGAAGCATTACTTGAGAACCTGCAAGAAGGTCAGCAAGTTAAAGGTATCGTTAAGAACCTTACAGACTACGGTGCATTCGTTGATCTGGGTGGCGTTGATGGTCTGTTGCACATCACTGATATGGCTTGGAAGCGCATTAAGCACCCAGGCGAAATCGTTAATGTTGGCGACGAGATTGACGTAAAAGTACTGAAATTCGACCGCGAGCGTAACCGTGTATCTTTAGGCCTGAAGCAGTTGGGTGAAGATCCTTGGGTAGCAATCAAAGCCCGTTACCCAGAAGGTACCCGTGTTATGGCACGCGTAACCAACTTGACGGATTACGGTTGCTTTGCAGAGCTGGAAGAAGGTGTTGAAGGTTTGGTTCACGTTTCAGAAATGGACTGGACAAACAAAAACATCCACCCATCCAAAGTTGTACAGGTTGGTGACGAAGTTGAAGTTCAGGTTCTGGACATTGACGAAGAGCGCCGCCGTATTTCTCTGGGTATCAAACAGTGCAAATCTAACCCATGGGAAGATTTCTCAAGTCAGTTCAATAAAAACGATAAAATTTCCGGTACCATCAAATCAATCACTGATTTCGGTATCTTTATCGGCCTAGATGGCGGCATTGACGGTTTAGTGCACTTGTCAGATATCAGCTGGCATGAAGCAGGCGAAGAAGCTGTTCGTCGTTATAAGAAAGGCGATGAGCTGGAAACTGTCATTCTTTCTGTTGATCCAGAGCGCGAGCGTATCTCCCTGGGTATCAAACAGTTAGAAGATGATCCGTTCTCAAGCTACGCTTCAGAACACGAGAAGGGCACAATTGTGCGCGGCACCGTGAAAGAAGTTGATGCTAAAGGTGCAGTTATCCTTTTAGCTGACGACATTGAAGCTGTTCTTAAAGCCTCTGAAATCAGCCGTGACCGTGTAGAAGATGCACGTAACGTCCTGAAAGAAGGCGACGAAGTTGAAGCGAAAATCATCAACATCGATCGTAAGTCTCGCGTTATTAACTTGTCTATCAAGTCTAAAGACGTAGAAGAAGAGAAAGATGCGATTAAAGAACTGCGTAAGCAAGAACCAGAAGCAGCAGCCGGTCCGACCACTCTAGGTGATCTGATTCGTGCCGCACAAGAGAGCAAGAACTAAGCTTTTTGCGATCAAAAAAAGGGTGACTTCGGTCACCTTTTTTTATTGCTATATACTTTGAGTTTGCGCTTGATTCGATTGGTTTTACCTGCCGTAGAGTGTCCAAGTATATGTGGGCCAGGCTCTGATACTTTAGCTCAAGCACGTTTATAAATGAGCAAACGTCCTCGATAGTTTTCTTGGTTAGAAGCAGTCTCGGTTAAAACATTATCTGAGCTCAACTCAAAACCCAGCGTCTGCATATTGCGATTAAATGCTGGCCGATAGCCTCGATTGGGGTCAACAATCCAAACTTCTGCTTGTTTAGCTGCGTGTAAATTGATAAAAAGCGCCAAGGCTAGCGGCATGTCGGGCTCATAGAGCAGATCGCTGCCGACAATTAAATCATATTTTTTATACAGCAGGGCAGCACCAGTATCCGCAAGGGATGGAGTCGGATGTACGCCCCATTGGCCATGGCGAAAAGGTAACTTGTCGAGTTTGTTTAAACGAAGATTTTCTTGAAGAAATGATTTTGCTTTAGGGTGGCGGTCTGATGCAGTGATGTTGGCTCCTCGACGATGAGCCACTAAACTAGCTAAGGCAAGCCCGCAGCCAATTTCTAAAATATGCTCGTCGGCATTTACAGGGCGTAAAGCCAAAGCGCTTGCAAGGTGGATACTGGAAGGCCAGAGCATGCCAAATAAAGACCATGAAGCAGAGCATATGCCTAATCTTTCTGCAGCGCCCGTAGGATCATAATATTGTTGACGATCGAGTAAAGATCGAATAATGAGATCATTTGCACCATCAATTATAATGGTTTCTGTTTTAGTGAAATAGTGTGGACTGTTCATGAAGTGAGCATATAAAAAAGCCTCTAATGCCGAGATTATATGAGTATCGCACAGGCATTAAGAATATTCTTATAATTTATGTTTTGCAGGCTTTTTTATTTACTTTAACTGATTTTAGCTGCATGTTTAACTACAATAACCGCATGATTTGCTTAAGGAGTGATGCATATGACAGCGCACTGCGAGCTCTTTGGTACCCTAGGCTGCCACTTGTGTGAAGAGGCTGAGGCGGTGTTGCAGCCATTTGTGGCGCAAGGATTAGTGGTTGAGTTGCTAGATATTGTTGACTCAGAAGAATGGCTGCAACGCTATGCGTTGACGATCCCAGTTTTGCGCCGAGTTGATACTGGCCAAGAGATACGCTGGCCATTCGATGAACATGATGTGCTGCGGCTGTTTACATAATTATTTTATCGCGCAGTCGCTCCGCAGCCTCTTTCAGGGCAGCAATAACATGTTCTTTATCATAGTTTTGGATGCTATTCGTGTCGAGGTACATGGAAAATCCAGGCAGTTCGTGCTCAACATAGCTGCTACTCGCACCAAGATCTCGCCGGAAATCGACCACTTGGAAAATCTGTACAGGCCTGGAAAAACCTTTGACATTAATTTGGCCTTTATCACGGGCCATGATGACATCTTTAGTCAGAGAATAGGTCTCATTCGACATCAATATCTCACCAGACTCCGCCGCGCTTTCTAAGCGGCTGGCAAGGTTGACCTCGCGGCCAATAATTGTGTAATCCATGCGGGTGTCTGCACCAAAGTTACCAACCGTACAGTACCCAGTATTAATCCCCATGCGTATTTCTAGAGGCTTATCAATACCTTGTGCGCGCCAGTGGCGACGTAACAGCTTCATATGTTTACGCATAGCAATTGCCATTGAGACCGCAGCTACCGCATCTTTCTTTGCGCCTTGAGTGTTGGTATCGCCAAAAAATACCATGACACTGTCACCAATAAACTTATCAATGGTGCCGCCATATTTTAAGGCGATTTTCGACATTTCGTTTAGGTAAGTATTCAATACGTCAGTTAATGCTTCAGCTTCCAATTCTTCTGAGAGCTCAGTGAAACCTTTGATATCAGAAAAGAATACCGTGAGTTTTTTGCGCTGTGTTTCTAGTTTGACTGTACGTTTGCCGCTGAATATTGACTGCCATACTTGTGGTGATAAATATTTAGCTAGATTTTGCGCTAAGCGTGCAGTTTTTTCTTGCTCTCGCTTAATCTCAAGTCGGGCTTTGACTAACTGCAGCCCTTGCAGGTGTACAAAGTAGGCGGTAGTACAAATATATATAGAGGCAAGAAAAACACTTGTTACACACACTGAAAGCGGTGCTTCTAGCGCGATAGCCGGTTGCAATATTAACCATGCTACGCCAGTAATTGATAATGTTGCTGCAAGCATCGCCAGCATTAAACGCGGACCACCTACGATAAGGGTGCTAAAGCCGATAATCATTAAGCCCATAAGGATTGGTATGATTGCAAAGCCAATAAGCGCAAAAACAACCCCTGCGTGCAGCGCATCAAGTGCCAGCTGACTACCATGGGTCAGTCGCGGATAGAGGCCTTTAAACTTCTCTGTAATTAAGTTGGATATGTGCGGGTACAGGAGCGAGTAGGGCACCAACCATAAAAGGTTGTATGAAATAAACCCCGTGTAAGCGCCAGTCATAACAAGTGCTGCAATAAACATATAAGCGAGCACGCGCAGATAAAAACCTTGAAGCGATGCGCTCGCAGCAATAGTGTCTTTTGCAGTTTTAGCCTTCATTGACTGAGTTTGTCCTTAGAGCTGTTTATCTTGATATGTTTTAGTATTTATATATACGACAATAATAAAAGCCCACAGCTGGATGGTAAAGTGACACTTTGCCACTACATCTTTTTCTTATTATACGGCGCTACAATAATTGAAATATTTGCACGATAGTACCCTGTTTTTTCAGGCTAGGTTAAACTATTGCAAACCGACTTGGGTGGCTTTTTACGGTTAGTAGCGATCATGTCAGATAACAATCCATGTTTAACCTGTGGCGCATGCTGTGCTTATTTTCGGGTGTCTTTTTTTTGGGGTGAATGCCAATCGGCTGGTGGCACGGTGCCTGATAGCGCTGTTGTTGCCATTAATTCTACGTTTGTAGCAATGAGTGGTACTGAACACAAACCCGTACGCTGTACAGCATTGATGGGCGATGTCGGTGAGGATGTACGCTGTACCATGTATGACAACCGTTCTTCAATCTGTCGGGGTTTTCATGCCTCTTGGGCGCTTGGAGAGCACAACCCAGATTGTGATGCTGCGCGTGCAGCACATGGTTTGACACCTCTTGAGCGCTGCGTTAGTCCTGATCAAGTTGCTTAATCTGTATGCATGGTATTGGCTCGCAATGAAGCATTTCTACGCTATAACCTACTAAAAAGGTTGGTTATAGTTGGTGAATTGTTTACCATGTCTCTGTGATCATTAAGAATCATTACGATGTGTTTTTGAGTCTAAATAACCAAGGAGAAACACCATGGATGCCATCGAGCTGTTATTAAAGCGTGTCTCAGTGCCACGCTTACAAGAGCCTGCACCAACTGCAGAGCAGCTTGAAATCATGCTTCGTGCTGCTCTGCGTGCGCCCGATCATGGGCAATTGCGGCCTTGGCGATTTTTAACCATTGCCGGTGACAATCGTAAGCAGCTGGGCGAATTGTTCGTGCAAGCAGTACTTAGCACTGAGCCCAATGCCAGCTTTGAACAGATAGAAAAAACCCGCAATTTACCCATGCGTGCGCCTATGCTGCTGGTGGTTATTGCCTCAGTTAGCAAGGATCCAAAAGTGCCAGCTCATGAGCAGCTGCTAGCAGCTGGCTGCGCGGCACATGGGGTTTTGTTGGCCGCGCATGCACTGGGTGTTGGCGCGGTTTGGCGCACTGGTGCAATGGCTGAGCTTGACATGGTGAACACAGGTTTAGGCTTGCAAGATAACGAGCAAATCATTGCTTATATCTATTTAGGCACCCCCATCAACAGTCTACGCAACCCTCCGCTACTTGATCCGGCAGACTTTGTGCGCAGTTGGCCTGAAAAAACGCCCAGCTAGTATCAGACTGGCAGTTCGACAGTGGCAACAAAGCCACCGTCAGGGTGGTTGCTGAATTTTAATTGCCCATCGTGCTGTTCTATAGCACGTTTTGCAATGGCTAAACCAAGACCGTAACCTTGCTGTGCTTGCCCCGGTACACGGAAAAAACTATCGCCGAGCTGACTAAGCCATTCATCACTGACGCCGGGCCCATGATCACGGATGCTGATCGAAATATAGTCTACCCACTGACTGACTGTAATCTCGATCGGTTGTGGTGCTGGGTTAAAACGCAGAGCATTGCGCAGCAAATTATCCAAGGCGCGCTGTAATACATCAGGCCAGCCGCTGTAGAGTAACGATTGATTAGCACTGATTTCTATCTGCTGCTGTGGCGCTAATAGCGCTGCATCATCACGAAGCTTACAGAGCAGCTCATTTAATACGATGCTTTGCTTGGGTGCTTGTACTTGGTCCATTCGTGCCAAAGTAAGAATTTCATTGATCAGCGTGTCGAGCCGTTCACACTCCAATTGCAGGCGCGGCCATAAGCGTTGGCGCTCTTCTTCGTTGGCGCGCTCAGCTAAGGCTAAAGCCACTTGTAATCGGGCAAGAGGGGAGCGCAGCTCATGGGATACATCACGCAATAGTTGACGCTGGCTTTTAATTAAGTCTTGCAAGCGCTGCCCCATATGGTTGAAGTCAGCTGCTAAAATACCCAGCTCATCGCGTCGCGTGGCAAGTTGGCTCAGATGTTCTTTCTGATAGGTGTTCTGCCCTAAATCATGCACAGCATCACGCAATCGGCTTAATGGGCGGGTAATGGATAAGGTCAATAGTAAACTCATCACTGTTAGCACTATCAGTGCAATAGCAAGCGCGATCACTGGCGGCTGCAAGCCATTGTTGTGTTGCCAGCCATCCAGCTCACTGTGGGCAATGCGGTACACAAACAAGTAACTTTTACCGCTACTGTCGGTCACTTCCTGAGTAATACGACGCCAAGGTAAATGCCGCATACCCCGCTTAGCTTCCCACTCCAATGAGCGTAACGACTGTTCTCTGCCTAATGAGAGGCTGTTTTCATCAAGAATTTGTGTCTCGATGCGGTAACGCCGTTTTTGCTGCTGTAAATAGTAGAGGGCGGCCTCAGTTTCGCCGGATTCATATAAGCTGAGCCAAGTTGCGGAAAAATCTTTTAAACCTGGGTGGTGGTTTAAAATCCAAGCATCTTGATTGAACATGCGCACGAGCAAATAGGTGAGTGCGCCCATCAACACTAATGATAACCAGAAAGCGCCAAGTATCCTCCAGAATAATGAACGCATTGTTATGGCTACCTTTTGTTAAAAGTGGCTCAAACCGAGTTTGAGCCACCGTGGAAAGAGAGGTGTTAGTGCGCGCTGTTAGTAGCTAGGGCGCTGGTCACGTTTCTTTTCGCCTGAACGAGGCGACTTATCTGTTTTTTGCATATAGTTGAGCATTCTCTGTTGCATCTTTTCGGTATCTTTATCAAAAATCACGCGCTGCTCATCCGTCAATAACGCACGAAGCTTATCATGGTGCGCTGTTCGCGATTTTTGTTGTTGTTGAAAGTGCTCCTGCATTTCTTTTTGAAACGCTTGGCGCTGCTCTGTATTGAGCTCTAGGCGATCAAACCAAGCACTTTGGCGTTTCTGCATCATCTCTTGGCGCATTTGCATTTTTGATTGCTGCTGGCCCGCCTGCTGTTTTTTCTGGCTTTGTTGGGTTTTTTGGTTTTGAGCCTGCTGGCCTTGGCCTTCACCAGGCATTGCCCAGACGCTTAATGGAAGTAATGCGCTGAGTGCAAGTGCAGTTATTTTAATACGCATGGTTGTTCTCCTTTACCTTTAATCATTTATCAGCCAATTGCGGCATGACTCTAGTATGCCCAAACAACTGTCAACTGCAGTCAAGTCAAAGTAAAGAAAGAGTAAATGCTATAGGAAGTGCTGAGTAATGTTGCCTAGCCCTGACAACGCAGGTAATTATTCAGCACTTGCTATACGCTGTAATAATAGCCGCGACCACGCAAGGCAATAATACGAGGCCGATTATCAGTATGCGCACCAAGCTTGCGGCGTAGATTACTGACATGCATATCCAGACTGCGATCATACAGGGTTAACTTGCGATCCAGCGCTAACTGTGCCAGCTGCTGCTTATCAATAGGCTCTCCAGGTGCGGCCAGTAGCGCTTCTAGAATGCGGCCTTCGGATACAGTCAAGTCGATGTCATCTTGCTCCGCAATGCTGGCTGTTCCGCGTGCTGGGCTGTACTGTAAATCACCAACAATAATGGTGCTAGGTGTCGCTGGGGCATTGACACTGCGGCGTAACACGGCACGCAGCCGCGCTGTTAACTCTCGAGGATCACAGGGTTTGGCTAAGTAATCATCTGCACCTAATTCTAAGCCAATGATACGGTCCGTTGGCTCACCGCGCGCAGACAGCATTAAAACAGGTAATTGCGGATGCTCAGTGCGCACTTTGCTTAATAATTGCAGACCGTTGCCATCAGGCAGCATCACATCAAGAATGACAGCATCAGGCTCTGGGTTGTTTGCTAAAAATTCGCGTGCGCTGTGTGTATCAAAGCAAGCGTGTACAGAAAAACCTTCTTGTCTAAGCCAATGAGTGAGCAGTTCACACAGTTCTTGATCATCATCTACTAGTAATATAGTGCTCATTGTCGTTTAGAGGCTCCAGCCAATTTGCATAACTCTACTGGGTTGGAAACACTTGTTTAAATGGCTTAACCTGTACTTGGGCATAGACACCTGCAGCACAATACGGATCAGCTGCGGCCCAGTCTTGTGCGGCTTGTAATGAATTAAATTCTGCCACCACTAAGCTACCACTAAAACCGGCATTACCGGGGTCAATGCTGTCCACCGCTGGGTGTGGGCCTGCGAGCACAAGGCGTCCGGCGTGTTGCAAAGCCTCTAAGCGTGCTAAGTGGTCTGGGCGGGCCGCTAAGCGAGCGGCCAAACTACCGGGGGTATCTGTTGCAATAATGGCGTAGAGCATGCATTCAATCCTTGTTCGTAGTGGTCGGCGTGTCTTGCATGTGGCGTGCTAAAAATACGCCTTGGCCGATTAAAAAAAGTATCGTCATGCTTAAGCTGCCGAATACCTTGAAGTCTACCCAGATGTCGTGGAAGGTAAAGGCAACAAATAAATTAGCGCCTCCGGCAACGATAAAAAAGATCACCCATGCGATATTGAGTTTTGTCCAAATAGGGTCGGGTAGGCTAATTGCATGCCCCATCACGCGCTTAATTAGAGGCTGCTTACCAATAAAGTGACTGCCAGCAAAGCCTAAGGCAAACAGCCAGTTCACCACGGGTGCTTTCCACTTCAAAAAAGTTTCACTATGGAAAGCAAGGGTTAACCCCCCAAAGAACAAACAACCGAGCAAAGTGAGCCATTGACCTTTTTCTAGGCGGCGTTGTGCAGCAAATAAAGAACCATAGACTGCCACTGAGCTGAGAATCAGCACTGCGGTAGCGCTGAAAATGCCTCCAACAGAAAAGACCTGTCCAGCCAGCTCCACATCACGCGGCTCCAGCTTAAAGACAATAAAGAACAAGATAAGAGGGATAAAATCGATGAATTGTTTCACAGTACGCGCCATAACAGAAAGGAAACGGCATAATAGCAAACACAGCCGCCAGCGTAAGCATTGAACATGGATATAGACCTACATTGTCACAGTACAGCCTCCGATGGTGTCCTAACACCACGCGAGTTGGTCACCCGTGCGCATGAACACGGCGTGAAAATACTCGCATTAACTGATCATGATACTATTGAAGGCATACCTGAAGCACAGCGGACTGCTGATGAATTGGGCATTGAGTTAATCAATGGTATTGAACTGTCCTGTGTTTGGGGGGGCGCGACCATACATATACTCGGTTATGATTTTGCTTTAGATGACCCTGTCATTTTAGAGGTGACCAGCACTCTGCACACGGGACGCTGGTTGCGCGCTGAAGAGATCGCTAGGCGTTTAGCCGCCAAAGGCATCGTCGGCGCATTAGAAGGCGCACAAGCTGTGCAGGCGACTTTGGGCGACAGCTCTAATGCTCCGGCGCGACCACACTTTGCCCAGTTCTTAGTACAAGCAGGCCATGTACGTGATTATGCTGAGGCTTTTCGTAAATGGCTGGGGGCAGGCAAGATCGGTGACGTAAAGCAACACTGGCCTTCTTTCGACGAAACTATGGCAACACTCAATCGAGCGCAAGCCTTAAGCAGCTTGGCACATCTGTATCATTATAAATTTACCAGAACTAAACGGCGCCGTTTAGTGCAAGATTTTGTCAATGCTGGGGGCCATGCACTTGAAGTGGTCAATGGTATGCAGCCCGCGGAGCAGGTGGGTACATTGTCCATTTTAGCTCGCGAATTTGGCTTGAAAGTAACCTCTGGCAGTGACTTTCATTCTCCGCAAGAGTGGACTGAAATCGGACGTTACCGTCCTATTGCGCAGGACTTAACCCCTTTGTTTGTGCAGTCACAGGGATCGATGTAACTTTTAACCATGAGGACATGGCAATGAAATTCTTCCAAATACATGCGGAAAACCCGCAAGACCGTTTAGTTAAACAAGCGGTGGAGGTGATTCGCAAAGGTGGTGTAATTATTTACCCGACCGATTCATCCTACGCACTGGGTTGTCGCTTAGGTGATAAAAGTGCGCTTGACCGTATTCGCCGTATTCGCCTTTTAGATGACAAACACAACTTCACCTTGATGTGTCGCGACCTCTCTGAATTGGGTGTTTTTGCTAAGGTCAATACCGGTGCATTTCGATTATTAAAAGCTTATACACCAGGGCCTTACACTTACATCCTCAACGCAACTCGAGAAGTCCCGCGCATGTTAATGCACCCTAAGCGGCGCACCATTGGCTTGCGTGTGCCTGCTCATCCGATTACTCAGGCGCTACTTGCCGAACTGGGTGAGCCCTTGATGAGCGTTACCTTGATCATGCCGGATGCTGATGAGCCGCTCAGTGATCCCTATGAAATCAGAGAGTTGCTTGAGCATCAGGTTGATTTAATCATTGACGGTGGCTACGGCGGCATTGAAGCCTCTACTGTAGTCAGCTTTGTTGATGAAGAGCCAGTCATCCTGCGTGAAGGTTGTGGCGATCCTGAACCCTTTCGTACTGTCTAACGCACATACAGCATGAACCCGTCAATAGCAACAGATCAGCCAGAGCAGGGCGTAGAGCAACTGCCGCTCGCCTTGATTTATGGCGAAGCACTCAGCACATTACCGGTAGATTTATACATTCCACCGGATGCGCTTGAGGTGATTTTGGAGGCCTTTGAAGGGCCTCTGGATTTGTTGCTGTATCTGATACGCAAGGAAAATATCGATATTCTTGATATTCAAGTTGCGCAAATTACTCAGCAATACATGGCTTATGTTGAGCTGATGAAAGCCGTGCGCCTAGAGCTGGCTGCTGAGTATTTGGTGATGGCGGCCATGTTGGCGGAAATCAAGTCACGCATGCTGCTACCGCGCTCTAAACACAGTAGCGCTGATGATGAAGATGACCCGCGCGCTGAGTTAATTCGTCGACTGCAAGAGTATGAGCGTTTTAAAGCAGTGGCCGAGGATCTCGATGAGATACCGCGAATGGGCCGTGATGTATTTGCCGCGCAAGCTGTTGCGCCTGATGCGCGAGCGCGTCGATTGATGCCTGATGTGGCATTAGAGGAGGTCTTGCTGGCGATGTCTGCGGTATTGCGCCGTGCCGATATGTTTGAAAGCCACCAAATCAGTCGTGAAACGCTATCAACCCGTGAACGCATGAGTATGGTTTTAGAAGCCTTACGCGACGGTGCTTTTGTACCTTTTGCGCGTTTGTTCACCTTAGAAGAAGGGCGTTTGGGTGTGGTTGTTACCTTTATGGCTATTTTAGAACTGGTTAAAGAGTCTCTGATTGAACTGGTGCAAAATGAGCCCTACAGCGAGATCCATGTGCGAGCGAGAACGCATGAATACACTTGATTTTACTGATGCTGAGCATTTTTCCAAAGTGCTTGAAGCCGTGCTATTAGCTGCTGGCAAGCCGTTAAACCTAGAGCGTATTGCGGAGCTATTTGATGACGATGCGCAGCCCAGTCAGCAGCAAATAAAAGATGCTTTGGCTTGTTTATCCAGCTCGCTGCAAGGACGTGCTTATCAATTAAATGAAGTGGCATCCGGTTTTCGCTTGCAAGTGCGTACAGAGTATTCATCATGGGTTGGGCGTTTATGGGAAGAACGGCCACAACGTTATTCGCGCGCTATGTTAGAAACCTTGGCTTTAATTGCATATCGTCAGCCCATTACACGGGGTGAGATTGAAGATGTACGTGGCGTTGCAGTCAGTTCGCACATTATCAAAACCTTACTTGAGCGTGAATGGGTGCGTGTCGTTGGCTATAAAGACGTACCGGGTAAACCAGCGATGCTAGCCACCACCAAAACGTTTTTAGATTACTTCAACTTGCGTGGCTTGGATCAATTGCCAAGTCTCAGTGAACTGAAAGAGTTGCCACCCTCGATAGACGAACTAACAGCGCCTGCACAGCCAGTCGCAGCACAGGCCAGTATTGAGTCAATACCTATAGACGCTGAAGACACTGACAATGATAAACAGGTGAGCTTCAGCTCATTACTGGCTGAGCTTAATAATATGGAGCAAGGCCTCATCACGGATTTTTCTGATCCTGCACTTGATCAGCAGTCATCAATCGATGCGGGCGGCATAGAAGAATCGCAGTCAGTAGACGCTAAAGATTGATCCTTGGGTGTATGTCCATAAATGCCATAATCAATATTATGTTAAATTGACTATATGAAATAACCGCCACGACGATCAGACTGCAGCGTATTGTCACATCCCCCAGTGTTGTCCTGCGTGTTAAATTTGCGAATCTAGATAAATATCAATAACCTCAAAAAGGATCACCTGCTATGCGATTTGCTGCCCTTACTGCCAGTTTTTTTGCATTGACCATGACTGCGGCATTACCTGTTTATGCTGAGAGCGAGCACCAACCTGTTACACAGAGCGTAGAAACACAACAAGCTGGCATTAAGGTGGTCACTGCGTGGTCACGAGAGTTGCCTCCTACTGCTCCAGTTGGCGCTGCGTTTATGCATATTGAAAACCACAGCGACCTGGCCGATAGACTTATCAGCGCAGAGAGCTCAATTGCGCACGTCACTGAGCTGCATGCACACATTCATGAAGGTGATGTGATGCGCATGGTTAAGGTCGATACGATTGATGTCCCCGCGCACGGTCAGCTCACCCTTGAGCCCGGTGGTTACCATGTCATGCTCATTGATTTGAAAAAGCCTTTGATTGCTGGTGAAACGCTGCCGCTGACCCTGCAGTTTGAACATGCAGGACAAATGGATATCACCGTAAATATTAAAAGCAGCGATGCTGGCACATCTGTTGAACAGCATGAAATGGACCACAGTGCTCATTAACAACACTTGTATTGCAGGCTAACTAAAGAGCCACACAGCAAAACGGCGCAGAGTATGCGCCGTTTTTATTTCAGTCACACAATAGCCTGCTTACGCACTGGGTGTGCGCATGGTGACAAATTCTTCAGCAGCTGTTGGGTGGATGCCAATGGTGTCATCAAACACTTGCTTAGTAGCGCCTGCTTTCAACGCCACAGCAATGCCCTGCATCAACTCCCCTGAATCAGGCCCAACCATATGACAACCCAACACACGGTCTGTGGCCTCATCGACAATCAGCTTCATAAAGATGCGTTCTTGTTGATCTGACAGGCTGAGTTTCATAGGTCTAAAGCTGGTTTTAAAAATCTGCACAGCAAAGCCATCTGCCCTTGCCTGCTCTTCGCTTATACCGACAGTGGCAATATTTGGCAGGCTGAACACCGCGGTTGGAATTAAATTGTAATCGACTGGGCGGTACTCTTCTTTGCGGAATAAGCGTCGCGCTACCGCCATGCCTTCAGCTAAGGCCACTGGCGTCAATTGCATACCGCCGGTGACATCACCAATGGCTAAAATGCTGCTTTCTGAGGTTTGATACAGTTCATCAACAGCGATATTACCTCGCTCGTCTAGCTTAACATTGACGTTTTCTAGGCCGAGATTATCCAGCATTGGGCGGCGGCCGGTGGCGTAGAAAATGCAATCAACTTCAGTTGTTTGACCGTCTTTGAAAGTGATGAGTAAGCTGTCATCTGCATTTTTATCAATACGTTGCACGTCACAATTAAAGCGCAGTGTCATATCTGTTTTCAACAGCTCTTGATGCAAGTGTTCACGCACATCTTGGTCAAAACCGCGTAAAAACAAATCACCGCGATACGCCAACTGTGTCTCTGAACCTAATCCTTCAAATACTGAAGCAAACTCAACAGCAATATAGCCACCACCAATTACCAGCACGCGCTTGGGTTGTTCTTTTAGGAAGAAAACTTGGTTGGAGTCTGTGGCGTGCTCACGGCCTGGGATATCTGGAATCTGTGGCCAGCCGCCGACTGCAATAAGGATATGCTCGGCTGTGTACTGCGTGCCCTCTACGTCCACGGTATGTGCATCAACCAGTTTGGCATGGCCATTAAGCAAGTTGACACCGCTGTTCACCAGTAACTTTTCATAGATACCGTTGAGGCGTTCAATTTCAGTGTTTTTGTTGTTAATTAAGGTGGTCCAGTCGAAACCCTTAGCTTCAACATCCCAGCCAAAGCTGCGGCTGAGTTTAAATTCATCGTGGTAATGCGCGGCATACACCATCAGCTTTTTCGGCACACAACCGACGTTGACACAGGTGCCGCCCAAATAACGGCTTTCGGCAACAGCAACTTTTGCACCATAGGATGCGGCGGAACGGGCGGCGCGTACACCACCTGAACCTGCACCAATGACAAACAAATCAAAATCATAGGACATACACTATTCTCCAGTTCAGGTGGTTATGATATTGAGCCAAAAACTATTGACCCTTGTTATACAGGTTTTCGTAACAGAAATTGGTGGCTTCAATGTAACCTTCAACACTACCACAATCAAAACGCTGGCCTTTAAATTTATAAGCGAGAACGCAGCCATCTTGTGCTTGCTTCATCAAAGCATCGGTAATTTGAATTTCACCGCCCTTGCCAGGTTCAGTTTGCGCGATTAAATCAAAAATATCGGGTGTTAAAATATAGCGACCAATAATGGCAAGGTTAGATGGCGCATCTTCAGGTTTAGGCTTTTCAACCATGGAGTGCACACGGTAAATATCTTCGCGGATCATCTCACCGGCAATGACACCATATTTAGCGGTGTCTTCCATCGGCACTTCTTGGATCGCGACAATCGAGCAACGGAACTGCTTGTACAGTTTAATCATCTGCTGCAAGACGCCATCGCCTTCAGTATTAATGCACAGGTCATCGGCCAGCACCACAGCAAAGGCTTCATCACCAATCAGTGTGCGCCCTGTCAGTATGGCATGCCCTAGCCCTTTCATTTGAATTTGTCGGGTATAGGAAAATGTGCAGCCATCAATTAGATTGCGCACGCCCTTTAGATACTCTTCTTTGTCAGTACCTAGAATCTGCTGCTCCATTTCATAGCTGATATCAAAATGATCTTCGATAGCGCGCTTGTTGCGGCCAGTAACAATGGCAATCTCTTTAAGACCTGCTTCTAGTGCTTCCTCTACACCATACTGGATCAGTGGTTTATTAACGATGGGGAGCATTTCTTTAGGCATGGCTTTTGTGGCAGGTAAAAAACGTGTGCCGTAACCCGCAGCAGGAAATAAGCATTTTTTAATCATGGCCAATCCTTGTGTAATCGCTGTGCATGCTTAACATGCTGTTAGATATCGTCATCAATAAGTAAAAAGCACAATTGAGACTATAAAAAAGGCTCTATTATAAGCCAATAGAGCCTTTGCCTGAACATGAAGCTATAGGCAACTAGTCGTTGCTAGCAACACCTAAGATGTGCAGTAAGCTTAAGAACAAGTTGTAGATTGATACATATAGGCTGATTGTCGCCATGATGTAGTTGCGCTCACCGCCATTAATAATGGCGCTGGTTTGGAACAAGATCACAGCAGAAGAAAACAGCACAAAACCTGCACTAATGGCCAGCTGTAAGCCTGAGATATCAAAAATAAAGCTTGCAATGATTGCTGCCAGCAATACAAAAAAACCGACAGTGATAAAACCATTTAAAAAACTCATATCTTTGCGTGTAATCAGCACGTATGCCGATAAGCCAGCAAATACGAATGCGGTCATTGCGAAAGCTGAGCTGATAACACTGGCGCCATTGGGCATGCCCATGTACATATTTAAGATAGGACCAAGGGTGTAACCCATGAAGCCTGTTAGCGCGAATGTGGTAAGCAAGCCCCAGCCGGAATTACGCAGTCTCATGGTTAGAAAAAATAAACCGTAGAAACCGACTAACGTCAGCATGATGCCGGGGTGCGGCATATTCATTTGCTGTGAGATATAGGCAACCAAACCACTGAACGCTAATGTCAGTGCAAGCAGTCCATAGGTGTTGCGTAAAATGGCACTGCTTTCTGACCTTATGGCAGTGGATTGCTCGTACGAGTAATTCTGTGGTTCACGCATGGTTAAACTCCTAATAAAAGTATGCTGCGCGCCATCATAACAATAATTTCCAGACATTTGCTTAAAATCGTTTGACAGGAAAAAATATTCCGCTATTATGAGCCGCGTTGAAAGGGAGGAGTGGCCGAGTGGTTGAAGGCAACGGTCTTGAAAACCGTCGATGGGCGACTATCCGTGAGTTCGAATCTCACCTCCTCCGCCATTTTTGATAAGAAACGACTCGCTTGAGTCGTTTTTTTTCGCCTGCAGAAAACCTACCGAGAGCTTAACCTTCGCAAAATCAATGGTTTGCCGCTAGATTGCTGGGCAGGCGTGAGTTTTAGAGCTTTTGCGGCGGCCGCGGTGATTGTGCCGTTTTCTGTGCCATGACTGTGCCAAGATTAATATTCTAATAATGACCGATGGCTAAGCGAGCCTGTTTATTGATTAAATCCAGCAATATCTTTTTTGTATCAGCAAGCTTGCGGCTTAACGTGTTTATTCGAGTAATGCATCAACTGCATCCGTAGCCGTATGCTCGATACAACAGACGCGGTTACGCCCTGCGTTTTTGGCTCGATAGAGCGCTTGGTCAGCTTGGTTTTGTACACCGCTTATATCTTGCTGGTAAAGCGAAGCTATACCAATGCTGACCGTCACGTAGATGGTTTTTGTCGGCAGAGTCGTTGGTGTTGCAGCGATGTTTTTGCGAAGACGCTCAGCCAGTTCTATAGCGTGTTGTACGGTTACTTTGGGCAGCAATACTGCAAACTCTTCGCCGCCTATGCGTCCACTAAAGTCATCTTTGCGCAGGGTGTCACGAATAGCCTGGGTGATGTTTTGTATGACTAAGTCGCCTGCAAGGTGGCCGTATGTATCGTTGACCCTTTTAAAATGATCAATATCGAGTAGCAGCAGCGCTCCTGGCGTGTGTTGTCGAGTGAGCAACAGTTGCTGCTGAAGAATTTCCAAAAAGCTTCGTCGATTGTGCAAGCCAGTTAATGCATCGATGGTTGCTAAGATCATCAACTCTTGTTTTTTTTGTTTGTGCAAACTGACATCATGAATAAACCATACGTGGCCTAAATAGCGTTGACCGCGCTGAATCGGCACCCAATCAATTCGGTAAGAGCGCCCTGTCACTTCGTCGTCCACTTCTTCAGTTGTTTGCTTTTGCTTCAGGGTGCTCGATGGTAGCTGTAACCAAGCAGCTTGCTCTTGGTTAAGCATTTCCAGCAGTTGCTCATGCCTTAAGCCGATCAGGCTCTGCGGCTTAACATCAAGATTAAACAACGAGCAAAGTTGCTCGTTGACTGAGACAATCACATTGCTTTCATTTTCCAATAAAACTGCAGCTGGAACACGGTCAAGTAGCGTAGCTAAGCGCTCTTTGCTTTGCAGTAAGGATCTATTTTGCTTCGCTTTAGTAAAAACCAAGTTGCTAATCCATAATGCAGCAAGGATTAATAAGACGGTAGCGATAAAGTTTTGTGTTCTGCTGTGCTTAATTGCCAATAATACTGGCGTTAGAACTTTTTCTTTAGATAGGCCCAAACTTAAGACGACTGGAAAGCCGGGTATGCGATGCCAAGCATAAATGCGTTCCACACCATCAATGGGGGATGCTAAATTATAATGACCTTTATGTTTATCTGGCTGTTGAGTAAACTCGCGCTCCGCCGGTGTTTTTTCACCTAGAGTTTCATCGAGCCCATGAGTACGAGCAAGGTATTGACCGTCATCTAAAGCAAGCAATACAACATCATTCTGCTCGGAGTAGACAAGCTTAAAAGCCTCAGCAAGATGCTCTGAAGCTACAGAAGCAACAATAACCCCAAGAAACGTATTGTTTTTAACAATTTTATAGCTAAATTGCACGGTCCAGCGCTGAGTGAGAGTGTTACGCTCTGGCCGACTGATCAAAAAATTGTGCGCACCTGGCTGTGCAAGCTTTTTAAAATAGTCACGGTCAGCAATAGATAATCTTCGCAGTGATGGATCCTGATCCTGCTGTGCATTGCTTTCAAATAGCACATGACCATCGGTGTCAGCCACAATCAAGACATCCAGCGCCTCGGTAAAGATGCCCTGCTGTGCAAGATCAATCAGTTTGCGAAAAACAACCTCATCATGATCGAGCCAGTGCTGGGCTAAATGTTCAAGCACAAAGTCAATGCTCATCAGTTGGGCGCGCACTTGCATACTTAAAGCGTGAGCTGTTTGACCGGCACGCAGTTGAGCGTGCTTTTCTGCTTCAACAAGCTGATTGTGATGAGAGGCATCTAGGCGCAGCCAGTACACTAGTAAAAGCACTAAAAACGCTAACCAAGTTAAAGCTAGGCGTATCCAGAGTCGATGGCGTGAAATTGTGCTCGTTAACATGTTAAAGCTCGTATAAAGCAGGCACAGTAAGCAACCACCTTGCTTAACTGGATCGTTAACGGCAAGGATTCATTTGTCGGATTGACTTGAGCGCCCTAATAAGAAATATGGCGTTGTTATTATTGTAAAATACTTGAGTAACAACTGTTTCTTTAAAACTTTAACATCTGCTTTTTTAGATTTCGTCCACTTATTAAGTAGGGTTTCTCTATAGCATAAAGACTGTGTCATGCTTTATCGCTGTTGATGAAAACTCAACATGCGTGAAGTAAATGCCAGTACGCGTAGCAATGGCTAGTGCAAGTGCTTTTAGCACAGGACACGCCAATGATTCGCCCAGTACTCTGATTACTTGATGCAATGGGTGATAGCATGACTTAAGTTTTAAGTTAATGTGCGGATGCGTCTGCTAATTAGCGCTTAAAGCGTTAGGTTCAAGAACCAAGCGACTGACAGCTTGTGTGCTTAACGTTGCAGCGGCAAAGGTTGATGACGCTCTGGATAAGTGCGGTTGGCACAAAAACTGCGAACCTCGCCGCCAGCAAAGTGTGCTTCAACGTTATAGCCCTTATTAAGCGGGTGATTAAGCGCCACTAAGCGTTTTTCGCCAGGTTTGATTTGCACTATTAAGATGTTTGATTGGGTTAAGCCAAAGCCGAACTCAAAACGAACAGACTCAAGCATCACGCTGTCGGTGTTGTGCACAGTTACATACAAAATATCGGCGTCTTGGTGGTCAGCAAATAGCAGCCAGCCAACAGCTAGGCCTAAAATAAAAAACAGTGTTCTGAGTGAGCGCAACGCATCGATAAGGCGGTCAATCCACATAATAAGCCCCGCTTAAAGTTTTAAGTTAGAGTTATCATACACTTTATACTTTTAATAAAGTGTTTTCTTCTGATGCAAAAGGCTAATCGCTATGCGCCCTGCTCGTCTTGCTTATTGCCACTGAGTGTTTGGCCGTCTATTACAGGGCGCTCAATATTGGCGATGCCGAAAGGAATATGCACTGAAGGTAAGCGCGCTGATGATGGCTTCAGGTGCAGCTTTTGATCATCAAAGAAAATATGCGGCTGCATCACATCCAATACTTTAGCTTTCTCCACGCCGCCCATAAAAAAAGCTTCATTAACCGTGATACCCCAATGGCGCATGGTGTTTATCACCCGTTTATGCGCAGGTGCATTGCGTGCGGTCACGATAGAAACACGTAGAATAGGCTCATAGTTGGGTTGATTTAGGCGTTTATCTTGCTCAAGCTGTTGGATTTGCGCAATACGTTCTAAGAAAGCTTTGAGTGGGCCTGGCGTATGTGGAATATCTTGGCGGGAGGTTTCATGCTGGTGAAAATCACCCAAACTTTGGGTCTCTTTATAAACTGTTTCTGCTTCGTCATCGACTAAGACGCCGTCAAAGTCGAAAGCAATACGTAACTGTGTATCGCTGCTGTCATCTTCTATCATGCCTTTTAGTATTTGCCCTGCTGGGTAGCCAGCAGTTACTGCGCTTCTGACATCCTCAGCATTGGCTGATAAAAACAATTCAATATCAAAAGCAGGGATATAAGGGTGTGGTGATTGCCCTTGCATAAACACGGCGCGTGTAATGGGTAGCTGATAATGCTGAATAGAGTTCATCACGCGCAACCCTGTATCAGGATCATTGCGAGACAAGAGTATGACTTCAACCGGCGGATCATCTGGGCTGAGTTGATTGAGGGAAAGAAGCCGTCGTATAAACGGAAAAGCAACACCGCGCTCAAGCGCTAGATCTTGATTATCTCGCTGATAATCACGATAGCTTTGTTCACCCTGTGTTTTAAACACATGATCTGATTCTGATAAATCAAATAAAGCGCTGGATGCCAGTCCAATCACTAAACGCTTACTCAAATCAAAAGCCATACATCACCTGAAATAGTTATTCGCAGAGACTGCGCTTACAGTACTAAGCTCTCGCCCCACGCTGATTGCCATTTTAATAAACTATAGCAGGCTGTTTAGGATGTTTTACTGTCTATTTAACACGCCGGAGGGAATGATTGCGTAACCTGGCTGCAGTATCAGTGTCGTTTAACATCTTAATTGCGCCCACTGCATGTGGGCGCAATCGATTTAACTCTAGGCGCTCGCTGAGATGCTACAGTCATGATCAGCTAAAGTGTTCCAAGCTTCGACAACCAGTCGATTCTCTAAACCCATGGCTGCATGATTAGATTGCTCTGCCGCTTGTATCGTTTGGCTGAGTGCATTGATTTGCGCTGTAACGTAGCGCCCCATTTTTTTGAATACTTTTAGATTATCCATATCATTACCCTTTTTTATAATGTTTATTCAGCAAAAGCTGTAAAGTCTCCCGAAGACGAGACATAGCAATACAATTGCTAATCATAAAAGCAGGTGGTTTGCAGAAATAAAGCAATACTGAAATGTTACTTCAGTAGTGAACCAAGTTTCATTGCGAAAACGTTGGTATAGCATTTTGGATTATGCGCGAGCAGTTGCTCTGAGGCGTACCGGTGATGTCTTTCTCTGTACCACGCCACTCAATCAAATAGTCGTTTGAGTCGGGATAGGCGTATAAATATACAGTAATAGTCTTTAAATAGCAAGTAGCATGCCAATCAATCTTTATCAGCAACAAAGAAAAACGTTGCACGCAGTGGGTTATCTGCGCGCAACGTTGCCTATTTAAACCACTGCAGCTATCGGGGCATTATAGCAAAGGCAAGGTATAGGCTAAGATCACACGGTTGTCATCCAAATCCTTGAAGATATTTGAACGAACAGTTGAGTTTCTCCAGCGTACATTAAAGTTTTTCAATGCACCTGTTTGGAATGCGTAAGAAATATCGAAGTCACGCTCCCACTCACGACCCTCTTTACCGCCACCTAAGTTTGCACCAGTACCTTTAACGTAACGGTTAAACACGGTTAGACCAGGAATGCCTAAGCCGGCAAAGTTATAGTCATGGCGCACTTGCCAAGACTTTTCATCTTTAGCGCCAAACTCACGGTTGGCTAAAAAGTTAACCAAGAACGGGTCTGTGCCTTGGATGTATGCGTAGCCGGTATCACCAGTCATTTTCTGATAACCCAAGCCCAGCTTATTAAAGCCGAAGTTGTAGGTCACCATACCGGAGAAGGCTTTGTTATCAACGCGAATATCACCATCGCTGGTCGAGCGTGAAACGCGCAGGTCGGTTTTTAATGAACGCTGATCGCCTAGCGGCAACATATGCACAGCAGTGAGGATGTGCTGCTTATACATGTCTTGTAAGCGGCCAAAGTTATAGCCGGTTGTTAGCGAGTCATTCCACTTATAATCCAGGCTGGCTAGATCAAAAGAATTACTTGTGTAATTGCCTCTGTTGCTGCCAGTAATATTTTTCGCGCCTTTCTTGTCATAAAGACGCTTGCCAACGACGTTCATTTCCATGCGCTCAGTATTGGTCGAGTTACGGTAGTTAACGCGATCAATATGGCCTAAACGAGCAGTTAAGCCGCTAATTTCATTGGAGGTTAGCATGCCACCGGTGAACATTTGCGGTAACAAGCGACCTTCTAAGTTGGCTTGGATTAAAGGCAAGCGAGGTCTTAAGGTGCCAACTTGCAAGACTGTTTCAGACAGCTTTGCTTTAGCCGTGCCACCGAGCTTGCCAAAGTTATCAACGGACTTGCCATTGCTACGCTGCGGGAACGAGTCAGGGCTGCGGTTTGGTCCAGAATCAAGCTTGATACCTGCAGCAGCATAGATATCTACACCAAAACCGATGGTGCCTTCAGTGAAGCCAGATTTGTAATCTAGAATAATGGCTTGTGACCACTCTTCTTTTGTTTTTGTAGCATCTGTACTTGCACCGCTACGCGTATCCTGATTCATATACAGGTTACGTAAACCTAAGGTTGCGGTGCTGTCATTGATAAAATCAGCTGTGGCCAGTGACGGTGCAGCCAAAAAAATACTGCCAGCAGTTGCTAAAGTAATAGCGCGTGCTAATGGTGAAAAAATCATTGAGGACTCCTGTTTATTAATATACAAATGTGGCTTATAGCAAGCCTCACCTTTTAAATGTTAGGTGTGCTTAGTCCGCAGTGTAAGTACGCGGACGCAAAACATCAGGTTTCAAAAAGTCTTTCTCACCAACGTTGTCATGATCACCTAGCAAGCGGCCTTCTACTTCTAAACCGTAATTGGTATGGGTATGGAAAGACTCTAAGTACTTCTTGCGTGTTTCTTTTACATTACCAGTATAGCGCGGATCTTGCGGTCGTTCTTGGCTGTTAATATAGTAAGCGACATCCCACGCGTCTTGATCGCTCAGGCTATTAGGGCGGCCTAAAGGCATATTGTGTTTAATAAAAGATGACAGCGTAAAAAGGCGTGAAATGCCAGCCCCCCAGTTATAAGAGCTGTCGCCCCAAACTGCGGGGAAAACGACCTGATCACGCTCTACTAGGCCACCACCATCTTCGGAATGACAGAGACTGCAATTATCAGCATAGACCTTGGCGCCGCGCGCATAGTCCATTTTTTGTGCAGGCTCATCAAGCTTTGGATAGCCTCGACCATACATATTGCCACCGGGCTGATAAATAGGAACACCTTTAGCAAGCCATTGATGATAGGCCGCTAAAGCTACCATGTCGTCACTGCCATACTCAGGTGGCTTACCGTTCATGGAGAAGCTAAAGCAGCCGGAAATACGTTCTTCTAAGTTGTTTACATGGTCATTTTTAGGCCGATAGTTTGGCAGTACTACCGCTGCTGGCCAAACTGGACCTGCAAAAGGCAGGCGCCCTTCACCCATATGGCAACTGCTGCAGTTCATGCTGTTAAAAACGTTTTTACCACGCAGTTGTTGCGTGTTCATAAACAAGTCATGACCGCGACGAATAACTCGCTTTAGCTCAGGATGAAAATCTGTTTCTTCCAAATCAGCCATAGTTGGCGGCACATGGACAAACTGCCCTTCTTTGACTTCAGGATTATTTACAGGAAAGCGTGGCTCATCGGCTTGCACAGTAAGGCTCAACAGGCTTGCTGCAATAGCGGCGGTTAAACGACCTAAGAGGAATTTTTTTGAATGCATCATTGATCTTCTCCCTATCACTTCGCAGGCTGGCGTGAAAGCCACTGAGATACAGCACGAATATCCTGCTCATTTAGGCGCTCAGCAATGGCGAGCATTAAATGTTGCGGATCGTTATTGCGCTTACCTGACTGCCAAGCGTGGAGTTGGTCGGCAATATAGCCGGCATGCTGGCCTGCCAATCTTGGAAATGATTTACCTGCCCCTAAATTGTCTGGGCCATGGCAGCTACTGCAGGGCACGATATAGCGATCCCAATCACCTTCAGTTGCGAGTTTTTTTCCGTGTGCCAGTTCTTCCTCTGTCGCTTCTGGATCAAATGCCCCTTGCTTGGCGGGTAGCTGGCTGTAGTACACAGCTACATCCTTGTACTGCTGGTCATCAAGCATCGAAAGAAACGGCATCATGGTCGGGCTGTTACGCGACTGATCAACAACATCTATCTTTTGTTTGTACAAATACTCAGCATTTAAACCAGCGATGCTCGGCCATGATTCGCCACCGGGTATATTCATGCCTGAACCATCGCTTTGGTGGCAGGCCACACACATTGCAGCTGCTTGCTCCCCTGCTTCAGCATCTCCATCTAACGCATAAGCCGATGTTATTGCTAAGCATAACGATGCGGCAGTTAGAGTCATACGATGAAATATATTCATTCTCACCTCTGTCCCTTTTCGGCTCTAATAAGTAAACACATCAAATATTATTGATTATTGTCAAATGTATACTAGGCTGTCTTGTTTTGTAAGGTGATGACCTAAATCAATGGCTTTAAAGGGGTTTTTAGGCTTAGACCTTAGCAGCCCATTGCTCTTATTGCCTGATTTAAGCCGCTAGTACGCTCAATCCTACGCTGCATTGCGGTGGTGAAAATTCCAGCATGGCTTTCAATTAAAGTGAATTTATTTCTTGCACGGGTAATGCCTGTGTAAAGCAGCTCTTTAGTTAAAACAGGATTGAGTCGATCCGGTAAAATTAATGCAGTATGCGCAAACTCTGAGCCTTGTGATTTATGTACGGTCATTGCAAAAACTGTTTCAACTGTCGTTAATCGACTTGGCAGTATGTAGCGGATGCCGTCTTGCCCATCATTACGGGCAAATACCACGCGCAGTACCTGCTCTATCTCGCCAGTCTGTGCACAGGTATGCTCAGTGGGTAATCGCAAGGCAATACCAATGTCACCATTCATTAAGCCGAGGCTGTAGTCATTTTTAGTGACCAGCACGGGACGGCCTTCATACCAGCCTTCGACATCACTGATAAGATTCTTGTTAAACAGCGCTTGCGCGATGCGCTGGTTTAAACCGTCAACACCAAAGTCGCCTTTGCGTAATGCACAGAGTAAACGAAATTGATCAAAGGCATCCAAAACAGCAGTTGCCCACTGTTGCCAGCATGGTTGATTTAGCGGCTGCTCTGGTGATGGGCGCTGTGCTCGTAATACCTGTAAATAATGGCCGTAACCGATATTGGCAGACATTTCGCTCGTTTGTGCCGCACCATCTATAAGCAATCTATCCAAGGGCGCTGTTGCATCGTGTTTCACCCGCATATAACTGATGTCATGTGCGGGTGTTTGCAGCAGCTGCCAAGCCTTCTGCTCATCACCCTGATTGACCGCGCGGGCCAGCTGCCCAATACCCGAGTCTGCGCCAAAGCGCCGCGAGTGACGCAGCATCACGGTGCGTTGGGCTAAACGGTGCTGAGTCGCATTGCCGACACACCAAGGTTCGGCATGCAGCTGCTCATTGCATAATTGTTCAAGACGCTGCTGGGTTTGTGGGGTGTAATAGGCTAACTCTGCATCTGCACATAAATCACCCAATACTGAGCCTGCCTCAACCGAGGCCAGCTGGTCCTTGTCACCCAGTAAAATTAGGCGTGCATGTTTAGGTAGAGCGTGTAGAACGCTGTGCATCATTTCCAAATCAATCATTGATGCTTCATCGATAACTAAGACATCAAGCACTAGCGGTTGAGTGCTGTTGTGACGGAAATGTCGGGTACCAGGTAGACTGCCGAGCAAGCGATGCAAGGTGCTGACGTCTGTTGGAATATTCTTCTTAACGTCTATATCAACCGGTAATGACTCAACTTGCTGGCCTATCGATTCGGTTAAGCGTGCCGCCGCTTTACCGGTTGGTGCGGCCAATTGAATGCGCAAGGCCTGCCCCGCCTGTAAAGCAGATTGCTGTAATAGCGCGAGTAATCGCACGACCGTAGTGGTTTTTCCTGTGCCTGGGCCGCCGGTAATCAGGGTTAGCTGGCCTTGCGCTGCCATCGCACACGCTACTTTTTGCCAATCCGTTTGGCGCTGACCAGCAACCACAAGCGGCTCACTAAATAAAGCGCTTAGTCGCTCAGAAAAGTCATCAGCAAGCGGCATTATAGTGTCAATGCGTTGCACTAATTGCTTTGCCACGTTCTCTTCATATTGCCAATAACGGTATAAATACAAGCGTTCATCCAGTAAAACTAAAGGCGCAACACTTGCCTGCTGCTTTCTATGCACTAATGCACTTGCTTGTATGGCGGCAAGCCAGTTAGGCAAGTTGACATGCGCTAGCAGTTGCGAAGGTAAAATCTGTTGCGGTTCAAGTGTTTGCCCTTCCGGTGGTAATATTAAAGCTAAGTCGGGGTCGCGTAATAACTGCTGTAGATCTAAGCAAACATGGCCATGACCAAGTTGATGACTGGTCAATGCTATTGCTAAAAGCACTAACGGTTCTGCATTTGGATCCAGCTTAGCAAGCAGCTTAACCAAGGCAAGATCCAGCGCTCGCAGCCAGCCCAGCTCGAGCCAGCCATCTAATAATTGCAAAACACTGTCCCGATCAGCCAGGTAGTCTTGCGGGTTCAGAGCCACTTGCTCAGTAGTAGTTTGTGTCTCTAAGGGCACCGTATCGTCACCAAAGAGTTGTCCTTGCTGCATCATGCTTGCGCCTCCTGGGTTTTGACTTTAAATAACGCATCCATTTGTTCAATTAACTGGCGATCTGGTCTTGCGCAGTGCAAGCCTTGGCTGTCATTGCGTGCGCCGCGTAAAAACATATAGACAGCACCGCCCATATGGGTGTCATAGTCATAGTCACTGATGCGTAGTTTTAGCAATCGATGCAGTGCCAAAATATATAAAGCGTATTGCAGGTCATAACGGTGCTCTAACACTGATTCGTTCATCGTTTCGAAACTGTAGTCAGCATCCTGTTCGCCCAGCCAGTTCGACTTGTAATCCACCACATAATAGCGGCCTTGGTGCTCTAGCACTAAGTCAATAAAGCCCTTAAACATGCCGTTTAAGCGCTCAGGTACTAAATAGGGGCGTGGCGCATCTGCCAACACAAACTCACGCACAGACTGGTCAAGTAACTGGGTGTCGGCTTTGCTGGTAGCAAACCAAAACTCCATCTCTGCTTGGTAATGCTGCAGTTCAGATAAAACCATCGGCTGCCCATCAATCATAAAAGGGTACGTGAGGTAATCCTTTAACCACGACAAAAGCAGATCGCTATATGCCTCAAAACCATAGCTTTCGCTGCGTGCTTGAATATAGGTCTGCGCGCCTTCGGGGTCTTGCAGTGTTGCCGCAAAGCCTTGCTCAGCCGCCCACTCCAACAATCCGTGCAAAAACGTACCGGGTTTCGCGCCACGTGGAAAACTGTGCATGCCTTCTGGTATGTGTGACGCTGTAGTGCTTGGCAGCGAAGCTGCAGTAAGGTCATCTTGCTCGTCGTCACTGATGTTTTGTGCCAGCGCTGTCTGCGGTGCTAGGTCCTCTACACGTTCAGCGGATTTGGCGTCACTTACTGGCGCTTCTGCGGTAAGACGCAATGCACTGTATGAAGCAATCCACCAGTGCTCGCGGGTGCGCCGTAGCGGTTTGCGCCATTTGGCTTCAAAGTCCGCTAAATTATTGTGTAAAAAGTCATCGGTAGGTTCTGGTAAGGCGCTTACAGCACTGATCAAATTAGAGTGACCGTCGAGCTGCTTAAAAGGCTCTAGCCATTGTTCTAAACCTTGACTGGTGGCCAGTGCTTGTCCGTTATTTAACAAATAGCCAATAGCGCTATGGTGCAGCACTGACGTCTTGCCTCGGCCTTTTTTTAAGTCGGCCATGCCTAACCAGCAGGCATGACGTGCTCGAGTTAAGGCAACATAGAGTAAGCGTAAATCTTCCCCTAAGCGCTCTTTCTCGGCTTGGACAAGGCTCTGCTGATCAGCATGCAGCATCAACTGGCGCTTACCATCCACCTGAATAGTAAACGGCTGCTTGCCTTCTTGAGCACGGAACCCACAAATAAACGGCAAAAATACGAGCGGATACTCTAGGCCTTTCGATTTATGGATGGTGATTACCCGTACCAATGATTCATCGCTTTCTAAGCGCAGAACTTGCTCTTGAGCGCTGCCAGCCTGGCCAATACAAGCGGTTTGTAAGTAACGTAATAAAGCAAACTCGCCATCCAGTTCACGCGCGGCATGCTGTAGCAATTCAGCTAAATGCAGCAAGTTGGTCAAGGCGCGCTCGCCATTTGCTCGCTGCACCAAGCGCTGAGGCAGCTGAAAGTCATGCATGATTTTGCGCAGCATTGGCAATACGCCCTGTTTATGCCAGCTTTTAAGATAGCCCTGAAATTGTAAAACCCGCTTCTCCCAAAGCAACTCATCTTGGTTAATATGTTCCAATTCGCTCAGCGGTAAAGCAAAGGTGCTGCTAGCTAAGGCCGATTTTAAGGCCCGCTCGTTGTCTGGGTGCAAACACGCCAGCAGCCAAGTCAGTACATCCTGCGCTTCTTGGCTTTCAAACACGGAGTCTTTATCGGACAGATATACGCTGCGCACATGACGCTGCGCTAAATGTTTACGAATCGCCTGTGCTTCATGCATGTCTCTCACCAAGACCGCAATATCATTAGGCTGCAATGCTTGTAATTGGTCATCGGCATCTTTAAAACCGGCTTTACCTTGCTGCGCCAGATTGAGCAAGCGCACAATTTCAGAGGCACTGCTTGCGGCCATGTCCTCTAAGTACTGCGCTCGCGATAGAGGTTCTTGCGAATCTAATAGCCAAATATTCAGCGCCGGCTGATTGTCTCCAGCAACCCACCATTGTTGGTTACGGCCCTTGGCGTTAACAGGCAGAAACGGCAAGGCATTACTCGATTTTTCTTTAAACAGGAAGGCACCCTGACTGTCTGTGCGCTGTTCAGATAACTCAAACAGCTGATTGACCGCATTGACCATTGACTCGGTAGAGCGAAAGTTGGTTTCAAGATTGTAATGCCGCCCATCAGTCGCTTTACGTGCATAAAGGTAGGTATGGATATCGGCGCCTCTAAAGCTGTAAATCGCTTGCTTTGGATCGCCAATTAAAAATAATCCCGTTGCGCTATTGTTAGCTTCAATCTGATACACAGCGTCAAAAATACGGTATTGCAGTGGGTCGGTGTCTTGGAATTCGTCAATTAAGGCCACTGGGAACTGCTGACGAATAACCTCAGCCAGACGCGTGCCACTTGGCCCTCGCAAGGCGCTATCAAGGCGCGTAAGCATGTCATCAAAACCCATTTGCGCGCGTTGTTGTTTTTCTAGATTAAAGCGCTGCTTAATCCAGCTTGCCGCGTGCCATAGTGCTTGCTCATCCAGTGCGCGATTCAAGTTATCCAGCGCATCTGGTAGCTGCTGCATGGCATCTAAAGCCTGATGCTGAGGTACGGCGCTGCTGTCTTTCCACGCGTCATGTAAACCATCAGGCGTTAAACGCGTTAAACCCTTGCCAATATCGAGTTGTACTTGGTTGTCGTCTGCTGCCCAGCTATTAATTTTCTCTAACCATGGCAAATAATAAGATGGTCGAACCTTAGAACCATTGACTGCCTTGGCCTCTACAGCAGCGTCAAGCATATCGCGCAGCTCTTGTGTCCATTGTTGCCAAGGGGCTTTTAAATCACGCAGTGTTTGCTGTTGCTTGGCAATACCCTTATCTAATAATTGCGCCAGTGTTTGCTGCGGATCATCAGGCTTGGCCGCTGTTTTTTGTGCATTCAATAAGGGGCTGATTTTACGCTGCAATACATCAGGCTGCTGCCAATGTTCTAAAGCCCACAGCACATTGCTATCTTGGAGGGGGTAACACTGCTGACGCCAATAATCTTTAACCACCAAGGCTAATAAATCGCTGTGATCAGTTTCTAGAGTTTGGGTAAACAAACTGCCACTATCAAAGGCATGCTCGCGCAACATGCGCTGACACCAAGAGTGAATGGTTGAAATCGCTGCTTCATCCATCCATTGTGCGGCCTGATCTAGGCGCTGGGCGCACGCTGCCCACTGCTCTTGTGGGTAATCGCTGCGTAACTGCTTTAATAAATTGTCTGGTGCGCCCTGCTCTTGACGAAACACCTGTGCCGCTTCAACGAGTTTGGCCCGCACTCGATCACGTAACTCTTGCGTTGCGGCATCGGTAAAGGTCACCACTAAAATTTCTGGCGGCAATAAAGCGCGCGTAAAAGCGGCCTGTGAGTCAATGCCGTGCTGTAAAATTAAGCGTATATACAGCGCAGCAATGGTGTAGGTTTTTCCTGTCCCGGCACTGGCCTCAATTAAGCGACTACCATACAAGGGAAACTGCAATGCCAAAGGCCGTTCTGTTGTCTGAAAATGGCTCATTGCGCATCTCCTTGGCGATCTAGATTGATAATCTCAGCATTAAATAGCGAGCCGTACAATTGTTGCGCCCAAAAGCTAAAATCACCATCTGCCACTAAGTCAGCAAAGGTCGGGAACTGACGCGCTAACGCTGCGCTGTTTTGCACCTCACCGCTGACATTAAAGCCACCTTCATACACAGTTTTAGCCTTATCATCAGACTGATCCTTTAAAAAGCTCATGGCGGTTTTTAGCGCCACCGGTAACGGCGCATTAAGACCATGCTGCCACGCCTCCAGCCAGTCATGGGCAATTTTTGTAGCACTATCTGTTGCAATACTGGCAAAGGCTATACTGCTTTCTTGGGCAAAAATCAGGGTTTGAGTTTGCGCACCGCTAGCATTGAGCAACACATGCTGCACCCATGGCCGTAATAAACGATGCCAACGCCGCTCGCGTCCAACATGTATTTTTCCGGGTAACAATTCAATCCGCGCATACTCGCTAGCCTCTGTATTGTCTTGCTCTGTGCGGCGTAAGCCGGCCAGCCAACCTTCTAAATGCACCAGCCCGTGGCGTAAATCAATAATGCGTGCGCTATCTTCTAGCTGTGACCAATGCTGGCAATGGCTGCGGTAGCGTTCTAATTGACTGAGCAGCGGCTCAATCAACTCTTCACGTGCGCGCTCACCAAAGGCGCATAAGGGGAGCGCGCCACTGCGCTGTAACTTTTCACTGTGCTGCTGCAAGACCACCGAAAAATCAGCCTGTGCATCGGCATGCTGACCTACATTGAGTAACTCTCGTTGCAGGCTAAAGCGCTGTAAACCATCCAAAGCAAAGGGTTCATCTTCGTATAGCTCAAGCTCAGCTTGATCCAAATACACTTTAAGGCGTTCACTAAAGAAATATTTCACTGGGTCTGCTAAAAAACGCTGCAACATCTCTGGGGTAATGCTACTGGCAGGAACAAAGTCAGCGAGAGCATCTGTGCCGTGCTGATCAAGTGTTTGATGTAAAACAGCCCACTCCGATGCGTAGGTAAATAAAGCTGCTGTGTCGGTTTGATTGGAAAAATAATGCTGACTAAACGGTTGCAAGGGGTGTACGGTCGTCAGCGCATCCAGTAGCGACGTGTCCTCAGCTAAACGCCAGCCACTGCGTAGGTGGTCACGTAGCTGCGCAATTAAGACTGAAGGTGGACGCTCAGTATTATCCCGCACGCTGCGCCCTACCCAGCTGATATACAGTTTTTCACGGGCTGACAGTAGTGCCTCTAATAATAAGTAGCGATCATCCTCACGCCGTGAGCGGTCGCCGGGACGGTAGTCGCTAGCCATTAAGTCAAAGTCTAATGGCGCCTGTACCCGCGGATAATCACCATCATTCATCCCCAGCAAACAGACCATACGAAACGGAATGGCACGCATCGGCATCAATGTGCAAAAGTTGACGGAACCGGCTAAAAAGCGCTGACTCAGATGATCACTCTCAATATTGCTAAGCCATGCTTCACGGGCTACAGCTAGGCTCAGTGGCTCGTCGAGCTGAGCGTGCTCACACAGCTCGGCCCACAACTCACAGCCTTCACGCATGCGTTGCACTAATAAATACTCTGCATCCTCCTCAACCAAGAAGAACTGCTCAAGTAGATTGAGGAAGATACTGCGCCAGTCAGAGACATGCTGGATGACACTCAGCTGCGCATGCAAGCCCTGCAGCGCATCAAGAAAATGGGTCAGCGGACCAATCAATGCGGCATCAAGGCCGCCGACTTCGTCATACGGCTGAATACCTGCATAGGCATCGCTGTCACCCATGGCATAGCCTAGCAGCATACGTTGCAGACCAAAGTCCCAAGTGTTCTGCGTGAGGTTGGCTGGCAAGGAAAAATTTTCACGGTGCGTCGCATTTAGTCCCCAGCGCACCCCCGCCCCAGCGAGCCAGTTTTGCAAAATGGGTAAATGTGCTTCATCGATGGCGAAGCGCGCACGCATTGCTGGCACATCTAAGAAACTCATAATATCGGTGACGGTCAAGCGTGATTCAGGTAAACGCAGTAACTCATGTAAAGCAATCAGTAAGGGCTCTGTGCTCTGCTCCGCTTGATCAGACACGGTAAAGGGAATCTGGCGCAGATCATCACGTGCATGTTGGGCAAACACCGCTTGAATGTGTGGTGCATAGCTGTCGATATCGGGCACCATGACAATTATATCGCGCGGTTTTAAACTAGGGTCAGCGTTAAAGCAGGCCAGCAATTGATCATGCAAAACTTCCACTTCTCGTTGTGCGCTGTGCGTAATATGAAAACGCAAAGAGTCATCAGTCAGCGGGTTCACAGTCGGCCATGTGGCTTGGGTGTCAGCTAAGGGTCGTAAATGTAAAATGTCATTGTGCAGCTGTTCGAGCAGTGTTGCTGTTTTGCCATCTTCAAAGATATCAACGCGTTGCCCTTGATTATTAAACTGCGCCTGATAACTTTCCAGCTGGTCATATTGGTCCAACAGACTAATATAGTCGCGCCCCTGTTTGCCCCAAGCGGCTAATAAAGGGTGAGCAAATTGGTGTAACTGTTCAATCGATAAAGCCTCAGGGAAGCCTGCTTTGCGACTTTGCCGACGGTACTCATGGCGTAGCAATTGTTTATCTTCAACAATATCCGCCCAATGAAACTGACAAGGATTGTGCACGCAGAGCATCACTTGGCTAAAGCGGCTGATCGCTGCTAAAGCTTCAACCATTTGCGCAGGCAGTGAGGATATCCCAAAGACAATAATGCGCCGCGGCAAGCCTGCTGGCGCCTGCTGCAAGTTTTGCATCGCTTGAATAAAGCGTGGATGCACCGCTGCGCGGCTACTATGGATGGCCTCTTCACCAATATCAGCAATCAGCACGCGCCAGAGCGCTGCTTGCCAGGCTACGGTTGGCTGGCGCGCCTGGGTTTTCTCTAGGCTGACTGAAGGCTGGCCATCCATTTGCCGTAATTGATCGTCGCCCAACGCCCAGTCTTTCAACCAATCCGAGCGATACACTTGGTATTGATCAAACAAGTCAGCCAAGCGCTCAGCCAGTTGGTAGCGTTTGCGTAGGTCTGGGTCATGAGCCAAAAAGTGCTGCAACGGTGCAAAGGCGGGCTGGTCAATGATCTGTGCTAACACGCGCATTAAACGCCAAGTCAGTGGTGCTTTATCAAAGGGTGAGCTTTGCGCAACACTCTCAGTGCCCAACACGTGACGATAGATCTGCCAGATAAAACGTGCAGGCAAACCAACTTTTAAGCCTGCGGCAATTGCGCAGCCACTATCACTGGCTAACGCCAGCTTTAACCACTGCGCAATACCGTTGCTTTGCACCAAGATGTTTTCATTTTCAAGAGGCTGTAAAGGATCGATTTTTGTCCACTGCACGACTAAATCACGCAGTTCTTCCAAGTGGTTGCTGTGCGCAACAATAAAGCCTGGCTGAGGCGTCTGGGTGGCTGGCATACATGCTGTCCTGAATTAAATATGCACTAGTGTGCCAGTTTCATACGACAAATGGTGACGCGCAGCAATGCTGAAGCTAAAAACCACTCACTTCACATTTGCAGTCTTTATCGACCAATGTCTAAATGACCTTGTATCGATAGGCGTGATGTAGTTCGTCTGTCACACTACTAGTCTAGTTATTTGACCGACCTCGTCCGCATCTCGGAGAACCACAACAATGAAATTTAGCCCGTTAGCACGTTCAATCAGTCTCGGCACGTTAGCCGTTGCTATGAGCCTCCCAATAGCAGCTCAAGCTGCTTTTATCGAAGACAGCAAAGCCAGCTTAGAGCTGCGCAACTTTTACATGAATCGCGATTTTCGTAATTCCAACACTACGCCTAACGTAAGCAATCCCACTATTAAAGGAAGTGGTGGAGAGACTCGCAGTAAAAGCGAAGAGTGGGCACAAGGCTTTTTGCTTAAGTACGAATCAGGTTTTACTGAAGGTACCGTCGGCTTCGGTATTGACCTCATTGGTGCGCTAGGTTTAAAGCTTGACTCAGGGCGTGGTACCTCTGGAACAGTTCTTTTATTACAAGATAGAGAAACTGATAAAGCACAAGACAATTACAGCAAAATGGGTGCAACTGCAAAATTCCGCGCTTCAAACAGCGTACTGAAAGTTGGCACGGTAATGCCTAAGCTGCCAGTAATTTCTTCTAGTGACTCACGTTTGCTGCCTCAGTTATTCAGAGGTGGCATGGTAAATATTCAAGAAATTGAAGGTTTGTCTGTTGATTTAGGGCGCTTAGATCGCGTCAATAACAGAGCTTCACAAGATCATCAGGCGCTCAAAGTTAACCCCATATACAGCAAAAGCTTAAAGTATGCTGCTAAGAGCAAAGCGCATGAAGCAACCAACAAAAGACAAGACAGCAATGCATTTGACTTTGCTAGCTTGAACTACAAGTGGGGCGATACAGGCTTAAGCACAGGTTACCATTATGGCAAATTGGATGGTTTCTATAAGCAGCATATTGTCAATGGCGTGTATGTTTTACCCATCGCTGATGGCCAATCACTGAAAACTGATTTGCGTTATGCAAAAACATCAGAAGACGGCAAAAGCGGCATTGATAACAAAGCTATCTCTGGAATGCTGACTTACACGCTGGGTTACAATAGCTTCGGTTTAGGCTATCAGAAAATGTCTGGTGATACCGGCTATGCCTACCTTGGTGAAACAGATCCGTTCCTGACTAACTATGTACAGGTGCGTGACTTTGCTGCACAAGATGAGAAATCATGGCAAGTGCGTTATGACTACAACTTTGCTGGCCTAGGTATTCCTGGTCTTAAGGAGCCTCTGAAAATCTCAGCTTATTATTGAGCTTTTCAGAAAATGACTCGAAAACTCAAAAAAACAGCTAAAAAAGGCCGTTTTCGAGGTAAAACCACCTCTTTTAGCCCTTAATTCGCCGTTTTGGCGGATTAAGGGCGCACTAACCCTAAGCCAGCAAGTATTTTCTGCTGATCATGAGGTTCGTTAGTCCTGCTAGCAGGCATAAACGGTTATGGTTTTTATCAAGCCCTTTGTAACGGACTTTGTTATAGCCAAATACGCACTTGATGTAGCGAAACGGATGCTCAACTTTAGCGCGTAGCTTGGCTTTCATTTTTTCAATTTCCTGCTCATTTTCGGTCATGGTTTTACGCTTACTGATTCGAGCACTGATCAGCCAGGCAAGATTTTTGCGCTCTTTGTTTTCCCTGCGTTTTTCAACACCTAGGTATCCAGCATCACCAAATACACGCTTTTCTTCGCCATGTAGAAGGCTTGCAGTCATGGTTACGTCGTGCACATTGGCAGCCGTACTTTCCACGCTATGAATCATACCTGTGACATCATCCACGCCGATATGCATCTTCATGCCAAAGTGCCATTGGTTGCCTTTCTTGCTGGAATGCATTTCTGGGTCGCGCTTGCGGCTTTGATTTTTCGTTGAGCTCGGTGCGGAAATAATGCTGGCATCCACAATGGTGCCTTCGCGAAACAGCAAGCCTTGATGCTGCAAGTGCTTGTTAATTTCCTTCAGAAATAGCTTGCCCAGCCCATGCTTTTCAAGGAAGTGACGGAAGTTTAAAATCGTTGTTTCATCAGGAATATTGTCTGACAAACGCAATCCTGCAAAGCGGCGTATTGATTCAATTTCATACAGCGAATCTTCCAGAGCAGGATCGCTAAGGTTGTAGAACAACTGCAAGCAATGCACACGCAGCATCACACTGAGCGGATAAGGGGGACGCCCCATTTCACCTTTTGGGTAATGCTTAGCGGCGCGATTCTCCAAGCGCTTCCAAGGAATAATGGCATCCATTTTTTCCAAGAAAATCTCACGACGCGTCTTACGCTTTTTGTTCTGGTACTCTGCTTCGGCAAAGGTCAGTTGGCTCATGATTCGGCTCACTGGGCTAAAAAAAGGTCGATGCGGCTATTATCGCAAAAAGTGGGGAGTTATTCAGAGGCTCCTTAACTTGATGACCCGCTATGTTAAAGGTAGCAACATTGATATGGGTTATACTGCTGCAGGTGTTAAGAAGTCTCGTGGTAACGAGTGGGAGCGCGATACTGATATCGGCTATGTCTTCCAAGAAGGCCCACTGAAAAACCTTGGTGTTAAATGGCGCAACTCAACCGTTCGCTCTGATATCAGCGTCGGTAAAGTGGACGAAAACCGTCTGATCGTAAGCTACACAATTCCGCTGCTATAATTTAAAGCTGCGTATACTGTGTTAGACAAACCCGCTCACAAGGCGGGTTTGTTTTTATAAAGATATAAAAGAGTTTCTTTAAAGCTGAACTGATTGCAGTTACATTGACTCTACTGTAAGACATATCTTGAGTTTCTTTTTGGAGTACATGAATCATGGCTAAAAAAAACACATCCGCAGACAGTCAACAGTTAATATCTGAATTTAAAGCCTTAGTCTCTGATACTGAACAGTTGTTGCAGCATTCTGCCGAGCTGACTGGCGAAAAGGCTGAAGAGCTGCGCGGGCAAATCCACTCAAGTCTTCAACGGGCGCGTCAAGCCCTCGGTTCAACCGAACAGGCTATACGCGAGCGTGGTAAAGAAGTATTGCACGACAGTGAAGAATATGTTCGCGAGCACCCACTGCAGTCTTTAGCGATTGGCGCTGGTGTTGGCTTTTTATTAGGCCTTCTGGTGTCTAGGCGTTAACCATGTCGGAACACAATTTTACAGATACAACGCGGCGCTTAGGCGCTGCGTCTTTGGATTTACTCAGCGATCATGCCGAGCTGTTTGCTCTTGAACTGCAAGAACAAAAAAATCATAGCAGCCAGCAGCTGATCTGGCTTGGCCTCAGTGCTGCCTGTGGTTTTATGCTGTTTTTACTGCTCAATGGTTTGCTGATTGTCTTGTTTTGGCATGCGTATCAGCACTTGCTATTGCTGGTTATGTCGGCTTTTTATGCAGGGCTCGGATTGCTATGCATCTGGCGTGTTAAATCGGCCCAACGTAATGCACAAGCACCCTTTAGTGCGACTCTGCAAGAACTTAAAAGAACTAAAGAGCAGTTTTTGCCATGACAGTACAGCCAAATAAAGATGATCCAGTTGCATTGCGCAAGCAACTTATTCAGATGCGTCTGGAGTTAAATCGACAAAAAGTGCGCCATGAAGCTATGGTTTTAGTCGAGCCCGTGCACAAAATACGCACCTATCAAAAACGTTTATTGCAAGGATCAAACCCTCTGTTACTGGTAGCAGGCGTGACCGTGGCTAGCTTTTTTATAGCTCGTAAACGCAGCTCAGCAAGTAATCTGCTCTCTGTTATGCGTATGGCATCCAGCCTACTGCCTTTGTTTGTCGCGCCATCTGGGAGCGCTGACAGTGCTGCTGTGCCAGCTGATAGTCGAAAAAAACGCACGACGCCTTAGTCGTGCATATCTTGAATGCGTATGTTGAGGGTGCACAGTGGATTGGCATCAATTATTAAATCGTGAGCGTTTAGGTAAAGCCTCTGCCAGCTCCGAAGAGGTCGGGCGCAGCCCTTTTCATAAAGACCATGACCGTATTATTTTTTCAGGCGCATTTCGTCGCTTGGGTCGCAAAACACAAGTCCATCCTGTTTCCAGTAATGATCATATCCATACCCGCTTAACCCACTCGCTCGAAGTCAGTTGTGTCGGGCGCTCGCTGGCAATGCGTGTGGCTGAAATGATACGCCCTACTCTGCCTGACTGGTGTGAACCCAGTGATTTAGGCATGATTGTGCAGTCTGCCTGCCTTGCGCACGACATCGGTAACCCGCCTTTCGGCCATTCAGGTGAAGATGCGATCAGGCATTGGTTTGCCCAAGCTGCAAAGAATGGTTGGCTCGAAAGTATGAGTGCAGCGCAGCGTGCGGACTTTCTGAACTTTGAAGGTAATGCTCAAGGTTTTCGTGTGCTGACGCAACTCGAATACCATCAGTTTGATGGTGGTATGCGTTTAACCTATGCAACTCTCGGTGCATTTACCAAATACCCATGGAGCTCCAAGCATGCCAGTGCGCAGGGCTATAAAAAAAATAAATTTGGCAGCTATCAAAATGAATTACCGCTGTTAGAAAAAATCGCAAACAAACTGGGTATTCCAAAACTGGGTGATGAGCATTGGGCACGGCATCCGCTAGTCTATTTAGTCGAAGCAGCAGATGATATTTGTTATGGCTTGATTGACCTAGAAGACGGCATTGAAATGGATTTGCTCGACTATGCTGAAGTCGAGACGCTGTTGCTTAACTTAGTTGGCGATGATTTACCAGAAACCTACCGTCTGCTTGGTCCGAATGACTCTCGGCGGCGCAAACTGGCGATTCTACGCGGCAAAGCGATCGAGCACCTCACCAATGCAGCGGCTCAAGCCTTTGTCGAGCAGCTGCCTGCTTTGATGGCAGGAAGGCTAGAAGGTGATTTAGTTGAGCATATGCATGGCCCCGCAAAAACCTGTGTAATCAGCGCTAAGGCGTTGGCACGTGAAAAAATCTTCCAAGATAAGCGTAAAACGCTGCATGAAATCGGTGCTTACACCACGCTGGAAGTTTTACTCAATGCATTTTGTGGTGCCGCTCTTGAGCTGCATGATCAGGGCACATTATCGTTTAAAAATCAGCGTATTTTTGATTTGCTTGGGCATGGGGCGCCGCAGGCAGACTGGCCACTGTATACATCATTTATGCGCATCATAGATTTCATTGGTGGCATGACAGATAGCTATGCCACAGAAATGGCTAGAGAAATGACTGGCCGTTCAAGCCCAATGTGAACAGCACTAAGAAGACAGCAAGGCTAAGCTAATACCTAACTCAGCCTTGCTGCCTGTTAATAGATTTTATGGCGTTTTAACAGGCTCAGTATGCGGCAGCGCTTTGCTCTCATCAGCCGTATTACTCTCTTGCAGTGTTTTGATACGCTTTTCACAAGCACTCAGCTGCTTAATCTGTTTGTTGTAGCGTATGCGTAAACGCTGGTGAGGCCACCAAGACAGTAAGGGTCCAATAACGAGGCCCATAACAAAAGCACTCAGTATATAAAGCGCTAGGGGGAGCTCAGGTGTTTGCCAGCCAAAAAATACCAACTGCGTCAGACCGCGATTTTCTAAGGTGAAAAACACAACGCTGGCAGCTAAAGCCAAAGCGATAATAACAATAAGTAAGCGTTTCAAGCTTTGCATAGGACCCTCTGTGGTCACTTAAATATTAAACATCAGATTACCCATCATTGACCCGGTCGCGCAACTCTTTACCTGGTTTGAAATGGGGTACATATTTACCTTGCAACTCAACTGTTTCCCCTGTCTTGGGATTACGCCCCACACGCGGTGCTCGGTAGCTCACAGAAAAACTTCCAAAGCCGCGAATTTCAATACGCTCTCCAGACGATAGCATTTGCGTCATGTGTTCCAGCATGGTCTTCACTGCCAACTCAACATCGCGTACAGACAGTTGTTGTTGCCGGTCAACAATACGCTCGATTAATTCGGATTTGTTCATTATTTTCCCTTTTTTATCAAGCAGCTAGCAGGTTTTAGCATGCTTACTGAGCTTTGAACAGGGCCAATTAATTAAAAACTAAAAGAATGTGAGTTTGCTGCTCTTTTAAAGTAAAAAAACCGATAACAGCTTGTGGCTGCTAGCGGTTTTTTTAGGTCTTGGTATTCGCATATCAAGAAATAGAGTCGTAAAGAACCGCTTGAGCTAGGATCAACCAACTCAGCAGTGTGCGTGTTTTTGCACGCTAAAGCTTTTGCAGGGTAGTGTTCAAGCTTATCTTGCAGCAACTAGTTTATAACCTAGCGCATGCGTGATCTATTTGACTAAAGTCCCCTGCTCATCACGGCATTAGTAGTACGCGTTCTCGGTAATACTGTGGTCGGTGATGTCGCGCACGCCTTTAACTTCAGGGATACGCGCCATCAAGGTCTTTTCAATGCCTTCTTTCAGGGTATAGTCTGCCTGACCGCAGCCTTGGCAGCCGCCGCCGAATCGCAAAATTAAGATACCGTCATCAATATCAATCAAGCTGACTTCACCACCATGGCTGGCAAGGCCTGGGTTGATTTCAGTCTGCAGGTAGTAGTTAACACGATCAGACAGCGGGCTGTCTTCACTGACCATCGGTACTTTCGCGTTAGGTGCTTTAATCGTTAGCTGGCCGCCCATGCGGTCAGTTGCATAATCAACCACAGCATCTTCGAGGTAAGGCTCACTTAGTGCGTCAATCCAAGCTGTAAACGCAGGCAGTACTAAAGGTGTGTCTTCAGGTTTTTGTTCTTCAGGCTTGCAATAAGCAATGCAGGTCTCGGCATAGGTTGTGCCGGGCTGGGTAATAAAAACACGAATGCCAATACCTGGGGTATCTTGGCCTTTCAGTAAATCGCCTAAATAGGCTTGAGCTGCTTCGGTAATATTAATCGTACTCATGGTAACTCCTCACAATCATAGTTGCAGTGTACGCTAATTAGCCCTTGTGAATAAAGACCTAGCAAAGCAGTCAGGTTAAATTTGTTATGAAAATTAACAATTCTGCAGTTTTAACGAGGTTTGCTGATAACTAAAACGCTGCTGGGTCAATTTGCGCAAAATTTTCGACAGCCACATGTCCTGCCAGTACACCTTGATTGCGTGCTAAACCGCAGGTGCGCATACCGCTGGCTTGTGCTGCATCAAGCTCTTCTACTACATCGGATAAAAATAAAATGTGCTCCGCGGGTAGATCAAGCGCTTGCGCAATGCGTGCATAGGATTCTTGCTCACGCTTATGCCCAGAGGTGGTATCAAAGTAGCCGGAAAACAATGGGGTTAAATCGCCTGCCACAGAGTAGCCAAAAATTAATTTTTGCGCCTGCACAGAACCTGAAGAATACACATACAGCGCGTAACCATGCTGCTGCCAAGCGTGCAGTGCGGTGACTGCATCAGGGTAAACATGACCCTTGATCTCACCTGTTTCGTAGCCCTGCTGCCATACCAAGCCCTGTAGGGTCTTTAATGAAGTGGCTTTGACATCGCCCTCCATCCATTGCAGCAAGATAGCTATCACACGCTCAACATCGGCCTGTGGCTCTTGCGCTTCATCCCGTACAGCTTGCAGCAGTTGCGCTTGTGGCTCCTGTTCAGCACATGCACGCACATAATCAGGCAGGTGCAGCTTGGCATAGGGAAATAGCACCTCATACACGAAGGCAATTGAGCTGGTGGTGCCTTCGATGTCGGTCAAAATGGCTTTGATACTCATAGCAAATCATCCAGCGTTGGGTAGTGCTGTGCAATGGTATCGCCTGTGAACTGTGCGACCCAGCCCTCAGGGTTGTTGAATAAACGCAGTGCAGTAAAACGAGGATGCTCGCCCATATCAAACCAATGCTTGCTCCCAGCAGGTACTGAGATCAAGGCGCCCTTGTCACACAACACCGCATACACATGCTGATCGATATTCAAGCTGAATAAACCCCGGCCGGAGACAAAGAAACGCACTTCATCTTCGCTGTGGATATGCTCATCGAGAAACTTAGCGCGCAAAGCCTCTTTGTCAGGGTGTTTTTCATCGAGACTAATAACATCTACTGCTACATAGCCGCCTTCTTTTTTTAAGCGCGCGATGTCATCGGCATAGACTGTCAACACGTCCTTAGCTGAAGATTCTGCAGTCAGTCCTTGTTGGGTCTGCCAATGCTCAAAGCGCACACCCACTTGAGCTAAGGTGCTGCTGATATCTTCAACATGGTTTAGCACCTTAATAGCCAGCTTAGGCTGGGCGGTGTGGTAGACAAACAGCTGACTCATAAATAAAACCTCAAAATAAACGGTAGCGGTAAAGTGCCAGTTAGTCGCGCGTCATACAAGCACGTACTTTTAACTCGCACTCTAATAAAAACTCAAACGCCTCAATCTGGCGTAAGGCATCTTGCATGGATGCACCCCAAGTATATAGACCGTGTCCACGAATTAAGTAACCTTGGCAATCTGGGTGGCTATCCAGCCACTGTTGCACGTGTTTAGCTAAGCGCGGGATATCTTGGTCATTTGCAAATATTGGCACGAGCAACGGCTGTTCATGGCTGTTAATACCGCTGAATGCTTTTTGCAGTTCATAATCGCAAAATTCAATCTGCCCAGCGGGCTCGATGCGCGACAATACTGTGGCGTTGACTGAGTGTGTGTGCAAAACAGCTTGGATAGTCGGCTGCCAGTTGTACAGCTGTGTGTGCAATAAGGCTTCTGCAGAAGGTTTCTTACTGGGCTCAAGGCTCTGCGCTTGCAAGTCTGTAGCGAGAATATCAGCCTCTATCAGCTGGCCTTTATGCTTGCCAGAAACAGTCAGCAGCACACGTTCGCAACACAGGCGTGCAGAGTAATTACTGCTGGTGGCCGGTGACCAACCACGCGCATACAGAAACCGGCCTGCTTGAATAATCTGCTCGCAGAGCTGTTCACGAGTGAATGTCATAGATTACTGTCCTTTGATAATTTTGATTGCGCGTTCTCGATACCGGCTAGGCCAAACAACAGCAGTACGGCTGCCAACAGCGCGACTGCACTGGCCAGCGCAAAGGTTATCCCAGCGCCTAGAGTTTGCCATGTATAACCGGCATATAATGCGCCTAACGCACCGCCGATACCAGAAAACGACACATACAAGCCCTGCCCTTGCCCTTGTTTATGTGCCGCAAAATGGCGCTGCACAAAGTGAATCGCTGCGGCATGAAAGCTGCCAAAGGTAGCGGCATGCAGCACCTGTATAAACAGTAACACCAACAATGAGTCGGCATAAAAGCCCAGCAACCACCAGCGCAAGGCTGCAAGTAACAGGCTGATAATGATGATGTGTTTTAAGCGTATGTGGCGCAATAGCCAAGGCATTATGACAAATAAGCCAATCTCTGCCAGCACACCCAGCGCCCATAGCCAGCCAATCATGGCGCGCGAGTAATTTAAATCAATCAGATAAATGGTTAAAAAAGTGTAATACGGGCCGTGTGAGAGCTGCATTAAAGCCACGCCAAGCAAAAATATCACAACCGGCTTGATGCTGGTGGCTCGCGCAGCGGCTGTTGAGTTGTTGCCTGTGATTGCTTGAGTGACCAACGGCTCTGGTCGTGCAGGCACCCAAAAACTGCTGAGCACAATACCACTCATTACCGCCAAAATAGCCCAAGGGTAATACGCTAAACCGACCTGATCAAAAAGATAACCAAAGCCAATCACCACCAGCATAAAGCCCACTGACCCCCACAAACGCAGCTGGCTATAGCGCTCACTCTGCGCGCCAAGGTGGGCTAAAGTAATCACTTCAAACTGAGCCAAGATGGCATGCCAAAAAAACGCATGCAACACCATGATCAGAGCCAGCCAAGCAAAACTTTGACTAAAAAAGATAAGGCTAAATGACAAGAGCGTGCAGATAGCACCAAGGCGCACGATGGCTAAGCGTTTTTGACTGCGATCCGCTAGCCACGCCCATAAGCTAGGCGCAAGACAGCGCATTAGCATGGGAATGGCAATCAACTCACCGATGCGCGCGGCAGAAAAACCGAGATGGTCAAAATACAACGCCATAAAGGGTGCAATAGCACCCAGCAAGGCAAAATAAAAGAAGTAAAAACTCGATAACCGCCAATATGGCAAGACTGCACTCATAACTCCGACTGCCTTACACACGACTGAGCTAAGCCAGCCATGTGTTCGCTGAAGGTATGTGTTTTAAAGCTGAGCAAGTATTGGCGTGCTGACTTGCACATCAGCATTTTGCCCACGATGGCGCAGCAGGTGATCCATCAGCACAATGGCCATCATCGCCTCAGCAATCGGTGTGGCGCGAATGCCAACGCAAGGATCGTGACGACCTTTGGTGATCATCTCTACTGCCTCACCCGCCGTATTAATGGAGCGCCCGGGGGTGGTGATGCTGGATGTGGGCTTGAGGGCTAAATGCGCAACGATTGGCTGGCCCGAAGAGATTCCACCGAGCACGCCACCGGCATGATTGGAGGTGAAACCTTGCGGGGTTAATTCATCGCGGTGCTCAGTGCCGCGCTGCGCTACACAGGCAAAACCTGCAC